>CAUJDH010000018.1 GCA_963169225.1 Actinomycetota bacterium
GATGTTGACACCGCTGCCGACCTTGAACGCGCTAGAAAACTTGGTGTTGGCATAGAAACAGCGAAGGTGCTCGAGCACTAGACCCGAACACCTTCGCTGAATAAGCTAGAGAAGTTTTACTTCTTCTTTGCTGGAGCCTTCTTCGCAGCCTTCTTGGCAGCAGTCTTCTTAGCTGGCGCCTTTTTGGCGGCTGTCTTCTTCGTAGCCGACTTCTTGGCGGGAGCCTTCTTCGCCGTGGTCTTCTTCGCCGCAGCCTTCTTAGCTGGGGACTTCTTTGCAGCCTTCTTGGCGGCCGACTTCTTGACTGTCACCTTGCCGTTCTTGACCGAAAGCTTGAACTCAGAGCCCGGACGGAAGCGAGGCACCTTGGTGGCTTTGATCTTGATGATCGCACCGGTAAGCGGGTTACGACCAGTCTTAGCCTTACGCTCGACGTTCTCGAAAATGCCGAAGCCTGAGATAGCTACCTTCTCGCCACGAGCAACAGCGTCGGTAATCGAGTCGACAACGGACTCGACTGCTTCGGCTGCAGCCTTGCGGCTTAGGTCAAGTCGGTCTGCGACTTGATCAATCAGTTCTGTCTTATTCACTATTCCTCCGATAATTAAAAACGCCTAATCAAAAAACGTCGATTTCAAAAACGCTGTAACAAAAAACGCTGCTACAAAAACCTAATGGGAGTCTAGCCCAGGTCAATCTGACTTGATCAAACTACGGGCTTGAACGCGGGGCGTGCGCGTTCATAGGTATCGATCTCATCTTGGACTCGTTCGGTGATTCCGATCTCGTCCAGACCCTCAAGCAAGCGCCAGCGAACATAGGGGTCGATCTCGAACGGTTCCACAATCGCACCCGCAGTGATCTTTTGGTTCTCAAGATCCACTTCGACCTCGGCACCTGGATTTGCATCTAGGTAATCCCAGATTGACTCGATTACTTGCTGGTCAACGACCGCAGCCACAAGTCCATCTTTGGCCGAGTTGCCGCGGAAGATGTCAGCAAAACTCGACGAGATCACGGCACGGAAGCCATAGTCGCTGAGCGCCCAAACAGCGTGTTCGCGTGACGATCCAGTGCCAAACTCAGGGCCAGCGACAAGAACCGTCGCGTTCTTGTATGGCTCTTGGTTCAAGACGAAGTCGTCCTCTTTGCGCCAAGCCGAAAACAGCGCATCCTCGTATCCGTGACGAGTCACGCGCTTGAGGTAGCTGGCCGGGATGATTTGGTCAGTGTCGACATTACTGCGGCGAAGCGGTGCTGCCACGCCACTATGGGTGGTGAACTTTTCCATGATTGTTCCTTTGTCTGAAGTGTAAATCGTCTGAAATTTGAACGAATACCGAAAGCTAAGGAGCCAGCGCTAGGCCGACACTAATTCGCCTTCAAGATCAGCTGGGGCTGCGAGGTGACCTAAAACAGCCGTCGCTGCTGCCACTTGAGGCGACACCAAGTGCGTGCGTCCACCAGGACCCTGACGACCTTCAAAGTTGCGGTTGGATGTCGAGGCCGCGCGCTCACCCGGAGTCAGCTTGTCTGGATTCATCGCCAGACACATGGAACAACCCGCGTGACGCCATTCGGCACCTGCCTCTTCGAACACCTTGTCGAGGCCTTCTTCGTGCGCTTGCAGGCGTACTCGAGCAGAACCAGGAACGACGAGCATGCGGACACTGTCAGCCACGGTTCGACCACGCAGGACATCCGCTGCCGAACGCAGGTCTTCGATTCGACCATTGGTACAAGAACCCAAGAACACTGTGTCGACCGTGATGTCGCGCAGTGGCATTCCTGGCTTGAGATCCATGTACTCGAGCGAACGTTCAACGTCTAGGCGCTCGGACGGGTCAACGAAGTCTTCTGGCGACGGAACGTTGGCGCCCAGCGGCAGACCTTGCCCCGGGTTGGTTCCCCACGTCACGAACGGCGTCAGCTCGTCGGCGTTGATGATCACCTCTTTGTCAAACACAGCGTCTTCATCGGTAACCAAGGCACGCCAGGCTTCGACAGCTTCGTCCCATTCAGCACCTTGCGGAGCCTTAGGACGGTCCTTGAGGTACTCGAAGGTTGTCTCGTCTGGCGCAATCATCCCTGCACGCGCACCAGCTTCGATCGACATATTGCAGATCGTCATGCGCGCTTCCATCGACAGCTGCTCGATTGCCTCGCCGCGATACTCCAGGACATAGCCCTGTCCGCCACCAGTACCGATCTTGGCGATAACGGCCAGGATCAAATCCTTAGAAGTCACGCCTTCTGGCAAAGTCCCATTGACGGTGATCGCCATCGTCTTGGGACGTTTGAGCCACAGAGTTTGGGTCGCCATTACGTGCTCGACTTCACTGGTGCCGATTCCGAAGGCCAGTGCACCGAATGCACCATGAGTCGAAGTGTGGCTGTCACCACAGACCACGGTCATACCCGGCTGAGTTAGACCCATCTGAGGACCGACGACGTGCACGATTCCCTGCTCAGTATTGCCCAGCGAATACAGCGTGACGCCAAACTCTTCGCAGTTCTTACGCATTGTCTCGACCTGCTTGGCGGACACGGGATCAGCGATGGGCTTATCGATATCGATAGTAGGAACGTTGTGATCCTCGGTGGCCATCGTCAGGTCAGGGCGGCGAAGCTTACGACCAGAAGTGCGTAGTCCGTCAAAAGCCTGCGGACTCGTCACCTCGTGGACCAGGTGCAAGTCGATGTACAGCAAGTCCGGCTCATCGTCCGCACTGCGAACTACATGTTGTTCCCATACCTTCTCGGCAAGTGTCTTACCCATTGTTCTCTCCCAGTTTTAGTACTTAGCTCACTTAGTACTTAGTGCATCTAGTGCCTTGATCAAGTGTTACCCGTTAACTCTCAAATGTCAGCTTGCTTGTCCATATATTGAGACGTAGTATCGCTATATGGACAGCAAGTTTCTAGTTAACGGATCGAGCGATAACGGACTCGAGCTGGTCGATAGCGGCGTCGGTGTGCTCGACAAATCGGTACTGGTTCTCGATGCGCTAGCACTCGGACCTAAAAATCTGGCTGCCCTCACCAAGGCGACTGGACTCCCCCGTCCGACCGTGCATCGCCTAGCCAAAGCACTAGAGACACACAAACTTGTCACTCGTACACGTGCAGGCGAGTTCACACTCGGACCGAAGCTGGGCGCACTGGCCAATGTGCGCGGCTCCGACCGAATGATCACACTGGCCACCCCCATCTTGGATCAGATCCGTGACGACACTGGTGAGAGCGCCCAGCTCTATCGACGGCGTGGCAACCAGCGTGTGTGTGTAGCCGCCTCCGAAAAGTCGTCAGGGTTGCGTGACACGGTACCGATCGGAGCCACCCTTTCGATGCAGGCCGGTTCCGCCGCTCAGGTCCTACTGGCGTGGGCGGACCCAGCCGAGATTCAGTCCGGACTTGAGCACGCAAGGTTCTCGGCAGCCTCGCTAGGCAATGTACGCCGACGTGGGTGGGCGCAAAGTGTGGGTGAACGGGAGGCCGGAGTCGCAAGCGTTTCCGCGCCAGTGCGTGGCCCAGACAAATCTGTCGTGGCGGCAATCTCGATCAGCGGTCCGATTGATCGGCTGACTCGCACGCCGGGAAAACTGTTCGCCGGCGAACTTGTTGATGCCGGACGTGCTCTATCCGAACGCCTGCGCCATTGACAGCCTGCGTCATTGACTTAGACATCAGCTAGTGACCAGCCACGTGTTGCACTTCTTCCGACTTAGACGGCAGCACTTTGAACGCCACGAACGAGCCAATCAGGCAAATCACACCTGCGACAACACATACGACAACGAAGCCTGAACTGAAAGCCGCATGGGCCGACGTCAGCATCTCGCTCGCCAAAGAAGGCGACACCTCGTGACTGACTTCAATAGCCTCTGGCAACGACTCATGCACCTTGGCCGCTTGCGACTCCGTAAGGCCAGCCGGGATCGACACGTTGAGGTAGTACCAAGTACCCAGAATCGTTCCCAAGATCGCAATACCCAGTGCCGCACCAAGCTCGTAAGCAGTCTCACCCACTGCAGAGGCAGCGCCAGCATGCTCCGGAGGTGCTGCACTCAAGACCGAATCAGCGGCGCCAGTCAGTGCCAGCCCGATTCCAAACCCGATCAGCAAGAGTGAGATCGAGATCAACCACACGCCTTCGCCACCGGTCGAAGCAACACCAAATAGACCGACAGCACCGACGAAAATACCGCCACCGATCACATTGCGTCGGCCCCATGCGCCGATGAATTTGGCAGCCAGCGGTCCAGCGATGAGGCCAGCGAGTTCGGCAGGCAGCAGTTTGATCGCTGCTTGCATCGGACTGTCACCGAGCACCATCTGGAAAAGCTGCGCGAGGAAGAAAGTGCAGCCGATCAAAGCAAAAATACTGATGAGCTGTGAGGCTACCGCGCCGCTGAATGCTGGGTTCTTGAACAACGACATGTTGATCATGGGCTTTTCAAGAGAGTTCTGGCGCTTGACGAAAGCGACCAAAATCGCGGCCCCAATAAACAACGCTCCCCATCCGACGATGAATCCAGGCCCCTGGAATGCAATCTCCTTGATTGCCCAAACAACAGCCAACATGCCGACAAGAGACAGAACAATGCTGAGTATGTCGACCGGGCCTGCGTTCGGATCTTTGGATTCGCGCCACGAGAACAAACCAATCACCAGCATGATCACGATGATCGGCACGTTGACCAAGAACACCGAACCCCACCAGAAGTGCTCAAGCAAGAACCCACCAACAACCGGGCCACCACCTGCACCAAAGGCGGCCATCGCCGTCCAGATACCAATCGCAAAAGTGCGCTCTTTGGGATCAGGAAAAGTGTTTCTGATTAGCGACAATGTGGACGGCATGAGAGTCGCACCTGCCGCACCCATCAGTGCACGCGAGAGAATCAGCGCCTCTGGCGTGGGCGAATACGCCGCCACCACCGAGAGGATTGCGAATGCTACTGAACCGATGACCAGCAGCTTCTTGCGCCCGAACCTGTCACCCAGGCTTCCCATTGTGATCAACAGACCAGCGATCACGAAGGAGTAGATGTCACCGATCCACAGCAGTTCGGTCGGAGAAGGACTTAGCGACTCAGCCAGGCTCGGTACTGCAAGGGCGAGGATCGCATTGTCGAGCGAGACGATCAAAACGGCGATGCCGAATCCGATCAGCGCCCACCAGCGCCTGGGATCATAGGTAAATTGTGTAGGAGTGGCGGAACCCTCCTCAACCGACTTCATGCACCCATCTCACCTCATGGGAATTGACTTCGGCAAATCGGTAGGGCTCTAATTCTTGATCCCATGGTGTTCCCAAGAGAAATTCAATTTCTCGCAAGGCCTCCGCAGGTGATTCGGCTCGCTCCATGACCGAACGAATCCTGGTTTCAGTGACCAGAGTTTCACCAATCGGGGTCATGCCCGCTCGATGAATGCCAAGACTTGGGGTGTAGCTAAACCGCTCCCCTTCGAACCCACCAACAGACTCTTGGCTCGCATCGAACCGCAACCCGGGGAACGATTTGAGATCAGAAACAAGACGAGCAACGACACCCGGTTCTGCCTGAAAGGCGATCTCTGCACGGTGATTACCAGGCTGAAGTTCTTGGTCTTCCCACTCGAAGCCTCGGCCAGGACCGAGAACAGCCGCCACTGCCCATTCGACATGTGCGACAAGGGCACGCGGGCAGGAGTGGATAGTAAGAACACACCTCGACTTTTCGGGCGCGTTCAAGTAGCCGCATTGATCACAATTTATTCCGTGACCTTGAGTTCCGTGACTCATGCTTTACCTCCTCTACAGATTCACCTTCCCCAGCGACCTGTATTCGAGGTATGTCCAAAAGCATAGCGCGTAAGGACACGCAAAACGACATATGACATCGTATAGCGGTGACTTGGAAGCGTTTTGTCGCAATTGGCGACTCGTTCACTGAAGGCCTCGACGACCTTGGGACCAACGGACTTTACGTCGGGTGGGCTGACCGGGTATCGGAGACCTTAGCCACTCAAGACGAAGAGTTCACCTACGCAAACTTAGCGATTCGTGGTCGCAGGCTCGACGATATTTTGGGACCCCAGCTTGATCGCGCCCTCGAGATGGAGCCGGATCTAGTCAGCATTGTCGGCGGCGGAAACGACATGTTGCGCCCACGATGGGATCTGCCTACGCTCGCCATGAAAATCGAGGACAGTGTGGCAAGGACTCGAGCATCGGGAGCAGATGTCATCTTAATTGGGTTCCCGCCGATGTCAGGACACTCTAATCTTCTGGGGTTAACCGACAACCGCAACTTCGCACTAAGACAGATCGCCGGGCGACTAACCGAAGAATACGGTTGCTACTACGTCGATCTCTGGGGTGAAGCAATCTTCCGTGATAAGCGAGTGTGGGCACCCGACCGACTACATATGAGTAGCGAAGGTCACCGACGAGTTGCTGGCGCGGTCCTTCAAACTCTGGGTATGGGCGACAGCAAGTGGCGCCTACCCCTCCCGCCCCAAGACGGTTTTGGCCTTGTTGAGCGCCTAGAGCGCGACGTGTCATGGCTTGTTCGACATGCAAGCCCATGGGTCAATCGTCGACTCAAAGGTAAAAGCAGTGGCGACGAGTTATTGCCTAAGCGCGAGACTCTGCATCGAGTCCGCGTACACAAGCCAATCGGAAACTGATCTCCAGTTGGCGACTAGCACCTAACTGAACGACGGTCTAACTGAACGACACTTGCGGTGGCGTGTCCTGACCCTCTGGAGCCTTGTAGAACTCGCGCTCACCAACCCCTGCCATTCCCTTGAACAACATCCACGGCAGTGTGACTACTGCAGTGTTGAGCTTGGATACGGCATCGTTGTAGTACTGGCGGGCAAACGAGATGTTGTTCTCGGTATTAGCCAGTTCACCCTGCAGCTGGATGAAGTTCTGCGATGCCTTCAAGTCCGGATACTGTTCGGCGACAGCGTTGACGTTAACCATTGCTTTGTCGAGCGCGGCGTCAGCTACTGCGCGGTCTTCGACCGTTCCGTTGGCAACTGCCTCTTTGACCTGCGCACGCGCCTTCGTCACTTCTTCGAATACGCCACTCTCATGCTTGGCGTAGCCCTTGACGGTCTCGACCAAGTTCGGAATCAGGTCGGCTCGCCTGGTCAACTGCACATCGATCCCGCCAAGCGCCTCATCGACTTGCACATTCAGGCTTCGTAGCTTGTTGAATCCAACAACACCAAAAATGACCAAAATGACAACGATGACCAAGATGATGATCCACACCATGACATTCACTTCCCTACGTTTAGATGTCGAGACCTTGGGCCTGTCGAGCCAATAAGTCTTAGTTCCAAGTTACCAGGATTGGGGCTACCAGGAGCCACCACCACCACCGCCGCCACCGCCGCCGAGTCCGCCGCCGCCGAATCCACCACCTGAGCCGGAATTGCTTTGCGCGGCTTGGTACGACGAGATTCCTGAGTTCAAAGCAGATTCGAAGCTGTCGCCAATTCCACCAGCCAAACCAGCGGCACCCCACATCATTCCGTAGCCGTATGGGAACCACGGAACAGGTGGCGGCTCCTCATGGGTGTAGGCCTTGTACTTGGCCGCCCACTTGTCGGCAACACCGAACATCACCGCGTATGGGATGTAGGCGATGAACAAATCCTTTTGCGCTGAGAAGTCGAACCGGTCTTCAGACGAGGACGTAGATAAGAACCGTTCGAAACCGCCTGCTCGTGACCACATCTCTCGACCTGCTTGAGTGCGCCTAGTACCCACGCCGGTAGCCATCACACCAACTGCGCCTATTGCAAAGCCCGCGAATACCAGTCCCCACATGGACGGGACCGGGGCAAAAATAAAGAGAATGCCCGCCAGGATTATTGCGGCAAAGAACAGGAAGCGACCCCACTTCTCGAAAGCAGAGCTCTTAACCAACGACTTATCAACTGCCCACAATTCGACTGCGGTCTTCAATGCCGTCTGCGCAGCTAACAATCGCTTACCTGCTGCCTCAGACTTCTCAGCCAAGAACCAGTAACCCTCGCGATCAACACCCAGGGCTTGTCCGAAGGCCCTTGTACCTGCATCTACTTGGCTCCACTGCTCTTGCGGAACAAGCCCGGTCACGAGCCACGAAGAGTCCTCGCGCTTCTCCAACTTGACCAGGCCTTTATCAGCCATGTAGTACATGGTTGCTGTTATCGCCTTTGAGCCCATCTCTTCGTAAGCGATGTAGTGAGTCTGAACTGGGCCCAAACCTTGGGGTGGCTCGTACATGACCGGGAATCCCGGCTGCTTCTCTGTTGAACGGATCGACCAACGAAGCCCAACCAAAAATCCGATAATCGAGAGCAAACCAACCAAAATGACGGCAGGTAGGCTACGACCAAGCACCGGATCCCAATCCAGCGACCACGGCAATACGGTTTGCCCAGGAGGCGCCATATCCATCGTGGTGCGAGCGGTCATACCCGTGTTCGGTGGGATCGACCGTGCCGTCAAGGTCACCTTGTTGGTACCAAGACCGTTAATTCCGCACGGCCCATTGGCTTTGCCAGCTGTTACGGATCCGGCGGTACACCCGATCGAAGTCGCTGCGCTTGGGAGCGTGAGATTGACGACCGCTTCACGGATAGGGACGTTCCAGCCACCGCCAATGACGTTCATAAAGAACGCCGACTGTCCCGCAGGATCACTACTCGGCGCCGTGCCTGAATTGCTATTGAACTGGATCGCCTGCCCAGCTGTCACAGGAGAGATGACACCAGGAATCGTGTATTTGATTTGGTATTGATACACCCCTGGAGTCAGGTAAGTATTAGCGTTGCCAATCCTGATCGAGTAGTACTTATTGTCTTTCCAGTCGCCTTCCCACTGGTCCGGCTTGCCATCTCGCGTCACACTCGTGACGGTCGGAACATAACGCACACCTGGGTTCGCACGATCTGCAATATCAAAGAACTCGAAGATGCCACGACGACTAACCGGAAAACTGACATCGATCGTTTGAGTAACAGCGGTATTGCCGTCTTTGTCAATAACGAAGTCAGCTTGAAATTTGTTGAAGGTGGCCGGATCGGATTCTTGACCGGTCGAGCTGCCGCCACTAAACATCATGGGGAAGAACAGGCCGAACAAAGTGGCCAAGATCAAAAACGGCGCTAGCCACCAGACCTTCGACTTCTTCATGAGGTCAGTCTAGCCGTGATTTTCCTGAGCCGCTCGTGCCGTCTTGCGCGCGATGTCCTCTAAGTCGCGACGATGCTGCTCAGCTTTGGCGTATTCCGCCTCGCGGTTCTTCAGAAGCTTCGCTGGCACACCGCCCATAACGGAATTAGGTGCGACATCACCGCGCACCACTGCATTCGAGGCAAGCACACACCCTGACCCAATTGTTGTGCCACGGGTAATCGTCACTTTGGTACCGATCCAACAATCTGGACCGACCCGCACAGGCGACTTGACCAGGCCTTGTTCAGTGATCGGATTATGAATGTCCGAGAACACGTGGTCAAAGTCGCAAATGTAGACCCAGTCGGCGATGATTCCTTTGCCACCAATCTCGACATCGAGATAGCTCTGCACAGTGTTATGGCGCCCGAATACCGTCTTGTCGCCGATCCGCAGTGTGCCTTCGTGCGCATTGACGAAATTGCCTTCACCAAAATGAACCCAGCGACCTATGATCAGCCGACCATAGTTTTTACGCGCGGTGAGCGTGACATTCTTACCGATGAAAACAAAACCCTCAGTGATGATGTGCGGGTTGCGAAGCCGGAACCATAGAAACCGCCGATAGCGCGTTAGATACCACCAGTTCCAGGCGCGATTCCGCACGATCCAACGCAGCGAAGCCCAAGTAACAAACTTCGCTTGACGAGGATCCCGGTTACCGAACAGGTTCTAGGCCTTTACGCCGGTAACACTGACGTTGTAGAACAGGCCTTCGGGAACGACCTTCTCCAGCACCGACTCGTCGAATTTGGCGAGCTTAGTCCAGCCGTTGAATGCGAAACGAGCCCAATTGAAGCCGAGGCTGCCAGGTTTGACGGCGGCTTCGAAAGTACGCACTGGCCAACCGAACCACGAGGCTGTGAGTTCTTCAGTCACAGTGCCAACATCGATTGCACCAGCTGACATCGAAGTCTTGCGAAGGTCTTTAGGAGCAAAAGTGTGAATGTCTACGACTGCTTCAAGTGCAGCGACTCGTGACGACTCATCAAGTTCAGCTGGCTCAAGACCATATTTGTCTTTGAATGGCGGCATCTGGGTTACTCGCGAAGCGGTCCACCAGGTTAGACGAGAAAGCCGACGGGCGACATAGTCGCCGTTCTCTGTGGGTTCGCCACAGAACACGAAACGCCCTCCTGGCTTGAGTACTCGCAAGCATTCGCGAAGCGCCAGTTCAACATCTGGAATATGGTGCAGTACCGCATGGCCTACGACTAAGTCGAAGCTGTTGTCTGGGTAGGGAATGCTCTCGGCATCGGCAACCTTGCCCTCAACCTCGAATCCAAGACCGCGTGCATTGCGCTGAGCAACCTCAACCATGCCTTGTGAGATGTCAGTGACAGCAGCATCCTTGATCACTCCAGCCTGCATGAGGTTCAAAGTGAAGAAGCCAGTACCGCACCCGATCTCCAACGAACGTTCATATGGCCAGCCATCGCTGCCAGCAATCTTGACGAAACGATCACGCGCATAGTCGATGCAACGCTCGTCGTACGAAATGGACCACTTTTCGTCGTAAGTCGAAGCTTCCCAATCGTGGTAAAGAACGTTGGCAAGACGCTTGTCGTTGAATGCGGCCTCAACTTGATCGGATGAAACTTCAGTGGGGCCGGTCTTGATCATGTTCTCGGCCTTCTTCGGAGCAGCCTTCTTTGCTGTGCTCTTCTTTGCTGATGTCTTTTTAGGAGCGACCTTCTTTGCTGTCGACTTCTTAGCTGCAGCCTTCTTGGTGGCGGATTTTTGTGTGGTTGCCATAGTGATCAATCTATCTCTCTGGTCGAGTAACTAACGCTTATTCGAATTCTGCTTTTCCTGGACCGTTCTCAATGAACGATTGCATGCCTGTCTGACGGTCTGGGGTTGCGAACAGCTCGGCAAAATGAGCGCGTTCGAACTCAAGACCAGTGTCTAGGTCAACTTCTAGGCCTCGATTGATCACATTCTTCGCAGCACGCAAAGCAAACTTAGGGCCCTTGGCTAGCTGCTCGGCAAAGGCCTGCGCCTCGGAGTACACATCATCGGGTGCCACGACTCGGTCCACTAGCCCGATAGTCAAAGCCTCATTGGCATCAATAAATTTGCCGGTAAAGATCAATTCTTTTGCCTTAGCCGGTCCGACCAAACGAGGTAGTCGTTGGGTTCCGCCAGCTCCAGGAATGATCCCGAGCAGGATCTCGGGCAAGCCGAGCTTCGCGTTGTCTCCGACTACCCTAAAGTCTGCACAGAGTGCAAGCTCAAGTCCGCCGCCTAGTGCGTATCCGGTAATCGCAGCGATCACCGGCTGCGGGATCCGCGAGACAGCGGTAAACGATTCGGCTAACGGCCTAGTCCATAACGAAGCGGTCTTGTGATCCCAATCCGCCATCTCTTTTACGTCAGCACCCGCAGCAAAAACCTTCGGGCCGCCGTAGATGATGACGGCGCCGACATCTTGACGCTTAGAGATCTCAAGAGCCGCTGCTTTGAAGCCTTGCTGAAGCTCTAGGTTGAGCGCATTCATGGGGGGTCGATTGAGCTTGATGGTGGCAACAGCACCATCAACGATTAGCTCCACAAGTTCGGTACCAGTGTCGAATCCCGAACCTGAATCAGTGCTTGAAGTCATCCAAATAGATTAGTTGTATGCAGAAATACACACGTGCGCGGGTAACTAAATCTGCTTCCACACCCAGCTAGGAACATTCAACGGTCCTACGCCAGGACCGACCTTCCTCAGGCCTGCGAGATCTCCGCCACGGAACCCAGCTTTGCTACGGCTGATAATTACCGGGTACATGATGGACGATTTGTTGTTCACATGCGACAACCCAACCACGTGACCCAATTCGTGCAGAAGCAGATTGCCGCGGGTCACACCCCTGCCAAAGCCAGGCCGGAACACCTTGTCCTGTTGAGCATTGAGCACGACGAAACCTCGACCTATGGCACCCTTCCATCTCCAGGCCGTTTCGTTATCACCGGTCTTCTTGTTCTTCACGGTGTAAGGACTATGACCCCAACCTTTGAAACTGTAGCCGCCTGTACCAGCAACCCAACGCCCATTCGCCTTGGACAGTTTGTCAGTGCGGTACGCACTCCGCGAAGGATTGGTCCAGGCAATGACGACCTCGGCTGGCATGGATTCTTGCCAAGAATTTCCTCGTGGAATCTTCGAGGTCTTACCCCTATAGGAGAAGGTGATACCGGTCGCATTCGAAAGATGCCTCAGCGCCGTCCTCACATCACGAATCGCACCGGCACGACGCTTTTTGGATAACGCATTCGGGTTTGCGCGGACAGTGACCTGCGTCTGAGCTGGATCCCAACGAACAGTCGCTTTGCTGCCATCTTGGAACGTATGGGTGTTCGTGCGATAAGACGGGGCAGCTTCTACCGGCTCAGTCGCTGCGGGCACAGTGGCAACCAGCACGAGCGCGGCAATACCCGCACCCGCTGCCAACCACTCACGTACCTGCATGACCGCTTCCTCCCCGGCGAAGAACTAAAAACCCGAAATTCTTTAGCAAAACCCGAACCGACCGTTTTAACCGATTTGTCGATTCGGTATTTGCGTATTTCCCCCAGGCACAGCAGCAAAACTTGTGTCTTTTACATCGGCCTCGCTATCTAGCCACTTGAACACTCAGTAGTTAATTCACCCCAAAGGCCTACTAGAGGGCTACTCTGCGTTGCTAGGATCGGCTTTTGTGCGAAACAAATGGCACTTACAGTCCCGGCAAGTGTGAGGGTGAACGTTGACGGAAACCATGCCAGTTTCGACCGGCAATTTGACGCCCTTGGGTGTCACCTTTCAGCCTGGCGATGATGAGATCGACACGGGTGAGATTAACGCTTGTATCTGGTCGCGTGGAGCCACCGCGGTATACCTTTGCCTGTTCGATGAAGACGGCACAGAATCCCGATATGCCCTAACTCCTGGCGTCGACTTTCTCTGGACCGGACGGATCCCCGGTGGGTATGTGGGACAGCGATACGGACTACGAGTGGATGGTCCTTGGGATCCCGAATCTGGTGAACGATTCAACGTCAACAAACTGTTGAGCGATCCCCACGCACGCGCATTTAGCGGATCGGTCGAACTATGCGAGGAGATTTTCGCCCACAACACTCTCAACGACCTCGAATTCAACGACCTTGATTCTGCCGGAAAAGTTCTGTATTCGGTACTGACGGATTTCAATCAAGGCGGCGAACCGTTTGATTGGGACGGCGATGTCGCGCCCAACACCCCCTGGGATCAGACAGTCGTCTACGAAATGCACGTCAAAGGGTTCACCCAACTCAACAAACTCGTACCCGAAGAACTTCGCGGAACCTACGCCGCTATGGCTGAGCCTGCTGTCATTGATTACCTCAAGAACCTGGGGGTCACAGCTGTCGAACTGTTACCGATCCACCAGTTCATCGATGAGACTCACTTGATGGAAACCGGCCGGACGAACTACTGGGGCTACAACTCGATTGGCTTCTTCGCTCCTCACCTCTCGTACAGCGCATGGCATGCGAGCGATTCTGTTGACACGCCTATCGAACGAACCAGACAGATCAACGAATTCAAGTTCATGGTGCAACAGTTGCACCGGGCTGGAATCGAAGTGATCCTTGATGTCGTCTACAACCACACGGCAGAAGGCGACCAAGGCGGTCCAACCTACTCATTCAAAGGGCTCTCTACACCCGGCTACTACAAACTCGGCTCTGAAGATCCTCGGTACTTCGCTAACTACACTGGAACCGGCAACACCTTTGACACCTACCAACCTCAAGGCTTACGTATAGTCCTTGATTCACTGCGTTACTGGGTCGAAGAAATGCACGTCGATGGCTTCCGATTTGACCTCGCTACCTCGGTGGCCAGGGCGCCAGTCGATGTCGATATGTTTGGCAGCTTTGTCCAAGGCGTTAGCCAAGACCCGGTGTTACGCGAGACCAAACTTATCGCCGAACCATGGGACATTGGCGAGGGCGGCTACCAGGTTGGTGAGTTTCCGGAGCCATGGGCGGAATGGAACGACAAATACCGCGACTGCCTACGCGACTTCTGGCGATCCGAGACTGGCATCCAAGAACTGGGATGGCGGTTGACTGGTTCTCGTGACCTCTATGGCGCAGCCCACAGGGCTCCTCACACATCAGTCAACTTTGTGACCGCACACGACGGGTTCACTCTCTATGACCTCGTTAGTTATAACGACAAACACAATGAGGCGAACGGTGAAGATAATCGGGACGGATCTGACTCCAATCGATCTTGGAACTCCGGGGCTGAAGGTCCAACTGCCGATCCGGAGGTGAAGGCGCTACGCACCACGCGCGCACGCTCCTTCCTCGCCACGCTGCTGCTGTCCCACGGAACACCGATGATCGTCGCCGGCGATGAATTCGGACGTACCCAGTTCGGCAATAACAACGCCTACTGCCAAGACAGCAAAATCACCTGGATCAACTGGACCCTAGCTCCTTGGCAAGAGGAACAACTCGAGTTCACCCGTAATTTGCTTCGACTCCGCCGTGAGAATGCGCTGTACCGGCCTCAGGTCTTTGCCGAGACTCTCGAGGGTGACCATGCGGATGCACTAGTTCACTCTGATGGCAGCCATCGCACCTTGCTGTGGTTCAGCCCGACTGGGGAACTTACCTCTGACGATGAATGGGATGATCCGAACGTCCAGTCCGTCGGTCTTTTCTTGGCAAACAACACGGCCAGGGATGATGCAGCACCACAGGTTTCATCGCTACTCCTTCTCAATGGTTCATCGGAGCCGGTGGACTTCACGATTCCCGACCATGCACCTACTCCGCAGAACTGGCAGCTCCAATTCGACACCGCTCAAAGTGAGTCCACAGGCCAAACGAGCTTGAGCGTTGGCGAAATAGTCACCCTTGCCCCGCTGTCCTGCGCATTGCTGACCTCAACCCAGTAAATTTTGGTCTGTGTCTAAGTTTCCAGGTACCCCCAGCATCGAGGCCGAAGAGTATTGGAAATCTCTGCCTTCAGGACTCCTGCCCGCCCCCAATGTTTTAGAAGGTCGCATCACGATCTTGGATGTTGCTCCTGCCGTCGAGAGTGGGCGCCGTCCAGCTAAGGCAGCTGCCGGAGAATCCATCCCGTTTAGCGCCACCGTGTTCCGCGAAGGTCATGACGAGATCGGCGCCAATGTGGTGTTGCGCGACCCAGAGGGCAAGGTGGTCGCCGACGAGATCATGCAGCCAGGTAACGAGCCGGATGATCGAATCGCCAATATTCGGATACCTGCTGATGCTGAGCTTGAGGGAATCTGGAGCTTCACAATCGAGGCTTGGGCCAATCCCGTCCTCACTTGGCTGCATCGCGCTGACATCAAGGTCTCAGCTGATGTGGATGCGGATCTCGAACTTCAAGAGGGCGCACTGCTGTTGGAGGCTTCGGCGGAGACCGTACCTGATAAGCATAAGAAGAGAGTGCTCGAAGTCGCGACAGCTTTACGCAACTCTCAAATCGATCCTGCCGATCGCCTGGAGTTTGTCGACGGAAAACTTCGCAGTCTCTTGGCCAAACACCCTACTCGCGACCTTGTAACCACGAGCGGTCCGTGGCCGCTGCAGGTTGACCGTCGCCGAGCACTTTTCGGATCCTGGTACGAAATGTTCCCCAGGTCCGAAGGCGCACAGGTAGACGTCGAAGGCGGCGCTGCCTTATCGGGCACCTTCGCAACTGCCGCTGAGCGCCTGCCCGCGGTTGCCGATATGGGCTTTGACGTCGTCTACCTTCCGCCGATCCATCCGATCGGCAAGGTCAATCGCAAGGGTGCCAATAATTCGGTCGAAGCAGCCGAGGGTGATGTCGGATCACCTTGGGCTATCGGCTCCGACGAAGGTGGTCATACCGAGGTTCACCCAGACTTGGGAACACTCGACGACTTCGACGCTTTTATCGCCAAGGCTTCGTCTCTCAATTTGGAAATTGCGCTCGACTTGGCACTTCAAGTTGCGCCTGATCATCCTTGGGCGACAGAAGGCAAACCCTGGTTCATCGTGCGTGCTGACGGCACTATCGCCTACGCCGAGAACCCTCCTAAGAAGTATCAGGACATCTATCCGATCTGGTTCGATGGTGATCCCGCTGGGCTTCACGAAGAAGTCGTACGAGTAATTCGCTTTTGGGCGAAGCGTGGGGTTCGGATCTTCCGAGTCGACAATCCACACACCAAGCCGGTTCGGTTCTGGGAGCGAGTGCTGGCGGACATTCGCCAGAGCGACCCGGACATCATCTTCCTAGCCGAAGCTTTCACCCGTAGACCGATGATGCGCGCGCTGGCCGAGATCGGTTACCACCAGAGCTACACCTACTTCACTTGGCGCACCGAGAAGAACGAACTAACGCGTTATATGGATGAACTTGCTCGCGAATCCTCCCCATATATGCGACCGAATCTGTTCGTCAATACGCCGGACATATTGCACGATTATTTGCAGTACGGCGGTCCGGGCGCATTCGCGATTCGTGCCACCCTGGCGGCCACGTTGTCTCCTGCTTGGGGAATGTATGCCGGATACGAGTTGTACGAGCACGTTGCAGTGAAGCCTGATAGCGAGGAATATCTGGATTCCGAGAAGTATCAGCTTCGTCCACGTGATTGGGATGAAGCAGCTAAGGGCAACACGCTCGTGCCGTACGTGACGATGCTCAATCGGATTCGCCGCGAGCATCCGGCGCTTCAAGACCTGCGCAGCCTGTACTTCCACAAGACGGATTCCGACAACATTATTTGCTACTCCAAGCGCGATGGTGATGATCAGGTAATCGTCGTGTGCACACTCGACCCCTATGGCACTCACGAAGCAACGATCTACTTCGACATGGAAGCGCTCGACTTCGAGCCCGACAGTCAGTTCCGTGTGACTGACGAAGTCTCAGGTGGGTCGTGGGTATGGAGCAATGCGACTTATGTGCGGCTTGACCCATATGTAGCGTGCGCGCACATTGTGACAACGAACAAAGGAACTGTCTAATGTCTCCAGCGAAT
>CAUJDH010000019.1 GCA_963169225.1 Actinomycetota bacterium
AAATTGCGGCAAGTCTTGCGTGCCTGGGCCGACCAAGTAGACCCGCTAGTGACTGCTTCGGACGAGTCGGACGCATTCCACCGACGTTATCTGCACATTAGTGAGCTTGGTGACGGAGTGAAACTTGATGGCTTCTTCGATCTTGTGTCTGGTATGAAAATCATGACCGTCTTAAATGCCGCGTTCACGGCTGAATATAAAGCCACACACGAAGGTGGTGAATTCGTTGGAGACAAGAGCCATCTTGAGGGAGTCCAAAACAAGCTCACCGGTGAAGTAGGCCATGTGCCCGATGGGCCGGAAGAGTCATGTGACGGCAGAAAGCCGGACTATGTGCCTGTGAATATGTCAGCTCGCCAGCGTGCGGACGCGTTCGTCAATCACATCGTTGAGCCAGCACTCGCTGGTGACAATCTGCCCACCTGCGGTGGGGCACTCCCGCATGTATTGGTGACTGTTCCAGTGAATCGGCTCCGAGCCCCTAAGGCCCTCAGCGGTGATCACGGGACGATTGAACAATCGATTCTTGATGATCAGATCGACTACCAATCTGCGTATATTCACACCAGTAACGGTCCGGGCCGTCAGCTGCTGAGTGCTACGTCAGCGCAAATGTTGTCCTGCGATGCGACGATTCAGCGCGTGGTGATGGGGCCGAACAGTCTTCCACTGGATATTGGTCGTACCACCAGGTTGATTCCCACCCATATTCGTCGGGCACTCATCGTGCGTGACCAAGGATGCGTGTTCCCGTTCTGCGATAAGCCACCGGGATGGACCGAAGCGCACCACATTCAACACTGGGCCGATGGCGGACCAACCAGTCTGCCCAACCTGGTGTTGTTATGTTCCAAACATCATCATGAGGTACATAAGCAAGAACATGACATAGAAACTGACCGCATGGGTCGACCACAAATCAAACTTAAACACTGGGTGAGGGAAGGGACAGTCAGAGAGTAATCAGCACCCAACACCGGATAGGAACCTCAAGGCTGTTCGAAACAGGTATAGAAGTGGGGTTAGGTGCGCTTGCAGTTGGAGCAGTTCTTTCGGCTCGCTTTTTACTCACTCGCCTTTACTCAACCGCGCGACGTGCTTCGGGGTTGAGGACACCCCAGACGATCAACTGTTCGGCGAGGACGCCTGGCTGCTCGTCATAAATAACCGCTAAGGTGCGCAAGTCATCCTGGCGGATCGACAAGATGCGTCCGTTATAGTCACCACGTTGAGCCTGGATTGCTGCCGCATAGCGAGCCAGTGGTCCAGCCTTCTCAGCAGGCACTTGTCCTAAGCGCTCGAGGTCGAGGACAAGGCGGGGAGGCGGATCAGCGGCGGAAGCAGGCGCGGCATCAGGGAGCAGCTCGGTTACTGGGACTGAATAGAACTCGGCAAGCTCTGCGAGCTTCTGGACAGTTACGGCACGGTCGCCTCGTTCATAAGAACCGACGACAACGGCCTTCCACCGTCCGTCGGAACGCTCCTCAACACCGTGAAGACTCAGGCCTTGCTGTTGTCGAATCGCTCGCAAGCGCGCACCTAGCGCCTTTGCATATTCGGTGGCCATGGTTCTCCTGGTCTGATGTGAGTTCTCGCTGTCGGTTTCAGTATGAGGTTACGGAGCGTAACAAGGGTCTTGCAACTTGAGAGCCAAAAGTGATCCCCATTGGCGTAATTGTCTGGGCTCACTGAGATCCGGGTGCGGTGGGCCTATTTGGCGCATATTTGGGCGATTGCTAAGCTAGTAGGAACCGGCAGCAAGAAGAATTAGCTTTTTCAGGCTGATCTTTAGGCCGCCACAGGCAACCTTTAACGCTCGTCCCGTGAGGCGAGGAAGGGAGTCCGTAACGTGTCTGCACGTGAACGGGTAGTTCTAGACGCTAGCGATATCGATCGCGCGTTGACCCGCATTTCTCACGAGATCCTTGAATCCGAAAAAGGTGCCGACAATATTTGCATCCTTGGCATCCAGACAACCGGTGTGCCATTGGCGAATCGAATCGCAGGCAAAATCGCTGACTTCGAGTCTGTAGAAGTGCCTGTTGGTGAACTCGACATCACCATGTTCCGTGATGACCTTCGGTTGCGCCCAGCGCGTTCCTTGGCACCAACCCGGCTACCCGACGGTGGGATCGAAGACAAGATCGTTGTCCTAGTTGATGATGTGTTCTTTTCTGGTCGCACTGTTCGTGCAGCACTAGATGCCCTTGGTGAGATAGGTCGCCCCGCAAAGGTGCGACTGGCCACACTGGTCGACCGCGGACACCGTGAACTGCCGGTACGTGCCGACTTCGTGGGGAAGAACATTCCAACCTCATTGGATGAAACCGTTCGGGTCAGTCTCGTGGAGATCGACGGAGTTGACGAGGTTGTGGTTGGTAGCACCGGACCTGCCGGTCCCGGACCGGCAGCGGTTAAGTCTGCAAATGCAGCCCCCAATGTTGGCGGTGATGCAGCCTAATGAAGCACCTACTATCAGCAAGCGATCTCAACTATAACTCTGCGATTCGGGTCTTGGACACTGCGAGAGAACTCTCTCTTGTCACGGATCGTCCGGTTAAGAAACTGCCAACCTTGCGCGGCCGCACTGTCGTCAACTTATTCTTCGAGGACTCCACCAGGACCCGAATCTCGTTCGAGGCCGCTGCTAAGCGACTATCTGCTGATGTCATCAACTTCTCGGCAAAGGGCTCGAGCTTGTCCAAGGGTGAGAGCCTCAAAGACACAGCACTCACCTTGCAGGCCATGGGTGCAGATGCCGTTGTCATTCGACACGGAAGTAGTGGCGCCCCGCATCGCCTTGCTTCAGCAGGATGGATCGATGGATCGATAATCAACGCCGGTGACGGTACACACGAACATCCCACCCAAGCTCTGCTTGATGCCTACACACTTCGTGACCATCTCAATGGCGGAGTGGGCGATCTTGCTGGCAAGCGAATTGTGATCGTTGGGGATGTCTTGCATTCGCGGGTGGCACGCTCAAATGTGATCTTGCTGGCGACGCTGGGTGCGCAAGTTACTGTTGTAGCGCCTCCGACTTTGGTTCCAGTTGGAATCGAAACCTGGCCTTGCAAGGTTTCATATGACCTTGATGCCGAGCTTGATGGTGCCGACGCGGTCATGATGTTGCGTGTCCAAGGCGAGCGCATGATTCACTCCTACTTCCCAACAACCCGCGAATACTCTCGTCGCTATGGACTCAACCGTCAGCGTTTCGAGCGGATCTCCGAGTCGGGAATCGTTATGCACCCAGGTCCAATGAACCGGGGCATGGAGATCACCGCCGATGTTGCGGATGCTGAGCGTTCGGTGATCGTTGATCAAGTAACCAACGGGGTCACTGTGCGAATGGCAGTGTTGTACCTCTTACTTGGCGGATTCCCAGATGACAGCGTCGACAGTGCTGTAGAAAGTGACCAATGACATGAACGAATCCAAGTACTTGATCAAAGGGGCGACTCTCCCGTCCGGCGAAAGCGCAGATATTGCAATTGCCGACGGAACCTTTATCGAAGTAGGAAAAGCAGGGTCGCTTGACGCTGCTGGCTCCACGGTGATCGAAGCCACTGGGTTGCAGGCGTTGCCTGGGTTGGTCGACCTGCACACGCACTTGCGTGAGCCGGGTCGTGAAGATGCCGAGACCGTCTACACGGGGTCCCAGGCGGCAGCCAAAGGTGGCTTCACTGCGGTACATGCGATGGCCAATACGGACCCAGTTGCAGATACCGCCGGTGTTGTCGAACAGGTATGGCGTTTGGGTCGAGAGGCTGGTTGGTGCGAAGTTCGCCCTGTCGGTGCGGTGACGCGCGGGCTTGAGGGTGAACATATGGCAGAGCTCGGCGCCATGGCCGAAAGCGCTGCCGGAGTGACCATGTTCTCGGACGATGGCAAATGCGTCTCGGATGCAGTACTCATGCGCCGAGCACTTGAATATGTCAAAGCATTCGGTGGAGTTATCGCTCAGCATGCGCAGGAGCCGCGCCTGACTGAGAACGCGCAAATGAACGAGAGTCCGCTGTCAGGTCAACTGGGTTTGACTGGATGGCCGGCAGTAGCTGAAGAGGCGATCATTGCGCGTGATGTTCTGTTGACTCAACACGTCAACAGTCGCTTGCATGTGTGCCATGTGTCGACCGCAGGTTCGGTCGAGGTTGTACGTTGGGCCAAATCCAAAGGAATTAACGTCACAGCAGAGGTCACTCCGCATCATCTGTTGCTAACCGACGAGCTTGCCGCTACATATAACCCGGTCTACAAGGTCAACCCGCCGCTGCGCTCACGTGAGGATGTTGAAGCACTGCGCGCCGGACTTGCCGATGGAACCATCGATGCAATCGCCACTGATCATGCACCGCACCCGACCGAAGACAAGGAATGTGAGTGGGATGCAGCGGCTTTCGGAATGCTCGGACTGGAGACTGCGTTGTCGGTAGCGATCCACACCATGATCGAGACGGGACTCCTGGACTGGCAAGGTGTTGCCGACCGAATGTCTCACGCGCCAGCGAATATTGGGCGAGTTTACGGCCAAGGTCAGCCGATTGCGACAGGCAATGCTGCCAACTTGACGCTAGTTGATGCAGCCACCAAGTGGACTGTTGTGCCTCGTGATTTGGCATCCATGAGCACGAACACCCCGTATAAGGCGATGGAGCTTCCAGGGACGATTCAAGCCACGTTCTACCAAGGTGTTCCGACTGTATTAGATGCGCAGTTAGCTCAGCAGAAGCGGAGCGAGGCTTGAGTCTGATGATGATTGCAGCTGCCGAGATCAGTGAGCAGGCACAGGTCTCGAACTGGCCTATGCGCATTCTGTTGACAGTACTTACCATCGCGGTGATCGCCGGGTTTTTTACCCTGATCATCCGTAGTTGGCGAAGGCGAGCAGCAAGACAAGATCAACTTGGTTCGCTTCCAGACGTTCCGCAAGAAGTAACTGATGCTGTGGAATCGGGAGAACTTGACCTTGTCGAGATGCGTTATATCGGCACTGCTTCCGACGTCAATTGGAACGACAAAATTGCTTATGCGGGTCTATCGAACCGAGGATTCGCAGAGGTCGGAGTACATGGACAAGGCGTCGTAATCGATCGGGGAGTCGGTGGTGTTCTGTTCATTCCGCGCGACTCGATCGTGTCGGTGCGCCTCGATAAAGGCGTTGCAGGTCGCGCTTATGGCAAGGACGGCGTGGTGGCCTTGCGGTGGGTTCACTCCGATCAGGCTTTGGACACAGGCCTACGTTCGAGTTCGGCAGACGTTCGTGACGCACTCCAATCCCAAGTAGAGAACATGGCGCAAGGTGGAGCGCGATTTACCCCGCTGGCCGGTGCGAATACTGCCAATGCGAATACTTCGGCGACAACAGCTTCGAGAGATGAGGAATAAGACAGATGGGTTCTGACAACAGGGCAGTGCTTGTGCTCGAGGACGGCAGGCGATTTACTGGCCGCTCTTATGGGGCAGTCGGCACAACACTTGGCGAAGCTGTTTTCTCGACCGGCATGACCGGCTACCAAGAGACCCTGACCGACCCGTCCTATTGCAGGCAGATCGTCGTCATGACATCGCCACACATTGGCAATACCGGATACAACGACGAAGACAATGAGTCGGACAAAATTTGGGTGGCGGGCTACGTTGTGCGCGACCCTGCACGAATTCGCTCTAACTGGCGTTCGAACCGTACTTTGGATGCAGCGCTCGAAGCTGAGGGTGTCGTGGGTATTAGTGGGATCGACACTCGCGCACTTACTAAGCATCTGCGGGATGCAGGTTCCATGCGTGCAGGTATTTTCAGTGGCGACGCAGCCGATGCCAGCGACGAAGATCAACTCAAGCAAGTACTTCAGGCAGCTGCGATGGCAGGAGCGGACCTTAGCTCAGAGGTGAGTGTGTCCGAGCCATACACAATTCCAGCCCAAGGCAATAAGCGATTCACAGTCGCTGCTCTCGACCTTGGTATCAAGTCGATGACTCCAGAACTCATGGCTAAACGAGGTATTGAGGTAGTTGTATTCCCAGCCAACGCCACTTGGGATGAGATCAAAGCGGTCAACCCGGATGGCTTCTTCCTCTCCAACGGTCCTGGCGATCCCGCGACTGCCGAGCACGCTGTCAGCCTTGTTCAATCGGCTTTGGGTGAGCGCCTACCAATGTTTGGCATCTGCTTCGGAAACCAAATGCTCGGTCGGGCGCTCGGGCTTGGTACTTACAAACTCAAGTTCGGACACCGGGGCATCAACCAGCCGGTCATGGACACCAAAACAGGCAAGGTAGAGATCACGGCTCAGAATCACGGCTTCGCTGTTGACGCTCCGCTCGACACTGAGTTCGACACCGAGTTCGGTAAAGCCAAGGTGTCGCATGTGGGACTCAATGACCAAGTGGTCGAAGGGCTCGAATGCGTTGATGTCCCTGCTTTCTCGGTCCAGTACCACCCGGAGGCGGCGGCCGGCCCGCATGATTCCGAATACTTATTCGACAGATTCGTTGAACTCATGGAAGGAGCCAAGTAGATGCCACGTCGCGACGACATCAACAGCGTCCTAGTTATTGGCTCCGGGCCAATCGTTATCGGTCAGGCTTGCGAGTTCGACTACTCCGGTACTCAAGCTTGTCGGATCCTTCGTGACGAAGGAATTCGGGTCGTGCTGGTCAACTCGAATCCGGCAACGATCATGACCGATCCAGAGTTCGCGGATGCCACTTACGTTGAACCGATCACGCCGAGCGTGGTCGAGAAGATCATCGCCAAAGAGCGTCCGGATGCAATCCTGCCAACCTTGGGTGGCCAGACTGCGCTCAACACCGCGATCGCCTTGCATGATCAAGGGATTCTCGACAAATATGACGTAGAACTAATCGGTGCCAAGGTCGATGCGATCGAGCGTGGTGAGAACCGCGAGCAGTTCAAAGAGATCGTCTCGACCATCAACATCAATGGCTACCAAGCTGAGTCGGCTCGATCCGTCATCTGCCACACAATGGACGAGGTCCGCGCAGGTGTTGAAGAACTCGGGTTCCCCGTCGTTGTCCGCCCGTCGTTCACTATGGGTGGTGCTGGTTCCGGTATGGCCTATGACGAGGCTGACCTAGAGCGGATCGCCGGTGACGGCTTAGCTGCGAGCCCAACCAGCGAGGTACTCCTAGAGGAGTCGATCCTTGGATGGAAAGAGTACGAACTCGAACTCATGCGCGATAAGAACGACAACGTCGTTGTGGTCTGCTCGATTGAGAACGTAGACCCGATGGGTGTGCATACCGGTGACTCGATCACCGTTGCGCCTTCGCTTACGCTCACCGACCGCGAGTTCCAACGCATGCGCGATGTTGGCATCGAAGTGATCCGCAAGGTCGGCGTGGACACCGGTGGCTGCAATATCCAGTTTGCGATCAACCCAGAAGACGGCCGCATGATCGTGATCGAAATGAACCCACGGGTGTCGCGATCTTCGGCCCTAGCTTCAAAGGCGACTGGATTCCCGATTGCCAAAATTGCGGCTCGGTTAGCGCTCGGCTACACGCTGGACGAGATCCCCAACGACATCACGAAAGAAACTCCTGCGGCCTTTGAGCCAACCCTCGACTATGTGGTTGTGAAGGTTCCGAGGTTCGCATTCGAGAAATTCCCGAATGCTGACTCGACGCTGACCACCACCATGAAGTCCGTTGGTGAAGCAATGGCTCTGGGGCGTAACTTCACCGAAGCTCTGCAGAAGGCACTGCGCAGTATCGAACGCAAAGAGGCTGTATTCGCGTGGCCCAAGTCCAAGGGTGACGTTGACTTGGACAGTCACCTAGAGCTTATGAAGCGCCCGCACGATGGTCGACTCAGTCTGGTTCAACAGGCATTGTGGGCAGGCGCAACGATCGAGCAAGTATTCGACGCAACCAAGATCGACCCATGGTTCTTGGATCAGATCTGTCTAATCAACGAACTGGCCGACGAGATTCGTGAGACAGATGAGCTAGACGAGGATTTGCTGCGGACTGCCAAGCGGCACGGCTTCTCGGATGTTCAGTTAGCCAATCTGCGTGAGGATATTTCGGATGCCAAGGCGGCTCGTGAACTTCGGCACTCGCTGAACGTTCGACCGGTCTACAAGACGGTCGACACATGTGCTGCCGAATTCGAGGCCAAGACTCCCTATTACTACTCGACCTATGACGAAGAGTCCGAGGTGCTGGCGCGCACTAAGCCAGCGGTGATCATCCTCGGTTCGGGTCCGAACCGGATTGGGCAGGGGATCGAGTTCGACTATTCTTGCGTGCACGCTGCTCTCGCGCTGCGGGACGCTGGTTACGAGACGATCATGGTCAACTGTAATCCGGAGACCGTATCCACTGACTACGACACCTCAGACCGCCTGTATTTCGAACCACTCACAGCTGAGGACGTACTTGAGATTTACGACGCTGAGCGTGCAGTGGGTGAGGTTGCTGGTGTGATTTGTCAGCTAGGCGGTCAGACGCCGTTGAGTCTCGCTCAAACTCTCAAAGATGCAGGTGTTCCTATCGTTGGAACCAGCCCAGAGGCAATCGACTTGGCTGAGGAGCGCGGTGAATTCGGTCGTGTGCTTTCTGAGGCGAACTTGCCCGCTCCAGCTCATGGTTTGGCATCCTCCTTCGAGGAAGCCAAAGAGATTGCCGATCGGATCAGCTATCCCGTGCTAGTGCGCCCGTCCTATGTCTTGGGTGGTCGTGGCATGGAGATCGTGTACGACGAAGCGATGCTCAGCGACTATTTGCAACGTGCGACTGAGGCCAGTCCAGAGCATCCAGTTCTTGTCGACAGGTTCCTCGATGATGCGATTGAGATTGATGTAGACGCTCTCTACGACGGCGAGGACATGTTTCTCGGTGGCGTTATGGAACACATCGAAGAAGCTGGCGTTCACTCCGGTGACTCTGCCTGTGCGCTTCCACCAATCACCTTGAGTCAGAAGGAGATCGAACGCGTGCGTGAGAGCACGCTGGCCATTGCCAAGGGTGTGGGTGTACGTGGTCTGCTCAACGTGCAGTACGCGCTCGCTGGCGGAATCCTTTACGTACTCGAGGCGAATCCGCGTGCTTCGCGAACGGTTCCGTTTGTATCTAAAGCGACTGGTGTCTCGATGGCGAAAGCTGCGGCGCTGATTGCGATGGGGAAGACAATTCCTGAGCTGCGGGCTGATGGAATTCTCAATTCGCAAGGTGATGGTGGAAACTTGCCGCTTGGCGGTCCAATTGCTGTCAAAGAGGCCGTCTTACCATTCGGACGATTCCATGGTGTCGACACTTTGTTGGGGCCTGAGATGCGCTCCACAGGTGAAGTCATGGGCATCGATCAGAACTTCGGTGCGGCCTTCGCGAAGTCTCAAGAAGGCGCGTTCTTTGCGCAGCTTCCGACTTCAGGTTCGTGTTTTGTGTCGATTGCTGATCGAGATAAACGGTCGATGGTTTTCCCCGTCAAGCGACTCGCAGACTTGGGCTTCACCATCATTGCCACGCGTGGAACTGCAGAGGTGCTGGCACGTCACGGGATCGAGGCCACCGAACTTCGTAAACACTTCGAGGGCTCTGGACCTGATGGTGAACCAACTACTATCGATGCGATCAACAATGGTGATATCGACCTGATCGTCAACACCCCATACGGCGTAGGTGCGCGAGTAGACGGTTACGAGATCCGTACGGCCGCGACCATGCGCGGAGTGCCATGCATCACAACAATCCAAGGCCTTGCTGCTGTGGTCGAAGGTATTGAGGCAATCCAATCAGCCGAACTTGGTGTGCGTAGCCTGCAAGAGCATGCAAGCGACCTAGCCAAGCTGCGAGAGGAGTCCGTCAATGCCTAGCGCTGTGGCTGATCCGATCCGGGTTGAAGCAGAGGTTCTGTCGGTCCGTCGAGTGGGCGAATATTTTGTGATGGCGTTTGCTGCACCTGGCATTGCTGAACGGGTAAGTCCCGGACACTTCGTCGCAATAGCAGTTGGTGGAGACAGGTCCTCGATGTTGTTGCGTCGGTCATTCTCGATCTACCGCGTGGACCCCAGCGGCTCATTCGGTGGCACTCTCGAAATTGTCGTCGGGCCGAAAGGTGCCGGTACGCAATGGCTCGTATCAAGACGCCCCGGAGACATGGTCAATTTGATTGCCCCGCTTGGTAGGCCGTTCTCGCTGCCGGTTGATCCGGTCGCCTGCATTTTGGTCGGTGGCGGTTACGGGGCGGCCCCAATGTTTGCTTTGGCAGAGCAACTACGTGAGCGAGGAAGTCACGTCGACCTCGTGCTCGGTGCTGCTACTGAATCACGTCTGTTTGGGTTAGTTGAGGGTAGACGAGCGGCAACAACCTTGACGACCACCACCGAGGATGGTTCTGACGGCGTGCAAGGCCGTGTGACGGACGTGCTGCCCGACTTGATCAAGCAGCACGATTCACAAGTGATCTACGGATGTGGACCGATGGGCATGTTGCAGGCGATTGCCGGTGTCGCTTCGGACCATGGAATCGCAAGCCAGTGTGCTGTCGAGGAATCGATGGCATGCGGAGTTGGTGTCTGCATGACGTGTGTTCTTCCGGTCATCGGCAACGATGGGGTAACTCGAATGGTTCGTTCGTGTACCGAAGGCCCGGTGTTCTTTGGCGACCAAGTGCGCTGGAGTGACGTTGGCACTGTGCCTGACGATTGCTTGGGCGCACCTACTCCAACCGTGGTATCAGCCCCGCTTCAAGGACGGGGAGCATTGCCCGATGAACCGGCGCCTCGAGGGCCTGTATCTCGGGGAGGTGTGCGATGAACACAACTCCCGTGAACACGGTCGACATGTCCACCACATTTGGACACCTCGAATTGGCGGCTCCGGTTACTACGGCTTCTGGTTGTGCGGCAGCAGGACGTGAGCTTGATCAATTCTTTGACGTGACACAGCTCGGTGCCATTGTTACTAAAAGCATCATGCTCAATGCGCGATCTGGTCGTCCGACCTTACGAATGGCGGAGACTCCGTCGGGAATGCTCAACGCTATTGGTCTCCAAGGCCCTGGAATCGAGTCGTTTATCGAGAACGACCTAGCTTGGCTTCGGGACCGTGGAGCCACGACGATCGTGTCGATCGCAGGCGGTTCAATTCAGGAATATCAGGAATTGGCCAAGCGACTTCGTCACGAAGAGGGCATCGCGGCACTTGAGGTCAACATCTCGTGCCCGAACGTTGCTAATCGTGGCGAGGTGTTCGCATGCAACCCGATCGAAGCCGGCGGCGTCATCCATGCGGTGCGTCGTAATACCAACTCTCGTGTACCAATCTTGGCCAAGCTGACTCCCGACGTTACCGACATCACGCAGATTGCTAAGTCCGTGATTGACGCCGGTGCTGACGGTATTTCGGTGATGAATACGACCCTCGGCGTCGTCATCGACACCACGACCATGAAGCCTGCCCTCGCAAACGTTACTGGCGGTTTGTCTGGCCCAGCGATCCGGCCAATGGCTGTGCGATGTGTCTGGCAGATTCACCAGGCATATCCGGATGTTCCGATCCTTGGGATGGGTGGCATCGGTTCTGGCCTCGACGCACTGCAGTTCATTTTGGCTGGTGCCTCTGCGGTCAGTGTTGGTACGACAACCTTCAACGATCCGACGACGCCGTTCCGAGTCCAGGTTGAGCTGGAGGAGGCATTGGCACAGCGTGGATTCTCGAGCCTGCGTGACGCCATCGGATTCGCACATCCACTAGAGACTGACTAATGAAAGGTAGGCGTATGACCGCCAGAGCACCGATTGCCGTTGCACTTGATGCCCCTGACCTCGATACTGCAGTTGCATGGGCAAGCAGCGTAGGGGAGCACGTGAGCATACTCAAGGTTGGTCTTGAGACGTACCTACGTGACGGGAGTGAAGGAGTTGCAGCTATTCGTGAGGCTGCAGGCCCTGAAGTCGATTTATTCTTGGACCTCAAACTCCATGACATCCCCAATACTGTTGCGGGTGGTGCAAGGTCTGTGGCTCATTTGAGCCCTGAGATTCTGACGGTACACGCACTTGGTGGCCCTGCGATGATCAAGGCTGCTGCCGACGCTCTGCCTGATACCAAAATTGCCGCCGTAACTATCCTCACTTCGATGTCGGAGGATGATCTAGCTAGTACCGGAATTCAGGGGCCTGCCCGCGATGCTGTCATCAAACTGGCAGTTATGGCAGTTAACGCCGGAGCGAAGGCACTGGTGTGTTCCCCTCAGGAAGTGGCCGACGTTCGTGCTGCTGTCGGGCCGGACACCTTGTTGATCACACCTGGTGTCAGACCGGTTGGTGCCGACGTTGGTGATCAACAGCGTATTGCGACTCCTGAACAGGCTCTCGCCGATGGCTCCGATTTATTGGTAATCGGACGACCCATCACGAGTGCAGATTCCCCCGGAGTGGCTGCCGCCGAGATTGCGGCAACCTTACTCAGCTAGAACTCGGCAGTTATGCTCACGCCGAATGTGATTCGATCAAATAGATCATCGTGGCGTTGCTAGCAGAAGTTGCCCTTATTGGGTGCTAGATTTCCGCAATGGCTATTCCTCAACTCACGCCCGAGCAACGTGCCCAAGCTGGCGCAAAGGCTACGGCTGCTCGCAAGCGTCGGGCAGAGATCAGTCGCAAGATTGGCACTGGCGAGCTCAGTATCCGTTCTGTGATTGAAATGGCGACTAGTGACGAGGCACTCGCTAAGATGCGTGTCTCAGCCATGATCGAGGCACTGCCTGGGATCGGCAAAAAGAAGGCTTCAGATTTGATGTCTAGACTAGGGATCGCTGCGTCCAGGCGTCTGAAAGGATTAGGTCCGTACCAGAAGGATGCCCTGTTCGAGGAGTTTGAAAAATGACGGTTGGCCCAAATAGCGACAGAGGACAGCTTGTCGTAGTTGCTGGCCCCTCTGGCGTTGGTAAGTCCACCGTCGTACGTCGGATCGTTGAACTCGACCCTGAGGTTCACCTGTCGGTTTCTGCGACAACTAGAACCAAACGTGAGGGCGAAGTAGACGGCATCGACTATTTCTTTATGAATGCTGATGACTTTGCCAAACTCCGTGAGGAAGGTGGGTTTCTCGAATCCGCGCAGTTCGCGGGCAATTCGTACGGCACTCCAAAGCGCGAGGTAGAACAGCGCCTTGATCAAGGGCAAATCGTGCTACTAGAAATCGAATTGCAGGGGGTCAGGCAAGTCAAGGCTGCCTTGCCAGAGGCAATGACCGTATTTGTTGCACCACCTTCGTGGGATGTACTGCGAGAGCGCTTGAGTGGGCGTGGAACTGAGGACGAGGCCACTATTGCCAGGCGACTAGAGGTCGCCAAGACGGAATTGGCTGCTCAATCAGAATTCGACCAGGTAGTAGTCAACGACAGTGTTGATGACGCGGCTCGTGCGATCATAGCGCTGGTATGCGACACTTAAAAGAACGTCAGCTGCATTTAGTCAACGAAAGGGACCTCAGTGTCTACTGCTCCAAATCCGCAAGGAATTACTGCACCTCCAATCGATGACCTGTTGACCAAGGTCGATTCGAAGTACTCCTTGGTGATCTTCTCTGCCAAGCGTGCTCGTCAGCTCAACGATTACTACTCGCAGCTGAGTGAAGGTCTGCTTGAGCATGTTGGCCCGCTTGTCGAGACGCACATGCAAGAGAAGGCTCTCTCGGTTGCTCTTCGCGAGATCGACGACGACCTGTTGGTGCAGGAGCCAGTCGAGGGCGCAACGGAGAAGGTGTCCTGAGCGCGCGCATCGTTCTAGGTGTGGGCGGCGGTATTGCCGCCTACAAGTCGTGCGAACTACTGCGACGTTTCCAAGCGTCCGGTCACGACGTTACGGTCATTCCGACCAAGTCCTCACTCGAGTTCATCGGTAGCTCGACCTGGGAGGCACTATCGGGTAAGCCGGTCACTACCGAGGTGTTCGATTCCGTTCACGAGGTACCGCACGTCAAACTCGGTCAAGAGGCCGATCTTTTTGTCATCGCCCCGGCTACCGCAAACCTGATTGCAAAACTTGCTCATGGTTTAGCTGACGACCTGCTCACCAACTCGGTTCTGATGGCCCAGTGCCCGATCTTGGTCGTACCGGCCATGCACACCGAAATGTGGCTAAACCCGGCCACCCAAGCCAACGTCCAGACTTTGCGGGATCGAGGGATTCGTGTTGTCGACCCAGATGTAGGTCGACTGACCGGGCCTGACTCTGGGCCAGGTCGTCTTCCCGAACCGCAAGCGATTGAGATCGCTGCCCAGGTGCTCGTAGACGGATACTTGCCAGACCTCGATCTTCACGGTAAGCGCGTGCTCGTTACCGGTGGTGGTACCCGCGAATCGATCGACCCGGTTCGCGATATTGGCAACCGCTCAAGTGGCAAGCAGGCGTGGGCTATTGCCAGTGCCGCAAGCGTGTACGGCGCTAAGACGACGGTCATTGCTGCCAACGTCGAGCTTCCGTCACCCGTTGGTTCAACTGTCATCAACGTAAAGAGTGCACTTGAGATGGCCGATGCGGTAGACGAGCAGCTTGGCGAGGCGGATGTTCTGGTCATGTGCGCTGCGGTCGCGGACTTTAGGCCTAAGGCTCCCGCCGACGTCAAAATCAAGAAGACTAGTGACGATTTTGTGCCGGCTCCGATCGAGTTGGAACGCAATCCGGATATTTTGGCGGCGGTTGGCGCCCGTCCCGAGGCTGATCGCCCATTGTTGGTGGGCTTTGCTGCCGAGACGGTCACGGACGAAGCTCAACTCATCGAGTATGGCTTGGGGAAGTTGACCAAGAAAGGTGCCGACTTCCTTGTCGCAAATCCAGTTGGCAAGGACCAAACCTTCGGCGAAGACTCGAATTCTGGATTGGTTCTAGGACCTGAAGGCATCGTTGATCGAGTAGAAAAAACGTCAAAAGCAGGCCTGGCTAACGCACTATTTGCCGCTTGTCGTGAGAAATTGTCTAGCTAGTAGGATAAAACTCTAATCTTCTAGAACTCGCTATTAGGTGTTGTGGCACGTGACCACGACTCGATATGGAGAAGTACTGTGACTCGTCGTTTGTTTACGTCTGAATCGGTAACCGAGGGCCATCCCGACAAGATGTCTGACCAGGTGAGCGACGCGATCCTGGACGCCATGTTGGCCGATGATCCAAGTAGTCGTGTAGCGGTCGAGACTTTGTTTACGACTGGTCTTGTGGTGATCGGCGGCGAGGTAACGACCTCGACGTGGGTCGATATCCCCGAGATCGTGCGCAAGACGGTTCTCGACATTGGCTATGACTCGTCGACCAAGGGTTTTGATGGCGCTTCTTGTGGTGTTCAGGTAGCGATTGGTAAGCAATCTCCAGACATCGCCCAGGGTGTCGATGACGCGTTTGAGGAGCGTGAAGAGGGCTCGACTGATCCGCTCGATCAGCAAGGTGCTGGCGACCAGGGTCTTATGTTTGGTTACGCCTGCGACGAGACCCCAGAACTTATGCCACTGCCTATCGCGTTGGCTCATCGTCTGTCCCGTCGCTTGGCCAAGGTCCGTCACGATGGAACGGTTCCGTACCTGCGCCCAGACGGCAAGACCCAAGTCACGATCGAATACGACGATGGGGTTCCGGTTCGGGTGGACACTGTGGTTGTGTCGACACAGCATGCCGCCGACATTGACCTCGATACTTTGCTTGCGCCAGACATCAAGGAATACGTCGTGGATCCTGAGCTGGCCGAGCTCGATATCGACTCGGATGGTTACCGCCTGCTGGTGAATCCGACCGGCAAGTTTGAGATCGGCGGCCCGATGGGTGATGCTGGTCTGACTGGTCGCAAGATCATCGTCGACACATATGGCGGCATGGCTCGCCACGGTGGCGGTGCCTTCTCCGGCAAAGATCCTTCGAAGGTTGACCGTTCTGCTGCCTACGCCATGCGTTGGGTTGCCAAGAACGTCGTGGCAGCCGGTCTTGCCAAGAAGTGCGAAGTCCAGGTTGCCTATGCGATCGGTAAGGCACACCCGGTTGGACTCTTCGTCGACACATTTGGAACTGGTGTTCTCCCAGATGACGAACTACAAGAGATCATCTCTAAGGTGTTCGACCTTCGTCCGGCAGCGATCATCGAGGATCTCGACCTTCGTCGCCCGATATACAAGAAGACTGCTGCGTACGGCCACTTCGGTCGTGACGAAGAAGACTTCACCTGGGAGAAGACGAACAAGGCAGACGAACTCAAAGCTGCTGCTGGAAGGTAGTCCTTGGCTAGTGCCGTCAAACAACCCGTAGCGCGAGTCCTGGTTGACGTCGGTGCGCGCCAAGTTGATCGACTCTTCGATTTCGCTGTTCCGGACGAGTTGAATGATGACGCTGTCGTTGGTGCGCGCGTGCGGGTTCGATTCTCCGGCAGGCTTGTCAACGGTTTTGTCATCTCCCGAGAAGAATCGAGCGACTACACAGCTGACCTCAA
>CAUJDH010000020.1 GCA_963169225.1 Actinomycetota bacterium
GACACCGATCACGATCGCCATGATCAACCAAGCAAGAATTGCCGACTTAGGCTTATTGACTGCCCAGCGAGAAATTGGACCCAATTGTCCTCCAAAACCAAGGAATGGTGATCATCATCCTACGGCGTGATGTGGAGGGGATGTGCAAGTGAGGGGTCGAGAATGTCAGCTTGTTTGAAGACAAGCTTCAACAAATACTCTAAAGCTATTTGAGCGAATCAACCAAAGCGATGTAGTCCTCTTGAGCCTGTTCCTGGCTCGTGCCCTTGAGTCCGTTGTACGCGTCCCATTTGGCGCGACCGACTGGATCCGTAAAGCCGGGACGTTTGGCGGATACGTCGCCCGCGGTGGCCTGCTTGTACAGGCTGTATAGCTTGAGCATTGTGTCGTTGTCCGGCTTGCTCGACAGTGTTTTCGATGCTGCTACTGCTGCCTCAAATTCGGGACTCAGGTCTGCCATGACTTCTCCAAAATTGTGAATTGCTGATGAGGCTGACGTTATCGTTCGTCAGTCTCGATGTCATTTTCTGCCAGTTGTTCGGGTAAACCGATTTTGCAGCTGGCACCAATCGTGTTCAATTTGCGTGGTGGTCGATGGTGGTTCAGGGTTGAAGTAGAGCGGTGTAGTGCTTTCTTGAAGGTGGGAGGTGGAGGATATGACGAATTTGGATTCGGCGCCGAGTTTGTCCATTCTTGAGTCCGGACAGCCCTGTACAATTATCGAGGTGCACGAGCCTCGTGTCGTGCCACTTGGTGGAATCCGAGCTCTCAACGTCTACCGCACTTTGCCATTGAGAACGCGCCCACTGGTGGGTGCGTGGTGTTTTCTGGACCACTACGGCCCCGACGATGTTTCAGAGACCGGTGGCATGCAGGTGCCACGACATCCGCACACCGGACTTGCCACTGTTTCGTGGCTCTTTAGCGGACAGATTGCTCATCTGGATTCTGCCGGTAATGCGGCTGCGGTCAAACCGGGCGAACTCAATCTGATGATTGCGGGGTCGGGGATCACGCATCAAGAACTTAGCTATCCGCAGATCAAGACCCTCCATGGTGTTCAGCTCTGGTACGCGCTCCCAGACTCCACCAGGTTCAGCGATAACCATTTCGAGCATTACGTTCCGCCTGCGGTCAACGAGCCTGGGGCTACCGTGCGGGTATTTATTGGTGAGCTTTTGGGGTCGCATTCTCCAGTGGACACGAGGACACCGCCGTTATTAGGAGCTGAGCTGGTGCTAGCTCCTGAGGCATCAATAAAGATTGAGATACGACCTGACTTTGAACATGCCGTACTAGCGGAGGATTCCACGGTCACCGTGAACTCGGCTGAAGTCAACCACCGAGCACTGGCCTATATACCGCCAGGTTCCGATGTGCTTGAAATATCGGCGGGAGATGCTGGTGCGCGAGTGATCCTCCTGGGTGGAGTTCCGTTAGGTGAGCAGATTGTTATGTGGTGGAATTTTGTCGGCCGTACCCACGACGAGATTGTCGAATACCGTCGTCGCTATCAGGCAGAGATGGGATTTGAAGATGCGGATCCAGATGATGTTGGGAAGCCTGCCTTATTTGGAGAGTTTCCACTCGGCGAACCCAACCCATTACCGGCACCACCGATCCCCAACACGCGGTTATTGGCGCGAGGATGAGGGGAGCTAGAAAAGTTGCGGTGCATTTCTTGTCTGTAAGTGCAGTTATTCACCGCAACTTTGCTGACGTCGGCTTATCATTCAGATCGTGGCTTTGACCGTTTGGGGGATTCCGTCATTTTGGCGGATTGTCGGTGCCAGGGCGGTGTCGACCGCCGGCACTATGATGCAGGTGACTGCAGCTGGTTGGTACATATTGCATCAGACCGATTCAGCCACCGCCGTTGGTGTTTTGGCAGCTTTGACTTTCGCCCCCGCAGTTGTTGGAGCAAATGTGGGTGGCTGGCTGGCAGACAAATATGATGCCCAACGCTTGAGCGCTCTTCTGTTTGGGCTGCAGGCCATTCCACCCATCGTGTTGGGAATCCTCGCATGGAACAGTGATCTTCCCATTCCTGTTCTATTCATTGGTGTATTCCTTGGAGCTATTCCCAACGCGCTAGCGAGCCCCGTGGCTGCGCTTGTTCCTCCGCTCGTTGCTCCCGAGAAGTTACGCCCACAAGTCATTGCCTATTCCTCTATTGCCTACAACTGTGGGCGCGTTGTCGGTCCGGTAATAGGTGCGATGTTGGTGGCGGGTCTCGGGGTCGGTTCAGCATTTTTGATCAACGGGTTGACCTATGTCGTAGTGGCGTGGGCCTATCTCACCGCGAAGCTTGTCAGGAAGCCAACGCAGCGAGCCGGGAACTCTGAACTCAAAAAATATAGAGAAGACGTACAACGAGGATGGGCATTTCGCGAAACGCGAATTGCATTCGTGTCATCGGTGTTCTTCTTTGCTCTAGTAGTTCCGATCCAACAGCTCATGCCAACTTTGGCGAGCGACCGCGGCGAAGAGATTGGAAATCTAGGAGTCATGCTGGTGGCCCTAGCCTTGGGCGGAGTGGCCTGCAATCCGATCATCGTCAGATTGATCAAAGCTGGTAGGTCTCACGGTTCACTAATAAACCTGGGGCTGCTCATCGGTGGCCCCAGTTTGATGATGATGGGTGTTTCTACCTCTTTGGCAATGGATATGGTCTGCCTGTTTTTTATCGGAATGGCATGGGAATGTCTGTGGGTGGCTTCTCAATCATCTTTGATGCTAAAGCTTCCCGAAGAACTTACCGGCCGGATCGTCGGCCTTTACTTCTCGATCGTCACCCTGTGCATTGCTATTGGATCACTTCTGCTCGGCATGCTGTTCGATCTGCTAGGAACCCGAGCACCATTAATCGTGATGGGTCTGTTTGTGCTTGGTTATGGCATCGCAGGTGTGGTGAAACTTCGGCGCGTACGTGTGTAATCGGTTACGGTGTTCCTCGCGCTTCGCGCTCGTCAACGAACTTCAATCGGCTCGGCATCGAGAGCGAGCTCTCGTGCTCTCGCCTCAATCGTTCGTGGGATTTTTCAAATCCCTGAACACCGTCACTGAAATGACGAAACGACGGGCATCTGCCCGCCGTTTCGTCATGGCGGTGACGGTGGGATTTGAACCCACGGAGGGGGTTGCCCTCACTCGCTTTCGAGGCGAGCTCCTTCGGCCGCTCGGACACGTCACCGGGACAAACTTTACTTGGTGGCGTCGAGTCTTGCCGGGCGTGGGTCAGCCGCTGAAGCTTAGAGTTAAGTGACTTGGGTCTAGTGGCTGCTGCCGTCGTGCCATTCGGCACGAAGTTGAGCGGGATCCGATTCGTCGAGATCCAAAATTCGCGCGTGCAAAGAAGTGCGCTGCTGAAGCGCAGATCGAACTGCGCGGTGGAGGCCGTCCTCCAAATAGTAGTCACCGTTCCACTTAACGACATGGGCAAATAAGTCGCCGAAGAAGGTGGAGTCGTCAGCGAGAAGCATTTCAAGGTCAAGCGACTTCTTGGTGGTCGTCAACTTTGATAGCTCGATCTGACTCGGTGGCAGGTTGCCCCAATCCGTGATCGTGAACTCATGGTCGGGGTAGGGATGGCCTTCGCTTACCTTCTTGAAAATCACTGTCTGAGCATATTCCGAATTCTTAGCTGTATCACCTCGAATACCGTGCGATTGGCCTATTCCGGGGTAGTCTCATGATCGTTGAGCCAAGGCACACAATGGAGGTTTAGTGGAAACTCGGATACGGCGAATTCTTGCCGTCGGAGCAGCAGTCCCGTTAGTTGTAGCCGTCTCAGCTTGTGGCGCTAATTCCACTCCCGAGCCATCCCCGCCCACGACAGAGACCACGAGTCCCACCGACAGCCCAACTGCGGAGCCAACTTCGACCGCAACAGCTTCGCCAACCAGTGCTACCGGCACGCCAACTGCACCGGTCCAGTCGCTGGTTCTTAAAACCTCATCCACTTCGGCTAAGCCTGGCGAACGAATCAATATCGAAGTAGTAGGTCCGCAGTCGTTGGCAGGTAAGCAGGTAGTGATCGTCGACATGGTCGCCCCTGACAAGTACAAGATCTTCTCGAAACTCACCTTGAACTCAAGAGGTGAAGCCTACGGATACGTAGTTGTGGGCGTCACGGATGCTATCCAAGCATTTGTTCCTACGAATACAGTTAATGACGACCACTGGAACCCGGGCCAACCTGTTTTGGCTGAATCAGGGCAAGTCACGATCAACGTCCAGTAACTAGGTTCAGGAGGTTCGATGGCTAACAGTGTGAAGGTAGTCGAGTTCTCGCCCAAAAATATCTGGCGTGCAGGCTGGGCAGTCGTTGGAGTTGTCGTTTGCTTTTCGCTGCTTCTATTCATCTTTGAAGACGGTGGCAGCGTCATATTTACTGTGTTGATCTCTTGGTTCCTTGCCTTGGCCATGGAGCCAGCGGTCTCGCGCCTCGCCAAACACATGAAGCGTGGTTTCGCGACGCTGATCACCATGGTCGGATTCGCTATTTGCTGTGTCATTTTCTTCGTTGCATTCGGTGCGCTGATGGTGGACCAGATCGTACAAGCCATTTCAGCATTCCCCGACATCGTCGCCAACTTGGTCGCATGGGTGAATGAGACATTCGGACTTAGCCTTAACACGCAGGAGCTGTTGAACTCAGCCAACCTGAACCCAGACACGATTAAGAGCCACGCCGCTAGCTTGGGCACCTCTGTTCTCAGTGTTATCGGTTCGGTGATTGCATCATTCTTCAGCCTGTTTGTGATCGGGCTTCTTACCTTCTATATCTCAGCTGATCAACCTCGTCTGCGACGTTGGGTTGCGGGCTTGTTCCCTGAACACATTCAGCGCGTCGTGATCACTGCGTGGGATTTGACGACTGAGAAAACAGGCGCTTATATGGGCGCACGAGTTGTGTTGGCCGCGATCAACTCCATTACGACCGGAATCGTCTTCGCGATCATCGGTATGCCGTACTGGTTGGCTTTGGCTCTTTGGACCGGCGTCGTCGCACAATTCGTCCCCACGATCGGTACCTATATAGCGATTATTCTTCCGGTGATTGTCGGGCTTATGAGTGGTGAGCCATGGATCGGTGTAGTCGCTCTCGTATGGGCGATCGTGTACCAGCAAGTGGAGAATCTCACGATTGAACCGCGTATCAGTGCCAAAGCGGTTAACGTTCACCCTGCCGTTGCGTTCATCTCGGTCTTACTTGGTGCTTCTCTATTCGGTGTTACTGGCGCATTTTTTGCGATCCCGGTAACGGCCATGTTGCTCGCTATGTTGGAGCTTTACCGAAAGCGGTACACCTTGATCTCCGAGGTCGAAAATTCTGACAGCACGGTTGACATTGGCGAAGTCGAAGAAGCCCTCGAAAACGCACCCGTTGGTACCGCGGGAGACGATTAACAGATACATAAAATCGGACGTTTTACCTAGTGTCTATACCTTTGATCAAACAGACCAACTGACACGATCATGGGATGGCCGACAAACCAGTAGATCCCAAAGACGAGCTCGCGGCAGATGCACCAGGTGACGAGACGCAAGCTGGACCCCCTGCTGAGCGGAAAGGTATCGAAGTCGCTGGCTTCGTTACGCAGGCTTCGCCGGGCACTGTCGCCACTGAGGGCGAGCGTATTTCACCCGCGCCGATTACGAAGTTTGGCTCAGTAAAACCATCCGAAGGGCTAAAGAACGCTGCCGGTATTACCTGGCGGATCCTCTTGCTTATCGTCGGGCTTCTTGTCCTTCTGAAGATTGTCGGCTTGCTAGGTGGAGTGGCGATGGCACTGTTTTTTGCCATGGTGATCACTGCCCTGGGTGGCCCGATTCACCGATTCCTCACCAAGTTCCTCCCCAATGCTGCTGGTGCCATTCTGACAATTTTATTCATGCTCTTCATCGTCAGCGGTGTGCTGAGTTTGATAGTCACCTCCATTGTCAGTGAAGCAGGCAACTTGGTATCGGCAGCCTCGAACGGCCTCAATCAAATCGAAGAATGGCTCCAAACTGGCCCCCTTCATATGGATGAAGGTGCGATCGCGGGTCTAGTTGAAAAGAGTCAGCATTGGCTCCAGGGAGTGGGAACGGACATCGCGAAGGATATTCCGTCCACCTTGGGTTCGTTTGGTGACTTTGTTACTGCGGCGTCGGTATTCGTGTTTGGTGCCTTCTTCTTCCTCTCATCCGGCAATAAAGTGTGGCAGTGGTTCATGTCATGGATCCCTGAGCACATCCGCGACGAGGTCGATAACTGCGGTCACGTGGCCTGGATTTCGCTATCGGGATACACCCGAGGCCTGATCATTGTGGCGATTGCAGACGGAATCCTGGTCTACATCGGACTAGTCATCTTGGGCATTCCTTTGGCACCTGTGTTGGCTGTGATCGTCATGTTTGGCGCACTGATCCCTGTGATTGGTGCACCGGTAGCAACTATGTTTGCAGCGATCGTGGCGCTGGCAGACAAGGGTGTGTGGTACGCGCTCGCAGTGGTGGCGCTGACCGTAATTGTCGGCTCGTTTGACGGCGACATTATGCAGCCGCTGATCATGGGTAAGGCTGTGCAATTACATCCGCTAGCGATTGTCTCGGCTATCGCCTTCGGAACGTTATCTTTCGGAATCGTTGGTGCTTTGCTGGCTGTGCCCCTTACCGCCACCTTGTATTCGATGGCTAAGTATCTGACAGGGAGAATGCCCGCTCCTAAAGACACCCAAGACGAACGAAAGCCCCGAAAACCGTTCTTCTTACGGAGGGCTTTCCATCGCGAGAAGCAGGAAGCCACTGTCTAGAGTTCCAACAACAAAAAGTGAGGGCCAGCATGACGATGGCCCTCACTTTTTAGTTCTAGATATTTAGAAGATTGTGAATTCGACGCAGCGGTTATTACGCGCTAGCTCACCGCCTGGGCAAGTGGCGTGGATCAAGTTGGTATTAATCGCGCTTGCTCCGGTTACGTTGGCACCCTCAAAGTTGACTTGCTGAGCGTCAGTGTCGTTGAGCTTAGCGCCCTCGAGGTTGGCCCCCGAGAGGTTCACACCCTGCATGATGGCGCCACTTAGGTCTGCACCCTTGAGATTGGCACCTGACAAGTCAGCGTTGAACAAATAAGCGTCTTTGAGATCGGCACCCTCACACTGAGTATTTGGTGTGATCTCGCAACCGTTAATAGTCGTGTTC
>CAUJDH010000021.1 GCA_963169225.1 Actinomycetota bacterium
CTCGGTTCACCAACCAACACTTGTTGGAACCGACGCTCAAGTGCAGGATCCTTCTCAATGAACTCGCGGTATTCGTCGAGCGTGGTTGCACCGACCAGTCGCAGCTCACCGCGCGCGAGCATCGGCTTGAGCATATTGCCGGCGTCCATAGCAGAGTCACCGGTTCCACCAGCCCCGACGACTGTGTGAAGCTCATCGATGAACGTAACAATTTGACCGTCGGATTCTTGGATCTCGGTCAGAACTGCCTTGAGGCGCTCTTCAAATTCGCCGCGGTATTTGGCCCCGGCAACCATCGCGCCCATATCGAGCGAGATCAGTCGCTTGCCTGCGAGGGACTGGGGAACGTCACCAGCAACAATTCGCTGTGCGAGACCTTCCACCACTGCCGTCTTACCGACACCTGGTTCACCGATCAGCACGGGGTTGTTTTTAGTCCGACGGCTCAGCACTTGCACGACCCGACGGATTTCAGCATCGCGTCCAATCACCGGATCAACTTTTCCCTCGCGAGCAAGTGCAGTGAGGTCGACGCCGTATTTCTCGAGTGCTTGGAAGCTTCCCTCGGGATCGGCTGATGTGACTCGTGAACCGCCACGCACTTTCTCGAGCGCACCCAAGATCTGCTCAGGGCTAAGTCCAAGGTCAGCCAGTGCCTTCTGGGTTGCGCTACCCCCTTCGGCTGCAAGCCCGAGCAACATGTGCTCGGTAGACACATAGGAGTCACCGCGTTCGGTCGCCGTCTTCTCGGCGTACCGGAGTGCTTTGGCAATCTCGGTAGAAAAGATCGGCTCCGTCACGGCTGTTCCCGTGACCTTGGGCAATGTGCCAATCAATTTGCGCGCAGCACCAACTACGGCAGCGACATTGGATCCGGCTGCCTCGATAATCGCTGGTGCAATACCGTCTGGCTGCTCTGCCAGCGCGAGCAAGACATGACCGCTGGTGATCTCAGAGTTGGACTCCGCGATCGCATAATCTTGGGCGGCCTTGAGCGCCTCTTGACTTCTCGTCGTAAATTCAAGACTCATATTTCTTACCTTTCACAAATTCTTTAGCTGTGTTGAAGCCGGTCGGTCCTATGGAATCCGGGCTACTCCACCTATGGAGTTTTTACCAACGTTTTCGGTTAGGGCGCCACACGACCAGGGCGGTTGACCGCTCAGCCTGTTCGTACGAGTCGACCCGGTTGCGCAATTCGCGCAGCTCGTCTTCAAGCTCAAGCACTCGTTGGATACCCACGAGGTTGAGGCCTGCATCGGCAAGCGCTTGTATCTGTTGCAGCCTGCGAATATCGCGCAGCGAGTACATGCGGTTGCGCCCAACCGTGCGGTTTGGCGAGACCAAACCGATCCGGTCGTATTGGCGCAAGGTTTGCGGATGAAGACCGGAGATCTCAGCCGCGATCGAAATTACATAGACCGGTCGGCCAAGATCAACATCTTGCTCTGGCCCGGGTGAGTGAGACTGTTCGTTCGACATGTCCTCACCTCTCAGCCTTTTTCAGTAGCTCTGCGCGAGGATCGGCACCTGCGCGTGCCTCACGCAAAGACTCGATCGCCGCCTTTTCATCGTCGCTCAAATCAGCCGGCACTGCGACTGCAACTGTGGCAATCAGGTCACCTGGCGGCGAGGTTTGGGCGCCCTTGCCTTTGACACGAAATTTCTTGCCGTTGGCTGTTCCAGCTGGAATCCGCAATTGCACGGTTCCGCCAGTTGGAACGGGAACTTTGATAGTCGAACCCAGCGCAGCTTCGTCGAATGCAACCGGCACAGTGACAGTCACGTTCTTGCCGTCCCGGGCAAACACCGGATCCTTGGTGACATGGACTCGAAGGAAAAGGTCGCCAGCGGGTCCACCATTGGCACCTGCGCCACCTTTACCTTTGAGTCGAATCTTCTGACCGTCTTTAACTCCTGCTGGGATTCGGGCGTTGATTGTTTTGGTTTGTACCGCGACCCCTGCACCTCGGCAAGTGGGACATGCATCTTCGATGATCACCCCACGTCCATGGCACGCATCGCACGGCTCAGAGAAAGCGAACCCGCCTTGGTTGTGTACGCGCGAACCGGAACCGCCACACACTGGACAGGTTTGCGGGGTCGTTCCCGGACGAGCACCTGACCCATGGCAGGTCTCACAGATTCCCTCAGAGCTCAAGCGCAGCGGCATTGAGACACCGGTTAATGCGTCGACGAACCCAAGAGTCACATCGCTCTCGATGTCGTTTCCGCGCGTGGCTCGTGGTTGACGTTGACCGCCACCACGGTTGAACAGGCCGCCAAATATGTCCGAGAACCCACCTTGACCACCACCCGCGTTAGCACCGCCACCGAACATATCGCCGAAGTCTGCACTAGAGAATCCGCCTTGGGGGCCACCAGCGGCACCCCCGGGGTATCGGAAGCCACCGCTGGCTGCCATTTGGCGAACCTCGTCGTATTTTTTGCGTTGATCAGCATCACCGATCACGTCGTAGGCCTCGCTCACTTCTTTGAAGCGAGCCTCGGCCTTTTTGTCGTCCGGATTGGCATCGGGATGGTACTTGCGCGCCAACTTGCGATACGTCTTCTTAATCTCTGCCGCGTCTGCCTTTTTGGAGACGCCAAGGTCTTTGTAGTAGTCCTTGTCGATCCATTCCCGACGAAAGCCTTCGTCAGCTGCCATGTCCATCCCTCCTTTCGATAATTAGTTTCGCGCCGGTGTTAGTTTATGACGGCTACACCAGCGGTACGGATCACTCGATCGTTGATCTTGTAGCCAGGACGTAGAACCTGTCCAATCGATTGCGATTCTTGGCCGTCGGTAGCTTCAACCGTCATGAGACCTTCGTGGATTGACGGGTCAAAAGCCTCACCAGCTTCACCAAATCGCGTAAGACCGAGCTTGGTGACGACACCCTGCAGAGAATCACCGATTGATTTCAACGCTCCGTCGTATTCGCCATGCTCTTGAGCACGATCAAGATCATCAAGGATCGGAAGTAGCTCGTTCAGCACACCTGCGACTGCGACTTCGCCAACTATGCGACTGCGCTCCTCAGCACGCTTGCGGTAGTTCGCGTACTCGGCGTTGATCCGCTGAAGATCGTTGGTCAGTTCAGCGACCTGGTCACGTTCGGACTCGGCGGCTTGACCACTACTCGAACCTTCAACTCCATCAAAATCACCGAAGTCTGGCTCAGACTGATCGATATCGCCGACTCCCGAAGGAGCCTCGTCCGCCGAATCGCTGGCGGCGACACCTGCGTCTGCAGGTGCCTCGCCAGCTTCTTCGGTGTCAGCCTGATCAAGATCAACTGCGTCGAGTCCGGAGTTTGCGTCCGGGAATTCGTCGTCGCTATTGGCAGCGCCCGGGTTGGCGCCGTCTTGAGCAGTCATTATTTAGCCTCGTTGCTCTCGTCGTTGTCGTCCTCAACGATCTCGGCATCGACAACGTCGTCGTCGCTGTCGTCGCCCGTGCCCTCACCGGCAGCTGTGGTATCCGCCTCGCTACCTGCTTGAGCGGCGGCTTCGTACATTGCTGTACCTAGCGCGGAGCTCGCCTCGGCAACCTTGTCGGTGGCCGACTTGATGGCCTCAATGTCGTCGCCTTCAAGCGCCTTCTTGAGTTCATCAAGTGGCTCGGTGACATTGGCCTTGGCATCCTCGGGAAGCTTGTCGTCGTTGTCGGCGATGAACTTCTCGGTCTGGTAAACCAGGCTGTCCGCGTTGTTGCGCACGTCGACTTCTTCGCGACGCTTCTTGTCTTCGTCAGCGTGCTCTTCGGCCTCGCGCATCATGCGATCAATGTCGTCCTTGTCGAGCGAAGAGCCGCCGGTGATCGTCATCGACTGCTCCTTGCCGGTGCCAAGATCCTTTGCAGAGACGTGGACGATGCCGTTGGCATCAATGTCGAACGTGACCTCAACCTGTGGGATTCCACGCGGTGCTGGCGGCAGACCAGTCAGCTCGAACGTGGCGAGCTTCTTGTTGTAGGCCGCCATCTCACGCTCACCTTGGTAGACCTGGATCAACACAGAAGGCTGATTGTCCTCGGCCGTGGTGAAGGTCTCTGACCGCTTGGTTGGGATAGTGGTGTTGCGCTCGATCAAACGAGTCATCACGCCACCCTTAGTCTCGATTCCGAGCGACAGCGGAGTCACATCGAGTAGCAGCACGTCCTTGACATCGCCGCGCAAAACGCCAGCCTGCAAAGCAGCACCAACGGCCACAACCTCATCCGGGTTGACGCCCTTGTTTGGCTCCTTGCCGGTCAGCTTCTGCACCATCTCGGTCACAGCTGGCATACGAGTCGAACCACCGACCAACACGATGTGGTCAATGTCCGAGACCTTGACGCCAGCATCCTTGACGACCTGGTCGAACGGCTTCTTGGTGCGCTCGAGTAGGCCGGAAGTCATCTTCTCGAACTCAGCACGCGACAGGGTCTCGTCCAAGTGGAGCGGACCTTCAGCAGATGCCGTGATGTACGGAAGGTTGATTGCCGTACTGGTCGAGCTCGACAGCTCGATCTTGGCTTTCTCGGCAGCTTCTTGCAGACGTTGCATAGCCATCTTGTCGTTGGACAGGTCAACGTTGTTCTTGTTTTTGAACGTGGTCACCATCCACTCGACGATCGCCTCGTCCCAGTCGTCGCCACCAAGACTGTTGTCGCCAGAGGTCGCCTTGACCTCGACCACGCCGTCGCCGATCTCGAGCAGCGAGACGTCGAAAGTTCCGCCACCAAGGTCGAACACCAGGATGGTCTGCTCTTGGTCACCCTTGTCTAGGCCGTATGCCAGTGCTGCTGCGGTTGGCTCGTTGATGATGCGCAGAACGTTGAGACCTGCGATCTCGCCGGCCTCCTTGGTTGCCTGACGCTGAGCATCGTTGAAGTAAGCGGGAACAGTAATGACTGCATCGCTCACGTCTTCGCCCAAGTAGGACTCAGCATCGCGCTTGAGCTTGCCTAGCACGCGGGCGCTGATCTCCTGCGAGGTGTAGTCCTTGCCGTCGATGTCGATCTTCCAGTTGGTTCCCATATGGCGCTTGACCGAACGGATCGTGCGGTCGACGTTGGTCACGGCCTGGCGCTTAGCCACGTCACCAACGAGGACTTCGTTGTTCTTGGCGAAAGCCACAACGGATGGGGTGGTGCGAGCTCCTTCAGAGTTCGCGATAACTGCTGGCTCGCCACCTTCGAGCACAGCGACTACGGAGTTAGTTGTACCGAGGTCGATACCTACTGCACGTGCCATGTTGTTCCTTCTTTCTGTTTGTCAGTTCTCAACTGCGTGTTTTCGTTCTAAGTTCGTGTGAATTTGGCTTGGAAACTAGACCTAAAATCCAATCTGAGTCAGACTCTAACCAAGGACTTTCCTCAAGTCTAGTGCGGATGCAAGAAATATGCAATATATAGCCGCAATAAAGTTGAGTCATAGTGACTCAAGGTGTGAAAGGGGTATTGAAACCCTCGAAAATGCTAGTAAGGCCGGGTAATTTTCAGGCAAAGTTCAAAGCCTTGGGGAGCCGTGTTTCAATGGTGATTGTGAAAAATCGCGCTAGTTCTCGTCTAAGTGGTCAAAAAACAAGCAAAAATGAGCGTTTTCACAGCGTAGGTTTGCGCCGCTTTCTCAGCGTCGTGGCATCGCTGGTTTTGGTGGGCGGGACTTTGACTGCGGGTCCGGCAATTGCCGCTGTCCCAAGTTCAGCTGCTAGCCAAGTGGCTGCCTCGGCCGCTTCCTCAGCCACTACGCGGGCCACAACTTCTGTGACTCGCACCTCCGTGACACGAATTGCAGCAACGGCACGATTCGCTTCGGGT
>CAUJDH010000022.1 GCA_963169225.1 Actinomycetota bacterium
CGGCCAAGGTGCCGACCACACATTCACCCTCGTTCTTGGTGAAGAACTCGGTCGTGCAGAAGTAGCCGGACCACCGCTCGGTATCGCAGTTCATGCGGCGATGTCGACGCCATCTCTCGCTCGCTTCGGAACACCAGAGCTTAAACAAGAATTCCTAGCCCCTGCAATCGCTGGTGACGTCGTAACCTCTGTGGCAGTCTCCGAGCCAGGTGCCGGTTCAGATGTCGCTGGCATCACCACGAACGCTCGTCGTGACGGTGATGACTGGGTGATCAACGGAACCAAGATGTGGATCACCAACGGCACCCAGGCCGACTGGATCTGCGTCCTTGCCCGCACCTCCGACGAGGGCGGCTTTGCTGGTATGTCGCAGATCATCGTCCCGACAGATACCCCTGGCTTCAGCGTTGGCCGATCAATCGAGAAGATGGGTAACAAGTCGAGTGATACCGGAGAGCTGGTATTCGACAATGTGCGCGTTCCAGTGCGCAACACGATCGGCGAGATCGGTCGAGGCTTCCAACAACAAATGATGCAGTTCCAAGACGAGCGCCTGATCATCGCCTACATGGCCAACTCGGGTAACCGCCACGCACTCGACAAGACGATCAACTTTCTCAAAGAACGCGACGCCTTTGGCAAGCCGCTGATCGCCAACCAATACATCCGATACCGCCTGGCCGAGCTTGTAGCAGAAGTCGACTTGCTCACCGAATACATGCGCACCGCAGCCGAGCGCTACTCACAGGGTCAAGACGTGAGTCGCATGGCAACAATCGCCAAACTCAAAGCTGGGCGGTTGCAGCGCGAAGTTGCTGATACTTGTGTTCAGTTCCATGGCGGTATGGGTTACGCCGAAGAGCACTGGCCAGCTCGCTTTATGCGCGATGCTCGCCTCACTAGCATCGGAGGCGGAGCCGACGAAGTCATGCTGCGCGTCCTCTCGGGCATGGAAGGGATGGGCTAAGAATGAGCACAGAGGGTTCCGCATCTTTGACGGCCGACTCGGTGCCGGTGGCGTACTCGCTCACCGACGAAGTCGCCACCATCACGCTCAACGATCCTGAGAAGCGCAATGTTCTCTCGATCGACTCGCTCAAGGCCTTGGCTTCAGCACTCACTCACGCGGCCGAGGATCCGGCGGCACGAGTCGTCGTCATTACCGGTGCAGGCAATACATTCTGCGCCGGGGCAGACCTCAAGGGTGCTTCGGCAGCCAGCGATAACTCGGCGAACAGCGACGAGGACAAGCTGTGGGATGGCCCGCAGGCTATCGTCACAGTTCTCAAAGCGATCCTCGATCACCCCAAGCCGACCATCGCACGCGTGCAAGGCCATGTGGCCGGTGGTGGCAACGGGCTAGTAGCGGCATGTGATTTAGCCGTTGCGACTGAGTCGGCAAAATTCGCCTACTCTGAGGTTCGCGTTGGTGTGGCACCTGCCGTGATCAGCGTGGTGTGCTTACGCAAGATGAATGTGGCCGATGGCTACGAACTCTTCTTGACCGGAGAGCGCATCTCGGCCATGCGCGCACTAGAAGCGGGCTTGATCAACAAGGTGACGACCGACAGCGGAGAGGTCGGCCAAGATCTTGATGCACTCGATGCTCAAGTCGCGACCTACACGGCGATGCTCCGTCAGGGTGGTCCCGAAGCGCTCAAGAACACCAAGCGCTTGTTGAATGAGATTCCGCAATTGAAGCGCGACGACGCTTTTGAAGTGACTGCCAAGCTTTCGGCTGAATTGTTCGGCTCTGAGGAGGCAGCAGCAGGCATGGGGGCGTTCCTCAAGCGCGAGAAGCCTCCCTGGATCCGTTCATAGACCAGTTTCGATCCACTTTCTATCCGATTGGACGCGCACGACCGTTGGGTTCCCGAGTTATGTGGTAGATCACTTTTGCTATTCGTGATCGATCTCCCACTTAACTCGGGAACCCAATGGGGCGACAGCTTTCACCGCGCAATTTGGGTACAAACCGGGCACTCTTAATGGGTGACTGATGCCGATAAGGGCCTAAACCAGCCTGCGACCGTTGATTCCACAGCGGACGACCATGGCGTCCGCACGCTCGGAATCGACTGCGGCGGCACAGGTCTCAAAGGTTCAGTCATGGATCAAAACGGCGAGATGATCGCCGACCCAGTGCGGATTCCAACTCCCTACCCACTGCCACCAGATAAGTTCCTGCGCGTTCTCACAGGGATTGCCCAGAAGCTTCCCGAGTATGACCGGGTCACCGTCGGCATGCCAGGCATGATCCGCGGCGGTCAAGTTGTCAACACTCCCCACTACCCTTCGCCAGGCGGTCCCTACACAGGCAAAGACCCTGCACTCGTCGAAGTCTGGCGAAACTGGGATGCACTCGAGAATCTAACCGAGGCGTTCGGCAAGCCCACGCTCGTGCTCAACGATGCCGAGGTACAGGGTGCAGCCGTCATCGAACGCAATGGACTCGAAGTCATGTTCACCTTGGGAACCGGCCTTGGCAACGCGATCTACAACAACGGCACGCTGGCCCCACACCTCGAACTGTCGCACGCGCCGATCAACGGAGTCACCTACGACACCTACATCGGGATCCATCAACTACGCGAACTCGGCAGCCAAAAGTGGAGCGAGCGCCTACTCGAAGTGGTCGAAGGATTCCGGCCAGTGTTCCTATGGGACCGCCTATATGTCGGCGGCGGAAATGCTCGCCGCCTCCAACTCGATCTAGGTGACGACGTGACGATTGTCCCCAACAGTGCGGGTATAACAGGAGCCGTGCGAGCGTGGGATCTTAAGATTTACAGCTGACGCTTAGCTAGAGCAAAGCCCAACTATCGTCATACCCACCCAGCAATAAAAACGATCAGTTGACCCACAAGGTAAATCTGTCTGACACCTCTGGGCTCATGCCTGCCGAATTCACGGCGTACAGCGTGACCACTACCTTGATGCTCTTGGTAAGTTCACCGCGAACCTTCAGCTTCCTCTCAAGTGCCGCCACGTAGGCCTCAACAATCTCCTCGCGCGTCATGAGGTAGCTAAGCTTGTTCGACTTGAGCTTCTTCTTGTAGAAGATATCCGTCTTCTTGTACTCGTTCAACGTCAACAAGTAGCTATCTACTGGCTTGCGCGGTGAAGCCTTAGGACTGTTCCACATAAAGGTGTACGTGCCATTCAGGTACTTATTTCCCCGCGCCACGACCTTGAGGTTGCGAACCGGATTCGGCTTAGTCGGAACACTTGCGGTAATTGCCTTGGATCGGCTCGACGATACAGACTTGCCCGCACCATTAATTGCTGTCACGGTGATCGTGTAGCTCTTATTCGTATTGAGCCCCTTGATCACACAGGTCAACGGCTTAGCAGTGGCCTTGACCGTGCAAGACTTTCCACCTGGCTGCGCAGTGACGTGTCCGGGGTTTTGTTCCTTCGGTTTATGGGAATGTTGAGAATCCAAATGAAGGGATTTCTTAACGTATGCCGCAGCAATACTCTGCAGAATTTAGGTTCCGGGCTATTGAGCTTGTGGAACAGGGACGTTCGGTGGCATCAGTCGCCAAAGATTTGGGAATCGCTCAGGCCACGTTGTATCGGTGGTGGCATCAAGCCCAGATCGACCAAGGTGTGAAGCCTGGAGCAACCTCAGAGGAGTCAGTCCGGCTTCGTGATGCCCTCGCGAGGGTGAAAGTGTTGGAAGAAGAACTGAGGGCGACGAAACTCGCTGCGCAATTGTTGGAGGATCAGTCTGTTGTCCCAAAAGGCGATACCCGGTGGTGACATCTTTGCTTGATGAAGGTGTCAGTCTCCGGGTCGCGTGTCAGGTATTGAAGGTTTCTGAGCGTGGGTATCGCAAGTGGCGAACGAACCCACCAACACAGAGGGCTTTGCGTCATGCCATGCTCGCTGAGACCATCGAACACGTTCACGTGGCATCTCGTGGCTGTTACGGAGTACGGAGGGTTCACGCTGAACTGAAGCACGGCCTGGGTATCCGGGTCGAACGTGATCAAGTGCATCTGATCATGCGACGGCTTGGACTACGAGGTATTTCAGGAACCAGGAAACGGTATATCAATAAGAACTATCTGATCACGACAGCTGATTTAGTAGACAGAAACTTCACGGCAACGAGACCGAATCAGTTGTGGTGCACTGATATTACTGAGCATCACACCAGGGAAGGAAAGGATTATTGTTGCGCGGTGTTGGATGTGTTTTCACGCAAGATTGTGGGCTGGGCTATTGATTCACGGCAGACCAGTTCGATCGTTCTCAATGCTCTAGACATGGCAGTTGACACTCGTGGCCCACGAGGCACGATTGTGCATTCTGATCATTGCACCCAATTCACGTCGTGGGCATTTAGTCACCGGTTGAAGGAAGCAGGGTTGGTAGGTTCGATGGGAACGATTGGTGATGGTTATGACAATGCGATGATCGAATCGTTCTGGGGAAAAATGCAAGTCGAACTATTAAACAGGCAATCGTGGAAGACCAGGACAGAGCTTGCGAACGCGATCTTCGATTACATCGAGATTTACCATAATCGTCAACGTCGACACAGCGCCCTTGATTGGCGAACCCCAACTGAATACGAAAAAATGAATCAGACAACACAAATAGCTTCTTGACTTTCTCACCGACCGGCGGCCAAAAACTCAGGACACGTCAGAACGGAACCAAACCCAGGGCGATTCATCAACCATCACGGACAAATAACAGGAAAACCCCAGAAAAATCCTTAAAAGAGCCTGTTCTCTGTGAAAAATACTACGCAGCGCAACTAGCCCATTCGGGTGAGCCTCTATCCCACCTGAATTCAAACCCTCTGTTTTTCGCGACAATGCGCCCTTTAAGGCGCCAAAATGGCGGCGTCTGGTTTCATGCATGTTTCATATTTTCCCGGTGGCGCAACTACTCTGCGTACCTGTTTGATCCATAATGGGTTAAACAAACCGACCGATTGGCTAAGAAATGAAAACCCAGCAATTCGCCTTAGTCGTTGACGATCAACAACTCGTCACGTCTCTGGTGTCGAACTTGCTGTCAGAGAAAGGGTTTACTGTCGAGGTTTGTCACGATGTGATCTCGGCTCAGACCAAACTCAAGACCTTTGATGCCAATATCGCAATCGTCGACCTCAACCTAGGTGTTGGGCCATCCGGAATAGACTTGGCCCACTATGTGGCTCGCACCAAACCCGATACCGCAATCCTGATTCTGACTGGTTACCCGTCACTGCCTTCGGTCAAACAAGGTGGAGTCGATCTGCCATCGCATGCAACTTTCCTAGAGAAGTCGGCCATCTCTGATGTGTCAAAACTGATCGATGCTGTCGAATCCAGCATCGCCGGCATCCCCTCAGGCGGCA
>CAUJDH010000023.1 GCA_963169225.1 Actinomycetota bacterium
GAACTTCATACCAGTCGGAACCGCGATCAGCATCGTCATGATCGCGAAGAAGGGCAATAGGACCGCCCCCGTTACGTACATGTGGTGGGCCCACACAGCAACCGAGAGACCACCAATGGCGATCGTTGCCCATACAAGGCCCTTGTAACCGAAGATCGGTTTGCGGCTGAACACGGGGATAATCTCGGAGGCGATACCGAAGAACGGCAGCGCCAAAATATAGACCTCCGGATGCCCAAAGAACCAGAATAAGTGTTGCCAGAGGATCGCTCCCCCGTTCTCGGCATCAAAGATCACCGAACCCCATTTACGGTCCACAAACATGACGACCAATGTGGCGGCCAAAACCGGGAACACGATCAGGACAAGCATCGAGGTAACGAGCACAGTCCAGGTAAAGATTGGCATGCGCCACATCGTCATACCCGGAGCGCGCATACAGAAGATTGTGGTGATGAAGTTGACCGCACCAAGGATCGTTCCGATACCACCAAGCGACAGACCGATGAACCACAAGTCGGCACCAACACTCGGACTAAACTCCGCGCCAGACAGTGGCGCGTAAGCGAACCATCCGAAGTCCGCAGATCCACCTGGTGTGAAAGCACCAACGGCAACTACAAGACCGCCAAAGACATAGAGCCAGTAGGCCAACATATTGACGCGTGGGAACGCCACATCCGGAGCACCAATCTGCAGTGGCATGACCGCGTTAGCAAATGCTGCGAACAGCGGCGTCGCGAATAGCAACAGCATGACGGTGCCGTGCATGGTGAACAGCTGGTTGTACTGCTCGTTTGAGACGAACTGTGTGCCTGGGTGAGCCAGCTCAAGACGGATCACCATGGCCATAACTCCACCGATGAGGAAGAAGGTGAAGGCAGTGATCAAGTAGAGATGGCCGATGACCTTGTGGTCAGTGGTGGTCATCCACTTGACGATGGTGGCACCACGGCTCTGGCGGCGCTTTTCGCGGAAGTCAATCTCGGGCGCACCAGCGGCATCTGAGGCTGGCGGATCAGCAAGAATTGTCATTGTCCAATTTCTCCTAAACTACCTGTGCCCGGTCAGTGGTGCGGTCCTGCATCTTGCCTGTCTGGCCCTTCTTCTTGAGATCCTCAACATGCTTGTTGAACTCATCTTGGGTCACGACATTGACGTTGAAGAGCATACGTGAGTGATCCACACCGCAAAGCTCAGCGCACTTACCTGCGAACATACCCAGCTTATTGGGCGTTACTTCGAGGTAGTTGGTACGTCCTGGAACAACATCCAGCTTAGTCAAGAAGGCAGGAACCCAGAATGAGTGGATGACATCTGGCGAGGTCAGTTCGAACTTGACCTTCTTGTCCTTCACGAGCCACAGCATCGGCATCTCAGGATCAGCACCGATTACCGGACCGTTAAGATCTTCGGCCCCAAAGTTGGCAGGGAGCCCTGTGTCATAAACGTCCTGGTCGTAATAGTTGAACGCCCAGCTCCAACGGAAGGCTTGAACCCCGACAGTTGGCGTGTCTTCTTGTACAGCGGTGAGTGCTGCTTCATCACGGGCGGCAAAACTGAAGATCGCGATCACCATGATCAATGGAACAACGGTCCACAGGGCTTCAAGTGGCATGTTGTATTGGATCTGGCGAGGAACACCATCGCCCTTGCGGCGACGGTAGACAGCCATTGCCCAGAAGATCAGGCCCCATACGAAGATTCCGACGATCATCGCCGCAACCCAGCTACCTTGCCAGAATGGGAGCGTGTACTCGGCACCTTCTTTGGATGCCGGTTCAGGCATACCAATGCGCTTCCAATAGTCAAGATCAGTAATCGTGGTGCTTGAACAGCCACTGACTACAACAATGGTGAACAGCCCAATCGCCGCCAATCCGGCCTTGCGGCCGAACTTCGCGAACGGGGTGTTGAGCCTGTTCACGTCAGAGCGTTCTACCGAACTACTCTCCCGCTGATCGTTCTTTTTCACTCGTTTCGCTCCCAATTGAGGACGGATGTTAATCCGAATTCAACTCGACAAATTTTTTACAGTCTGCCGAGAGCCTACTTGGTCTGCAATAGGGCGTGCATACCGTGTGGACGTATCCGCTAAATGTAAAGCTCAATATAGCCGAACCCAGGTGTTAGGGCACGGTCATATGTCGCCTTAAAGGGCAGATTAGCGCAGGAATCGCACAATCGGGTCATTAGGGCGAGTACCGTTTGAGGCATGTCGCGATTCAACCTGGACGCAATCGCTGGGCAGGCACCCAGTCAAGAGGTTGAACAGGCTGTCCGACAAGCCAGGTCACTCGCCTGGAGTGACCCAGAATCCCTACATTTTGAGGGCAAACAGGCAGCTAATCTACTGGAAGTGAGCCGTGAAGCAGTGGCTCAAGCAATCGGAGTCTCTCGCGAACACATCGCATTCACCTCAAGCACCGCCGATGCGATTCGGGCCATCCTCAAATCTGTTCGACCCAGTTCAGTCCTCTACTCCCCTATCGAACGCAAGGCAGTGACTGATGCGATTGCAGAGTCGGGTCTTCATGCCACCGCGCTTACAGTCGGTTCTGATGGTCACGTGGACAGACAAGACCTAATCGAAAAACTGGCGGCCGCCAATGCCGACTCTGGTTCGGACGCATCGCATACCCGAAGCCCTGTTGCAGTGTTCATCCAATGGGCAAACCAAGAGATCGGAACCGTCCAAGAACTATCTACGCTCTTTACGCTGATCCATGAAGCTGGAGCAGTCCTTGTTATCGATGCCACTTCAGCCCTGGGCTATTTACCAACTTCGATGGTCGAATCACAATGGGACTACCTATTAGCCGATTCCGCATCATGGGGTGGCTCCCGAGTCGCCACGACCCTTGCTAGCGCTAAACCTGCGCAATTTCCAGACACTACTTCGGTCGCCGAGGCTGCAACGGCAGCGGTCACGCTTGAGTCCCTATTGCGCGGTCAACCAGCTCAATCCGAACGTTTGACCGGTTTGCGCAACAAAGTAGAAAGCCTGGTCGTAAGCCAATTCGAACAGGCTGACCTGATACGGCCCGCAGGTAACCGTCTCCCTCAGGTGGTGACGTTTTCTATTCCTTATGTGGACGCCGAAGCTCTGGCTGTCGAACTTGACCGACAAGGAGTCGCAATCGGTAGTGGGTCTGCATGCGCGAGCGAGGTGGGTGTTCCTAGTCATGTGTTGGCGGCGATCGGCAGATTGACCCAAGGAAACGTGCGTGTGAGTTTGCCGAGTGACTGCCCGGACAACGCAATTGACCGACTAGTCGAATTGTTGCCCAGCGCCGTTGAAAGACTTACGGCTGACCTCTCAAGCCCGCCAGAAGCTGCCGCCGACAGTGGTGGCGTCCTGGTGGCGGAACTCTCCACCAACATCGAAATAGCACTAGAACTTGATGAACGTGGCCAGCTTTGTCCTCATCCGGTGATCGAGTTGGCCAAGGCCGCCAAACGTCTCAAAGCAGATGCGGTTATAGGCATTACGACCGATGACCCTGCAGCGCTCAATGACATTCCCGCCTGGGCTCGGCTTCAAAATGCGACGGTCATGAGTCAAGAATCTGCCGACGAATCAGGCTCGACTCGATTTGTCGTGCAGCTCAGTTAGACCCACGCCTGGACAACACGCTCGCGTACCTCGGCGCCGTAGTTGGCTTCAAGTCGGTTCAAGTAGACATCTCGGTCGAAGGTGTACTCCTGGGTGCCCACGCTCTCGATAACGAACGCGGCCAGTGTCGACCCCATACGTGCACAGTCTTCTAGTTTGCATCCGGCGGCCAACCCGGCGATGAATCCACCACGGAAGGCATCGCCGACTCCTGTCGGGTCGACGACTCCAGAAACGGAACAGGCAGGAATCTCGACCGTTTGGGACCCTTTGATCTTGATACGCGAGCCCTTATCACCAAGCGTTGTTACTTGAATCTCGACTTGATCAAGCAGTTCCTCTTCGGTCCAACCTGTCTTCTTGAGGATCAAGGCCGACTCGTACTCATTGCTAAACAGATACTTGGCATCCGAAATCAGTCTGCGAATCGAATCACCATCCAAGAATGACAATTGCTGCGAAGGATCTGCCGCAAAAGCAATACCGCGCTCACGACATTCCTGCGTATGGCGCTCCATCGCAACCGGGTCAGTCGCACCAATAAGGACGAGATCGAGTGGGCCCACTCGATCAGCCACCGGCTGTAGCTCGACCAGACGTGACTCGCTCATAGCTCCGGCATAGAAGGTCGCTATCTGATTGGCGTTTTGGTCTGTCGTGCAGACAAAGCGCGCGGTATGAAGTTCTTCGCTGATCCGAATGGACTCTATGTCGACACCGTGACGCTCGAGCCAGGATCCGTAATCGGCGAAGTCCTGGCCTACTGCAGAGACCAGGACGGGACGCACACCGAACTGAGCTAGAGCGAAGGCAATATTTCCACCTACTCCACCACGCCGGATCTCCAGGTTGTCCACCAAGAAGGAAACGCTGAGGTTGGCTAGCTCCTCAGGAAGGAGTGAGTCCGAGAATTTACCCGAGAAGGTCATGAGGTGGTCGGTAGCGACCGATGCTGAGACACAAATGTTTTGCATGCGAAGAACCTTAGCCTGCCAATTAAATGACTGACCGCCAAGTCCACCAGGAATATCTGGTCACTTGGCGGTCGGCCAAAAGTTTTGCGAATAGGTGCTTAGTGGAACGAGTCTCCACATGCGCATGAACCCGTTGCATTGGGGTTGTCGATTGTGAAACCCTGCTTCTCGATCGTGTCCACGAAGTCGATCTTGGCGCCACCGAGGTAGGGGCCAGACATGCGATCAACGACGACGGTCACACCGTTGAAATCGAGACGCTCATCACCATCGAGATTGCGATCATCGAAGAACAATTGGTAGCGCAGACCAGAACAACCGCCTGGCTGAACCGCCACTCGGAGAGCCAAATCAGTGCGACCTTCTTGCTCGAGCAAAGTCTTGACCTTGGTCGAAGCAACATCGGTCAGCACGACAGTCTCACCGGCAGGTTCCGAAGGGGCTTGAGCTTGTGGAGCCGACTCAGCCTGGCCGTGTCCACCGCATCCACAGCCATGAGCTTCTTGCGCTGGCGCAGCGGTAGCTTCGGCATGTCCATGTCCACCACAGCCGCAACCCTGCGCTTCTTGAGCAGGTGCGGGCGCAGCCTCAGCAGCTGGTGCATCGTGTCCATGTCCACCACAGCCACAGCCATGGCCTTGGGTCTCGGTTGTTTCCGTTGCGGTTTCTGAGCTCATTGCTGAGTGCTCCTTTGTTTTGTTGCGAACTTAGCCTTGTTTCAAGTCTACTCGCACTGTCAACGAAACGGGTGCAGTGAGTATTCCCAGCGCCCGCGATTACTTGCCGGCACCGGCTAAATCAGGCGTGTTATCTCGACCAGGTTTTGGCGATCCGTTCGGAAGCTGCCATGAGGGAACGGCTCGAAAACTCCAACGATTCCTCAAGCGAACCAACGATCGTAGCCACTGAATAGGCGTTGGAAATACCGATCTGGCTGTATTCGCGGCGACCAACGGAAACATCCCCAGCAAGCACAACACACGGCCTAGCTTGGCTCATCGACGCGGCGGCAACTCCGCTCACAACTTTGCCGCGAAGCGACTGCCAATCGAAGAGACCTTCACCAGTGATCACCAAATCCGCCTGACTCACTCGCGAATCGAAGTGGACGATATCCATGATTGTGGTGATACCCGGAACCTGCGCACTGTCTAGATGCAAAAGAGAAAAACCGAGTCCACCAGCAGCCCCCGAACCTTTGGCAACAGCCGGTTGCTTGCCATCAGCTCGCCTACCGATCGCCTCCACCAGCATCTCGAGTGCACCCTCAAGTCGCATGATGTCCTCGTCGCTGGCACCTTTTTGTTTGCCGTACGTCTTGCTGGCTCCGGTCAGACCCAGCAATGGATTGTCAACATCACTGGCAGCCACTAACTCGACACCGCTAAGCCGCTCGCGAACCGGCTCCAAATCAACCGTTGAAACCCCTGCCAAAGCCAGACCACCTTGGTCCAGTGGGCCGTCTGCGGTTGCGCCGAGAGCCGCAAGCATTCCAGCACCAGCATCGTTAGTTCCTGATCCGCCAAGGCCGATCACCAACTTTTTGACGCCGCTATCCACGGCCTGGGCGATCAGTTCACCCACACCGAAACTCGTCGTTACAGTTGGATCTCGATGTTCCTCATCGAGCAAGTGCAGGCCACACGCTTGCGCAACTTCGATATAAGCGGTATCGCCGTCAGTAAGAATCGTTGCCGGCACAGTGTCACCAAGCGGTCCCGAAACGGTGACAACCGACAGTTCACTCCGCGGCAATGCCGCGCTGAGGGTATCGATAAATCCTGGTCCGCCATCCGACACGGGACATAGATCAAGTTCATCACCAGGGGCCGTCTTGAGCCACCCAACGGCAATAGCCTCCGCAGCCTCGCTCGCACTGAGTGTGCCAGCGAATTTGTCGGGGGCTATGAGAACTCGCATAGTGCGAATCTACGCCTTGATCTTCACGCGGTCACGTTGGCACGTTCCTTTAACTGCCTAAGACTTCATTGATTCCCGAGTTTGTGGGACGATTGATAAATGGCTTCCACCACCGAAACCACCGGCGAATCCGTAGACACCCGATCGGCCACGACCACTACCCAGGCATGGTCCGAGCCGGGCGAATCGCCACTGCTGCTGCTCCTGGGCTCCAACCAGGATCCGTTGAGCGAGCGTGGCGTGGAATGCCCTGGCGCTCTGCCCGAGCCAAGCGATCCTGACCTAGTGGCCCGTGCTCTGGCAGCCAAAGAGAAGCTGGGCGACAGGCTGTTCATATTGGGCCACCACTACCAGCGCGAAGAAGTTATCCAGTTCGCCGACACGACTGGCGACAGTTTCAAACTGGCGCAACAGGCAGCTGCTCGTCCCGAGGCAGAGTTCATCGTGTTCTGCGGAGTGCACTTCATGGCTGAGAGTGCCGACATTTTGACGAATGACGACCAGCAGGTGATCCTTCCCGATCTCGCCGCTGGCTGTTCAATGGCCGATATGGCGCGGCTCGACCAGGTCGAAGCCGCTTGGGAAGTGCTCACTCGTTTGGGGATTGCCGACACTACGATTCCCGTTAGCTACATGAACTCCTCGGCAGATATCAAATCGTTCACCGGACGCAACGGGGGAACCATCTGTACTTCAAGTAATGCCGCGAAGTCACTCGAATGGGCATTCGAGCAAGGTGAACGCGTGTTGTTCCTGCCAGACCAACACCTGGGTCGCAATACCGCCGTGCGCGATATGGGGTTCTCGCTCGATGACTGCGCTGTGTTCAATCCGCGCAAGCCCAATGGCGGATTGACTGATGACGAACTGCGAAACGCAAAGATGATCTTGTGGAAGGGCCACTGTTCGGTACATGGTCGCTTCTCACCGGACAGCATCGACGAACTCCGAAACGAGATCCCTGACATCAACATCATGGTTCACCCGGAATGCAAATACGAGGTTGTCTCGAAATCCGACTACGTCGGCTCGACCGAGCGCATCATCAAACAAGTCAGCGAGGCCGCGCCAGGTTCCGCATGGGCAATTGGCACCGAACTCAATCTGGTGCGTCGGCTTGCTCTCCAGAACCCAGACAAGCGAATCATGTTCTTGGACAAGACCGTGTGCTTCTGCTCGACTATGAACAGAATCGACCTACCTCATCTGGTCTGGTCGCTTGAGAACTTAGCCGAGGGTCGAGTCATGAACACCATCACCGTCGACCCTGAGACGTCTAAATGGGCAAAAGTTGCCCTTGAACGTATGCTCGCACTGCCTGGTTAATCTGGCCCGACTCCAGCTCTAAATCAGCAGTCTCTCGACCAGAAGTCGGCCAAGCCTGCTGACGCACTTTGGGTTCGTGGCGTAAACTAGCTAGATGTTCGGCAAATCACGCTCAAGCGATACAAGCAACTCCGCGGTCAAGAACGACGACATTAGCGTCGAGACCAGCACCGGCCCAGCCAAGAAGGGTCGGCCAACTCCGACTCGCAAAGAGGCAGAAGCCGCGCGCAAAGCGCAATTGCAGTCCAACAAGATTTCGGCCAAGACCAAAAACATGGACAAGAAGGCTGCTAAACAAGCAGACCGCGAGGCCATGCGCCAAGAACGCGCCCGCACCCGTGAAGCTCTACTCCGAGGCGACGAGAGTGCCATGCCGCCGAAGGATCGTGGTCCGGTTCGCCGCGCCGCCCGTAACTTTGTCGATTCCCGGAGGACCGTCGCCGAATTCTTCGTGCCTGTTGCTGTAATCGTCCTCCTCATGGGTATGACACGTAACCAAAGTCTTCAGGTCATCGTCACCTACGTCTGGATCGCGATTATCGTCCTTGTCGTTGCCGACACTGGATACATGGTCTTCAAGATGAACAAGATGCTCAAGGAGCAGTACCCCGACAAGGCCGACCGTAAGGGCGTAACGTTCTACGCAATCATGCGCGCCATGCAGATTCGCCGCCTCCGTCTTCCACCGCCGATGTTCAAGGCCGGTGGCGCGCCCGTCGAACCTAAGGTCAAGAAGTAAAAATGAGCTTCACCTGGCAGTTCCTCGACGAAAATGGATGCGCCATAACCCCTGCCGATTCTGATATGGTTCCGGAACCATTCAGTAACCAATCGGATGCTGAAACGTGGATCGGCGCCGTCTATCCGGATTTGCTGGATGTCGGAGTCTCACAGGTGAACTTGCTCAACGATGGCAACTTGGTTTACGGGCCTATGAGTTTGAATGCCGAATAGACATTCAAACCGTTAGGACGCGGATGCTGGCTAAGCATCCGAACCATTTAGCTGTAGGCGTTAGCTAGGTTGCCAACAACTGCAGATGGCTAGACCCAAACTTCTCGAGGAGAACACATGACTTTTCGCAGCTTCAAGCCACTTTTGGTCGCTCTTGCCTTGGCTTTGATTGCACCATTGGCAATCTTCACCGCCTCTAGTGCTCAAGCAGATGAGACTCCGCTGATTGCGCCAGCGCCCTCCGATTCAGCTTCCTCTGCTGCTGACGACAAATACGTCTACTGGGCCTTCTTCGACGGTGGTGCCGATGCAAACTGGGCCTACTCCAATAAGGGCACATCCAGCACTGTGCCGACTCAAGGAGACGTAATTGGGTTCCGTTGGGGTGTTGGCGAGGGCGAAGCTCCTCGTAGCGATAAGGCATTCGACGCAATCTGCGGCACATCCACCGAACAACCGGGGCAAAAGCTCGTTGGCCTCGTGATCGACCCAGGTAACCCCGATGGCAGCGGTGTGACCTCCGAGTGTGTAACACCCGATGAAAACGCAAACGCCACTCAAGTTCTTCAAGCAGGCGCACAAGTTCGCTTGGGCGACGACAATGCCATGGTCTGCGGAATCAACGGATTCCCATCCACCGGTTGCTCCTACCCGGTTAGTCAGAATCCGGCTGGCGACGAATCACCTGCCGCCACGGTTACTCAAACAACTGATAGCCAAAACTCATTTGTTCCAACGGCCATCATCGTAGGAATCATCATCGTGTTTGCCGCGATCGTTATCGTCATCGTGCGAGGACGCAAGAGTAAGACCGCTGACAAGAGCTAGCTCGTCCGGTTCCTAACTTCGGGACTGTCTCGATGGATCCGTATCCGATTCGCGACCTCGCGACCTGGTGGAACAACCTTGACGTTGGTGCTCCCCCGACGAGCATCGAAGTCATCGATGTCGACCAGCTCGTAGCCTCGTCGGGTTCAGGCACTATCGGCACCGAACACGGGAGTGCTCTAGCACTTGTCTCAGTCGGTCGTGTGCGTGATCGTGAGTTGGAGGCTGCGAGTACGGCACTAGTCTCCACCGCTTTGGGCGTCAATCTCATGGAGCTAACAGCTCCTCGCTACCTGCTTGACGGCACGATTGACTACGACGCATGGATGGGTGCACTCGCAGACTCTAGGGATCAGGTTCGGTTACTTGCCGAGTCCGTCCCAACGGACAACGCTACGTCAGATCAAGAAGAACCGACTCCTCTGCCAGAACCGTTCTACCGGATCGAACAGTTGATCATCGAGCGGTCCCAAGCCGGACTTGCGACATTGCTAGACGGCCCGACTGCGGCGGTTGCAGGGCTGGCGGCCTACGGTCGCCACAACCAAGTGATCGATCATCTGCGGTTTCTTTGCTATTCCCCGTCCCCACTAGCTATGCGAGTAATCGAACATTTGCGAATTCCAGCCATCGTGCCGCTCGTGGTGTCACACGTGGATGACACGATCCGGCAATTGGCGCTTGAGACGATTGGTGCGGCAGTGAACAACGCCGAAAACTCTAGGCTGGCACTACTCGCGGATTTGAATCCACAAACGGAAGAGTGACCCGCTCGGTGGCTAACTGACGTCCGCGCACATCGACTGCCAGTTCATCGCCGTTAGCGACGCTCTCGGTATCAACCAAGGCCAGAGCGATCCCAGCCTTGAGCGATGGCGAGAAGGTTCCGCTAGTAACAACACCAACCTCCCGTGGCTCCTCGCCGCTTAAGTTAACGACAGCCATACCTTCACGCGGGATACCCCGGTCAGTGAACCTTAGAGCTACCAGTTTACGGTCTGTTCCCTGTTCTTTGGCAGCCACAATTGCCTCGCGACCAATGAATGCTGGCTTGTCCCATCCGATGGTCCAACCGACTGGCGCTGTGAGAGCCATCCGATCAGGTGCCAACTCGTGACCATGAAGGGGATACCCCATCTCCAGGCGCAAGGTGTCCCTCGCGCCCAGACCAACTGGCCCGCCATCTTGGCTCTTCGCCGCTTCTACAAGTGCGTCCCATACCGAAGCTGCTTGAGCAGTCGGAACCACGAGCTCGAATCCGTACTCGCCGGTATATCCGGAACGAGCCACCGTTACATCATCAATATCGATAAAACTCATATAGTCCAACTCAGTTGGATAGCCAGCCTCCGCCAGCACGCGGCCGGCAGTGGGGCCTTGCACCGCGAGGATCGCAAATTCGATGCCCACATCCGCGATCTCGATATCGGCAAACTCGGAATTGCTGTCGCGAACTTCAGTAAGCGCAGACACTACCTTGTCCGCGTTGCTGGCATTCGGGATCACCATGATCTCGGTATTGGAACGCACATAGATCAGCAAGTCATCGACAACTCCGCCTGATTCATTGAGACAAAGTCCGTAGGCGGCTTTACCTGAGGCGACAGCAGCCACATCCAATGCAAAGGCCACATCAGCTAGGGCACTAGCGGCCTGCCCGCTAATAAGCACAGTGCCCATATGCGATACGTCAAATATGCCTACCGATTCACGAACATACATGTGCTCTTTGAGCACTCCCTCGTACTCGATCGGCATCAGCCAGCCAGCAAAATCCACGAGCTTTGCGCCAAGATCAACATGCCGTTGATGGAGCGGTCCTTGGCGTGGCTGTTGCGGCTCAGAATCTTGAATCTGGTCGTTGGTGTCGGCGAGCATAGTTCAACGGTACAACTCGGGCTAAAGCAATCCAGGGAAGCAAGCAAGGCGATTCCCTCAAGGAGTAGAGTCAGTTTCAATCGACTTTAATTGAGGCAAGTGATACCTACGAAAGGCAATACGTGCGACCGCTCACACTTTCAGCGTCTAATCCCGCCGAATTGGCAGATGATGTTCTCGTCGTCGGCGTAACTACAAAAGGTTCCAATGATCGTTTGATTGTTCCTGACGACAAAATGTTGTCTCGGACGATCCGTCGTGCCATCGAATCCAGCCTCACCATGGTGGGCGCTTCAGCCAAGCCAGAACAACTCACAAAGATCCCTCCGGTCGCAGGTGTCTCCGCAGAAATGATCTTGGCGGTCGGGCTTGGCGATATGAGCGAGAAGGATTTTGGTCCCGAGAATCTTCGGCGAGCTGTCGGACGCGCAGTTCTCGAGCTAACCGACAATCCTCGAATCGTCATTTCGTTACCCGCCAAAACCCCGGATGAAGTAGCCGCTATCGCTCAGGGCGCACTTTTGGGCGCCTACCGATTCGAAGACTTCCGAGGAGTAGGGACCACTAAGCCCAAGAAGGCTCCACGCTCGATCACAGTCGTCACACCAGAAGCCAGCGACCGCCACACCAAAGAGGCTGTTCGTCGCGCCGCAACCGTCGCCAAGAACGTATGGTTCGCCCGCAATCTCGTCAATGCCCCACCATCGGCATTGCACCCCAAAGAATTGGCCGAGGCCACCCAGTCGGCTGTCGCAAAGCTGCCGATCAAATGCACAGTGCTGGACGAGCGCGCACTCAAACGAGGTGCCTACGGCGGCATCCTCGGGGTCGGACAAGGCTCCGCGAATCCTCCTCGTTTGATTCGTATGGAGTACTCGCCGCCAAGGCCCAAGGTTCATATTGCTTTGGTCGGCAAAGGCATCACTTTTGACTCAGGTGGACTCTCACTCAAACCACCTAAAGCCATGGAAACCATGAAGTGCGATATGGGCGGAGCTGCCGCGGTGATCGCTGCAACTTTGGCAATCGCGGAACTCAAGATTCCAGCTCGCGTCACCACTTATGCAGCTTGCGCCGAGAACATGCCCAGCGGAACTGCTCAGCGCCCTGGCGACGTCCTTACTACCTATGGTGGCAAAACGATCGAAGTCCTCAATACCGATGCTGAAGGGCGCCTCGTCCTCGCAGATGCCCTAGTACGTGCTGGCGAAGACGAACCCGACTACATCATTGACGTTGCCACCTTGACCGGTGCACAGATGGTCGCCTTGGGCTCACGAGTAAGCGGCGTTATGGGTAATGACGCATTCGTTCGCGAAGATATCGAGCGCGCCTCCGAAACTACCGGTGAGCAGTTCTGGCAAATGCCGCTGCCTAAGGAGCTCCGTAAATCACTGGACTCGCCCATCGCCGATCTTGCCAATATTGGGGACAGAATGGGTGGCATGCTCGTCGCAGGTCTGTTCCTGCAAGAATTCATCCCCAAAGGCACCCCCTGGGCACACTTGGATATCGCAGGACCTGCATTCAACGAAGGCGAACCGCATGGTTATACACCAAGCGGTGGCACTGGAGTTGCAGTGCGAACACTCGTGCAGTTTGTGCGAGACACCGCCGACTCAAATCGGACTTGATCAACCGCGGCGAACCTACACTTAGACCAAATTCATAGGAGGAACTCAAGTGGCCGACAACCAATCAGATCTCGTCATTCTCGGCGGAGGAAGCGGTGGTTACGCCTGTGCACTGCGCGCGAGTCAGCTCGGCCTATCAGTCACCTTGATTGAGGGTGCGGAACTCGGCGGCACTTGTTTGCATCGCGGATGCATCCCGACCAAGGCTCTGCTGCATTCTGCTGAGGTCGCTGACACCGCCCGCGAGAGTGAGGCATTCGGTATCGAAGCCACACTAACCGGAATCAACATGCCCAAGGTCCTCGAATATAAGAGCGGCGTGATCAGTCGGCTCTACAAAGGTTTGCAAGGTCTAGTCAAGAGCCGTGGCGTCAACTATGTCCAAGGATGGGGCAAGCTCACCAGTCCAACTACCGTTGATGTGGATGGCACGACCTACACAGGTAAGTCCGTTGTGCTCGGCACGGGTTCGTACGCGCGTTCAATCCCCGGACTCGAGATTGGCGGCCGGATCCTCACCAGCGATGAGGCGCTTGAACTCGCAGAAGTTCCAGGCAGCGCGATCGTTCTAGGTGGCGGTGTGATTGGCGTCGAATTTGCCAGCATCTGGAACTCTTTCGGGGCAGAAGTCACCATCATCGAGGCACTTCCCCGCCTGGTCGCGAACGAAGATGAGGCCTGCTCCAAGGCACTCGAGCGGGCGTTCCGTAAGCGCGGAATCACCGCCAAGACCGGAATCAAATTTGCTAGCGCTACCCAAGATGATCAAGGTGTCCATGTCACTTTAGAAGATGGCAGTACCCTTGATGCCGACTACCTGCTAGTGGCGATCGGCCGTGGACCTAAGACGGACGGCTTAGGGTTCGAGCAGGTTGGTGTCGCTATGGATCGTGGCTTCGTCACCGTCGACGAGAATCTGCAAACCTCAGTCCCCGGCGTGTATGCGGTGGGCGACATTGTTCCCGGATTACAACTTGCTCATCGTGGATTTGCGCAGGGTATCTTCTTAGCCGAGCATCTCGCCGATCAGTCCCCTGCTCCGATCATCGAGTCTGGGATTCCTAGGGTTACGTACTGCGATCCTGAGGTCGCAAGCGTCGGACTTACAGAAGCGCAAGCCAAGGCTCAATATGGCGAAAGTGCGATCAAAAGCATCGAGTACAACCTCGGCGGCAACGGTAAGAGCCAGATCCTAGGCACAGCCGGCTTCGTCAAACTGGTAGCGCTCGACAATGGACAGGTCGTAGGTGTCCACCTCGTGGGTGCTCGAGTTGGCGAACTGATTGGCGAAGGCGAACTGATCGTCAATTGGGAAGCTGATGCTGATGATGTCGCTAATTTGATCCACGCACATCCGTCCCAAAGTGAAGCCATTGGCGAGGCTCATCTCGCCCTGGCTGGCAAACCCCTTCACGCCCACGCATAATCAGTACTAACAGACCACTTGTCCTTGCCCTAGAGGAGCTTCAATGCCAGTCCCAGTCACATTGCCCCAGCTGGGCGAAAGCGTAACTGAGGGAACCGTCACTCGTTGGCTCAAAGATGTCGGCGACTCGGTCGAAGTTGACGAACCACTACTTGAGGTCAGCACAGACAAGGTCGACACCGAAATTCCCTCGCCAATCGCAGGGACTCTCATTGAGATTGCCGCTGCCGAAGATGATGTCGTTGAGGTGGGCGGCGTGCTCGCCCAGATAGCGACGGCAGACGAAGGGGCTGAAGTTGCCGCTGCACCTGCGGCTCCAGCTACGGAAGCCCCTGAGGCTGCCGCTCCTATCGAAACTCCAGCCGCTGAACCAGTTGCCGAAGTTGTTCCTGATCCTGCCGCCGAAGCAACACCTTCAGCTCCAGCGGCGCCTGCTGGCGAAGGAACCGACATCACTCTTCCTGCCCTGGGCGAATCCGTCACTGAAGGAACCGTTACGCGCTGGCTCAAGGGCGTAGGCGACTCCGTAGAGGTCGACGAACCATTGCTCGAGGTCAGCACCGACAAGGTCGACACCGAGATCCCATCGCCTGTGGCTGGCGTGATCAGTTCAATTGCCGCGAACGAGGATGATGTCGTCGAGGTCGGCGGACTCTTGGCAGTCGTATCGTCCGCTGGATCCGTACCAGCTGCAGCACCAGCTCAACCGACTCAAAGCGAAGCTCCGACCCCGCCAGTCGAGAACGAGGCACCGGCCGCCACTACCCCAGCCTCAGCACCAGCAGCTGCTCCAACACCGGTAGCCTCACCAGCTAGCGCTCCCGCTGCGGCTACCTCCAGCCCTATTGTTCGCAAACTAGCCCGCGAACAAGGCGTAGATCTGAGCTCCGTCACTGGAACCGGCCCCGGTGGCAAAGTTCGCAAAGAAGACGTTCTTGCGGCTTCAGGCTCCGCTGGTGCTGCTCAACCTGTTGCAACGGCCCCATCTACAACTCCCGCTCCTAACACCCCAGCGCCGACCTCTGCGGTAGCACCTTCGACCGCGGCGCACACGCCGGTGGCTAGCAACACCACCACTGACCAACCAACTCCGACTGTCGCGGCTGGCCGTAGCGAAGTCGTCCCTATGACTCGCCTGCGTAGGGTAATTGCCGAGCGTATGGTCGAATCGCTACAAGTCTCAGCTCAACTAACAACGGTTGTCGAAGTTGACCTGACTCAAGTAGCGGCATTGCGTCAACGGGCTAAGGATTCATTCTTGGCACGCGAAGGGGTCAAGCTCACCTTCATGCCGTTCTTCGCTCGTGCCGCTGTAGAAGGGCTCCGTGCCTTCCCAATGGTCAATTCATCGGTCAACGACGATGACCACACGGTGATTTACCACGGAGACCAACATTTGGGATTCGCAGTCGATACCGATCGAGGCCTTCTCGTGCCCGTTGTTCGGGACGCGGGCGACCTCACGCTTGCTGGCCTTGCTCGTCGTATTGCAGACCTGGCCGAACGCACCCGCAACGGAACGGTTGGCCCTGACGACCTGTTCGGTGGCACCTTCACTCTGACCAACACTGGCAGTCGTGGTTCGCTGTTCGATACTCCGATCATCAACCAGCCACAAGTGGGCATCCTCGGCACTGGTGCTGTCGTCAAACGTCCTGTTGTGATCACGGACTCCAATGGTGAAGACTCCATTGCGATCCGCTCAATCGCCTTCTTCGGCCTGACTTATGACCACCGGATCGTAGACGGTGCCGACGCTGCGCGCTTCCTTGGTCACATCAAGCAACGTCTTGAGGCTGCTGACTTTGAAGCTGATCTCGGCTTGAACTAGGTTTGAGTCGGCGTTACCGAATAGATCCGCCAACCTCCGTCACTATTGCGTAGGCTTACCCGCCATTTGGCTTGGCTCTTAGCTTTGAATCGCTTGATCGTTTTGTTCATCGACTCGGTCGTCACAACATATTCACTACGAGAATCCACAACCTCCAATAGAGCAGACTCGTTGTCTCCGGAGATCAATATGGCCGAGTGAATCGTCGTTGCAAGTGACACTGGTTTGACCTGACGACTCTCTAGCGCTTCTAGCAACTTGGCATCATGGACCTGCGCCGGTGAATCAGGTACATTGACCGCGGCCAGAGCTCCTGCGTCACGGTTCTCGAACGCTTTAACCCTCTTGCTATCTAGCGCCGCTAGACGGCCCTTCCAAATCTCTTGTAGATTCGTCGGCCCAGACGATTCGCTAGTTACGTCCGAATTCGCGTTAGCGTTATTCAAACTGTTGACGGGCGATTCATTCGACTCCGGCGACGCCACCCCGTCTGCGATCGCCGGGTGTTCAGCTGCAGTAATCGGCTCCGGGCTCATGCTTGACTGCCACACGATGCCCAAAGCAACCACCGCTACAACACCACTTGCCACAAGCGCTAACTTGCGCACCCGACCAGAACTCTCCTCATCTGGAACTTGCCAGTCGTCCTCGGAATTTCCTAATCTGCTCGACCTACGGAACCGGCCCGACTCATCACTGGATGACGCAGCGGGCGGCCCAGCGGGGCCTGTGACTTGGCGTGCGCGACGCTTAGCCGGCGGCGAGTTACTTTTCGAAAGGCGGCCGTTCTTAGGATGTTGATCTTTGTTCATGCACTAATAGTGCAATAACTCAACGAATCGCGTTTAAGTTATCCACAGCCTTGAGCACCTGACCAAAAAGTTCGCTTGACAGGTACGTTCCTGGGTCGTGATAGCCGCCGATGCCACCCACTTTGTCGCCAATTCGCACATAGGCATCGACCGCTTGCGGGAACCGACCTGAGACACCACGCTGCCACGAAATCGGGTCGCGCAGGTTGATCATATTCATCCAACCGCCGAGCCGGCCATAAGGAAACTTTCCCTCGCCCTGCCAATGCGGGCTCCAATAATCGCCTACTCCGAGCGGACTGCCGAACGTCACGAGCATCGATAGATCCACCGGTGTCGAGTGCAGTAAATCCAGCGCAATAACCGACCCAAAACTGTGCGCCAGCAGCACCACATCTCTGTCACCAAACTCACTCTTGAGATCATCGAGCTCGTTACCTACCCTCTCAAGCACCGCCGCTCGAACCTCAGAGTTGTAGCGATAGTGCCCCGCGTCCCGCATATTGAGTGCAGGCAAGCGCACAAGGGCATCACCCGGCAAGAAGGCAGGTATTCGTCGCTTAGGTTTGTCGACCGTCGTAGGGTCGGCATTGACCAAACGCCGCAGCTCCCCTTGCCGCTTGGCATACGACGCTCTTGACCCCCAGGGCGCATGTTCATGGGTCAAAAGTTCGGGTGGAGTCTCATCAGCTTCGCCAAACCCGCCAGACAAACCGACCAAATCGTTGTAAACGATCTCGCGGGTAACAACGCCGTCAAAATTGGGTGAACCGGCGATACTCTCAGCCCAATGCTCGGGCGGACCACCCACTCCATGCAAATACACCGCGACAGTCACGCCCCTATTAAACCGCCCTGGACAGTCATTTGCACAAGGCGTACCGTGGCTTCATGAGCACCCCCACCTTCGAGGTTCAGAATTTGGATGTAGGGACTGCGCTTCACGACTATGACGAAATCTGGCAGCGCCAACGCGAACTGCATGCCGAGGTGGTTTCTGGTGAACGCGGTGATGTGTTTCTCCTGCTTGAGCATGAACCGGTATTCACCGCTGGTCGTCGCACCGAGGACTCTGATCTACCCAGCGATGGCGCAAAAGTCATCGAAGTGGACCGCGGAGGCCGCATAACGTGGCACGGTCCGGGCCAACTCGTCGGCTACGCCATCACTCGGCTTCCACAACCGCTCGACGTAGTGGCCCATGTGCGCAGGCTGGAGCAGCTCATGATTCGGGTGTGCGCGGATTTCGGTATCCCAGCCCACACGGTTCAGGGCCGTAGCGGCGTCTGGGTCAACTCCACTAGCTCGTCGTCAACGTCCACACCTAACAAAATCGGCGCAATTGGGGTGCGGGTGGCTCAAGGCGTCACACTTCATGGACTCTCACTCAATGTGGATTGTGACCTGTCGTGGGCCCAGAACATTGTGCCGTGCGGGATTTCGGATGCTGGTGTCACGTCACTCAGCCGAGAGCTCGGCTTTGAAGTCACCACTGCCGAGGTTGCCGGTCATTTCGTCGACCATCTTCCATCCTTTTGGTCAGACACCCCCTCACCCGACTCCGAACCCACCAGCTCCACGCCTGCAGCCACACCTGCCTCTAGAGTTGACCTATGAGCACCAGCGAAGCGTCGCCGACAACTACGGCAGCTGCACCTGAGGGCCGCAAACTGCTGCGCATCGAGGCGCGCAACGCGCAAACCGATATTGAACGCAAGCCCGAATGGATCAAAGCTAAGTTCCGCAACGGACCCAACCATGCCGATATCCGAGAGCGAGTGGCTTCAAGTGGTCTCCATACCGTCTGTCAAGAGGCTGGCTGCCCCAATATCAGCGAATGCTGGGAAGACCGAGAAGCAACCTTCCTAGTTGGTGGCGCAGTATGTTCTCGCCGATGTGACTTCTGCCAGATTGGCACCGGACGCCCTGAACCGCTAGACGTCAACGAACCCCAAAAGGTCGCCGACTCGGTCCTTGCCATGGGCCTGCGCTATGCAACCGTGACTGGCGTTGCTCGCGACGACCTACCCGATCAAGGCGCCTGGCTCTATGCCGAGACGGTCAACGCGATTCACCGTACGGTTGAGGGGTGTGGAGTCGAAGTTCTGATTCCTGACTTCAGTGGTGAACCTGAACTACTGGCCGAAGTTTTTGATTCACGCCCAGAGGTTCTTGCTCACAATCTCGAGACTGTTCCACGCGTAATGAAGCGGATCCGGCCTGCCTTCACCTATCAACGCTCGCTTGACGTACTCACAGCAGCACGCGAGGCCAGCCTCATTGCCAAGTCCAATTTGATCTTGGGCCTGGGCGAGGAGCGAGAAGAAGTCGAGTCGACCTTGCAAGACTTGGTCGATGCTGGATGTCAATTGATCACAATCACGCAGTATCTGCGGCCGTCCAAATTGCACCATCCGGTCGAACGATGGGTGAAGCCCGCCGAATTTGTGGAGTTAGCTGATTTCGCCAAGCAAATTGGTTTCGCTGGCGTCATGAGTGGACCACTTGTTCGATCCTCCTACCGCGCGGGCAGGCTGTATGCCCAAGCAAGTGGCCAGTCAGAAGAGCCACTTTTTGGCGAAGCCTTTGGCGAATCGCCCGAACCCAAAGCCACACAACTCCCACCTATTGCTTAGGCTAAGGCCATGGCACGCAAGGATGGAAAACCGGGCAGATTTGCCCAAATCAAAGAGACCTACAAGCTCACCAAGAAGACTGACCCAAAGATCGGTTGGATCCTGCTAGGAATCTTCCTGGCAGTCTTCATCGTTCTGCTGGTGGTCGGCCTGATTATCGGCATGCCTCTGCAGTTGGGCATCGCTGGCGTACTGCTTGGTCTCATGATTGCCGTGATCGTATTCGGTCGGCGCGCTGAAAAGTCGGCCTACAGCCAGATCGAAGGCCAGACTGGTGCCGCCGGAGCTGTGCTCAATTCTTTGCGTCAAGGATGGTTCGTCACCCCTGCTGTTGCCATGACCAAGAACCAAGATGTCGTCCACCGTGTTGTGGGTCGTCCTGGCGTGATCCTAGTGTCAGAGGGTCCCTCCAACCGGGTCGAAGGCCTACTCAACCGCGAGAAGAAGAAGACTGCACGATTCGTTCCCGATATCGAAATCCTCGAGATCCAATGTGGTGACGAACCTGGCCAAGTCCCACTGCCCAAACTCAATCGCACCGTCCAAAAGCAGAAGCGCACTCTGCGGCCTGCTCAGGCACTTGAGGTCCAGAAGCGTCTCGAGGCTTTAGGTACTCAACCAGTGTCAGCTCCAAAGGGGCCGATGCCCAAGAGCACTCGCGCCGCAAAGGGGCCACGCCAGTAGTCGGTAAAGTTTGAGCGAGCTTGTCCGCTCAAACCATGTAGACGTGAGCGAGCTTGTCCGCTCAAACTATCTTGATGATGCCTAGCGCGAACGAACTTCGACGGTACGGCAAATCAGGTCTTGTAACCCTCGTCCGTCACGGTTCCAAATAGCTGCGGGGATCACCAGGCACACAAGTGCGGTGCGCAATAGTGCCCACCATGGCTGAATGATCCCGCCATTCATTGAAATAACACGAGTACCTAGGATCCGTTGACCGGCAGTCGCACCACCGAGCCAGGTAAATAACGACTTGACGATGAAAAAGACGATCATCGTGTTGACAGCTGACCTCGCAGAACCGTAGGCATACTGGGGAAACAACAGTTGCGCTATCAATGCACAGGCGATCCAGTCAATACACAAAGCCACTAGTCGCCGACCAAATCCAGCGACCGAGCCAACTCCTGTTTCGGGGAGTCCTAGCCGTTCGCCGCGATAACCAAGGTCGATACCAGCGTCTTCGAGGGCCCCTCGAGGGCCCGAGATCCAGCTACCGACATCCTTGCGGTCCAGACGCGTCGAAGCGGGCTCGGATGCGGGATCGTCTTTTGCCATGGTTCGAGGCTAACTGGTAAGCGCCCGACGGCCTTGGATTGGGTGGAAAATTCGCCACTTTACGGCTGCTATACGGTATGTAACACATTCGCAACAAACGAGACATGACCGCGACATGCGGTCGATCTAGTCTTTACAAGTACCTGCTAGAAGTCCGCTTACAGTTGTAGACGGACTTAAACACCCGAATAAAGACCAAACAATGAGAATTTCCAAGGAGCGGTGAATGAGCAAGCACCCAGAGTTTAAGAATTCCGAAGAAGTCATGAAGTTCATCAAAGATGAGGACGTCAAGTTCGTCGACGTTCGATTCTGCGACCTTCCAGGCGTCATGCAGCACTTCAACGTTCCGGCAGAGTCCGTGGACCAGTCGCTGTTCGAAGATGGTCAGATGTTCGACGGATCCTCAATCCGCGGCTTCCAGGCGATCCATGAGTCCGATATGAAGTTGATTCCAGACGTATCTTCTGCCTATTTGGACCCGTTCCGCGCAGAGAAGACGCTGATCATGAACTTCTCGATCCGCGATCCGTTCACCGATGAGCCTTACAGCCGCGACCCACGTCAGGTTGCCGCCAAGGCTGAGGCCTACCTTGCCTCCACTGGAATCGCAGACACCGCTTACTTCGGTGCCGAGGCCGAGTTCTACGTCTTCGACTCTGTTCGTTACGAAGGTGGCGCCGGCGGAGCCTTCTACGAGGTTGACTCGATCGAAGCAGCCTGGAACTCGGGCCGCGAAGAAGAGGGCGGAAACCTCGGCTACAAGACCGGATTCAAGGGTGGCTACTTCCCTGTTCCGCCGCTAGATCACTTCGCTGATCTGCGCGACCAGATGTCATTGGAGCTTGGCAAGGTCGGCCTTGAGGTCGAGCGTGCCCACCACGAAGTTGGTACCGCGGGCCAGGCCGAGATTAACTACAAGTTCGGCACTTTGCAGCAGGCCGCTGATGATGTCATGAAGTTCAAATACATCATCAAGAACACCGCTTGGGCCAACAACCACACTGCGACCTTCATGCCGAAGCCGCTCTTTGGTGACAACGGTTCGGGTATGCACACCCACCAGTCACTGTGGAAGGACGGCAAGCCGCTGTTCTACGACGAGACCGGTTACGCAGGCCTGTCAGATACTGCTCGCTGGTACATCGGTGGTTTGCTCGCACATGCTCCGGCAGTGCTGGCCTTCACCAACCCGACGATCAACTCGTACCGCCGCCTGGTTCCGGGCTACGAAGCACCGATCAACTTGGTCTACTCGCAGCGTAACCGTTCGGCATGTATCCGAATCCCGATCACTGGTTCGAACCCGAAGGCCAAGCGCATCGAGTTCCGCGTGCCGGACCCATCGTCGAACCCGTACCTCGCGTTCTCGGCGATGATGATGGCCGGTCTCGACGGAATCAAGAACAAGATCGAGCCAGCTGTTCCGGTCGACAAGGATCTCTACGAGCTTCCACCAGAAGAGGCTGCTGCAATTCCGCAGGTTCCTTACTCGCTAGATGGCGCTCTTGAGGCTCTTGAAGCGGATCATGCGTTCTTGGGTGAAGGTAATGTGTTCACGCCCGACCTGATCGAGACCTGGATCGACTACAAGCGTGAGAACGAAATCACGCCTGTTCGTCTACGTCCAACCCCGCACGAGTTTGAGATGTACTACAACATCTAAATCAGCACCCCGCTTGAAACGGGGCTAATTAGAAAGTCCGGTAGACCACGTGCCCATCCGCACGCGAATCTACCGGACTTTCTAATGTTTCCTAATTCTTATTTAGTAAAGGCGTCCTTGATTTTCTCGCCTGCCTGTTTGAGGTCAGCCTTGACCTGATCAACCTTGCCTTCGCCTTCGAGTTCAGAGTCGTCCGTAGCCTTGCCCACGGCTTCCTTTGCCGAACCCTTAACTTCTTCGGCCTTGTTTTTGATCTTGTCCACACCACTCATGATTCATCTCCATCATTGTTTGGTGGTCTTTTTCTTCTGACACCTTCAGTCAAACGAAACGGGAGACAAACTACATCGGTCAATTGGAGTCAAAGAAATACAACTGGACGAGTGTCAAGCCCACAAAAGTACCCACCTCTATCGCATACGTCACAACAAAGGTTTCCGGGTGCGTAATCCACAGCCTCAATTCATTACTTCAGGATTCGATATCTACACGGTCCGACTTATCGTAACGATTCCTAAGTCGACAACATCTAAATCGCGATTTTCGTGAAAATGCTCGGTCGATTTGGCTGGATGTCTCCACAATTTTAGGAAAGTGATGGTCAACACTGGTGGCTACTGCACCATCACGGAGAGTTCTTGGATAAGCTCAAGATTACGGGGAATTTACTTGTTGTTTCCGTTTGCTAGTTGTCCGAAAGGAACTCCACATGCCTGTTGCAGTTCCCATTGTGGCCGGAACAGCAATGCGCGGTGTTGCAGCGAACCTGATGATGCGCGGAGTGCTTGAGCGTCACCCCAACTCATTCCTCATAACCCTCCAGAGTTTTGGTGTCACAGTCCCGCTATCTAAGTCGCAAGATCATATTGCCGAGGACATCGAGAAGGGTCTCGCTAAACAAGGCCGCAGCGCGGATTCACCACTCGTACTCGTTGGTCATTCGCAAGGTGCTCTCGCAGTTCTACGCTATGCAATTGATCATCCGGACCAAGTCCTCCACACATTCTCAGTCGGCTGTCCGTTCCACGGATCTACCACTGCAGCCCGCGCGGTCAAAACCATCAAGCGCTTCTCCAAACTCGACATAACTCCCGCCTTTGGCGATATGTCTCCCAAATCCGAGTTCCTCCACAACCTCCACGCAGATCTACCGCAGATCGCCCACAAAGTCACCAACATCTACTCCACTCACGAACTCCTGATCCGCCCGTATGTAAGTGCCCATATTGACACTCCGGGCGTCGAGAACATCTTGATCGCTACCGAGAAGGAATACGAGCGTCACCTCCGGGCTTTCCCCGACTTGCCGATCGATGGAATCATCGATGCCAGGGCAAACCACGCCAGCGAGATGAACACTCCAGAAGTGCGTTCTTTGATCTGGGAGAAGGTCACAGAAATCTCCGACGAGCTTCGACGCCAACAAACCACTAAGCTTCCATCTCGTCAGCGCAAATCCGGTTAACCGGACATAATTGCTTCCGAACTGGAATCGATTCATGGCCACAATCTGGATTCCCGTGGCGCTGCATGACCTAGTTGGAGCGAAATGCAAACCTTCTCAAACGGACAGATATTTGTGTCCGAATTCATCGGCACGGCCGTCCTCCTGCTCTTGGGTATCGGCGTCTGTGCGAACACAACCCTGAAAAAGGCATTTGGTAACGGCAAAGACTGGCTGTTGATCAGCTTCGGCTGGGGCTTCGCGGTCTTCGCTGGTGCCTCGATCGCTTGGAAGTCTGGTGCGCACCTCAACCCTGCTGTCACCCTTGCTGTCGCCACGACCGATGGAATCCCCTGGTCACAAGTTCCACTGTATTTTGCAGCCGAGATCAGCGGCGCCTTTGTCGGCGCCGGCCTCGCCTACCTCATGTACAAGAAGCAGTTCGATACCCACGATGAACCCGAGAACACTGGCGGCATCTTCTTCACCGGGCCATCGGTTCCCAACCACTTCTGGAACTTCGTCTCAGAGCTGATCGCCACCTTCGTCTTGATCTACTGGGTGCTGCAAAGCTCCCCATTCGAAATGGGTACCGGAGACTCGTCGGTCCACTTCGGAAACTCGGCCTTAGGTTACGCCGGTGTTGCTTTCGTGGTGATCGCGATTGGCGCCTCGCTCGGTGGTGCAACTGGCTACGCCGTGAACCCAGCTCGAGACTTTGGCCCCCGAGTGATGTACTCCCTGTTGCCAATCAAGGGCAAAGGTAGTTCTAATTGGGGCTATGCATGGGTGCCATTTATCGGCCCCCTCGTCGGAGCGCTAATCGGCGCCGGCGTTTTTCTACTAGTTGGAGGTGCCTAAACAATGGCCGAAGGTAATTTTATTCTCTCGATCGATCAAGGAACAACATCGACTAGAGCCATGATCTTCGACCATTCTGGGCTTCCTGTGGCCAGCGACCAGATCGAACATGAGCAGATCTTTCCGCAGGCCGGCTGGGTGGAACATGATGCCGAGGAAATCTGGATCAACACTCAAAAGGTCATCACTGGCGCACTAGCTAAGAACGAGTTGTCGTCCGACAATATCGCCGCCGTGGGTATCACCAATCAGCGCGAGACTGCAGTCGTGTGGGATCGCACTACTGGCTTGCCGATCCACAACGCGATCGTGTGGCAGGACACCCGCACTGACGAACTATGCAATAAGTACGCCAAGGATGGCGGGGTTGAACGCTTCAAAGAGCGCACAGGTCTACCGCTAGCGCCGTACTTCTCGGGCCCGAAGGTTCGCTGGATTCTAGATAATGTACCTGGCGCGCAAGAGAAGGCAGAGGCAGGTGATCTGGCATTCGGCAATATGGAGAGCTGGGTGATCTACAAGCTGACCGGTGGCGCCAAGGGTGGGATCCACATAACCGACCCAACCAATGCCAGCCGCACACTGCTCATGGATCTCGATACCCTCACGTGGAACTCCGAGATCTGCGAGGTCATGGGGATTCCGCTATCCATGCTCCCCGAGATTCGTTCGTCATCTGAGGTCTACGCTCCTGTGCAAGATCCGGCCGTGATTAGTGGTGTTCCGATCGCCGGAATCCTCGGCGATCAACAGGCTGCAACGTTCGGCCAGGCCTGTCTCAAACCGGGCGATGCCAAGAACACGTACGGTACCGGGAACTTCGTGCTACTCAACACAGGCAACGAGATCGTCCACTCAGATAAGGGCCTGCTAACGACGGTTTGCTACAAGATTGGCAATCAGCCGGCTGTCTATGCCCTCGAGGGATCGGTTGCTGTCACCGGATCACTGATCCAGTGGCTGCGCGACAACCTCAAGATCATTGACGACGCCCCGCAGGTAGAGACCTACGCACGCGAGGTTGAGGATAATGGCGGCGCCTACGTGGTTCCTGCGTTCTCTGGTCTGTTTGCCCCTAGGTGGCGGCCGGATGCTCGCGGCGTTTTTGCTGGTCTGACTCGGTTTATCAACCGCGGTCATATTTGTCGTGCTGCACTCGAAGCTGCCGCCTACCAATCGCGAGAGGTCATCGACGCCATGAACGCCGAGTCAGGCGTTCCGTTGACCGATCTCAAGGTTGACGGCGGCATGGTCCTCAACGAGCTGCTCATGCAATTCCAAGCAGACATCCTCGGCGTGACTGTCATCCGCCCAGTCGTGAACGAAACAACGGCACTTGGTGCGGCTTATGCTGCTGGGCTTGCTGTCGGCTTCTGGCAAGGCGAAGAAGACATCTACGCCAACTGGGCCGAAGGAAAGCGTTGGGATCCGCAAATGGGCGAAGATGAGCGCGCCAAGCTATTCGCAGGTTGGAACAAGGCCGTGGATCGTACACTCGACTGGGTCGATTCCGACAGCTAAAACCCGCGCAAAACGCGTGAAACCTAAGGTTTTATGCGGGTTCCGACACGCCGATTCAACGATCAGCATTTTCGGTGAAGTGGTTTACGGTATTCATGCAGAGGCAAAGTGAAGACGTTTCACAGTTGCGCTGGTTCACTTCATTGATTTGTGAAGCGACTGCCGCATAGCCAAGTCAATCTGTAATCTGATGAAAGGTAAATACGTGAACCGTAGCGAACTCGTAGCGGCCATCGCCGAGAAGTCCGACCTTGCCAAGAGCGATGTCGACAAGGTCCTGTCCTCCTTCCATGATGTAGTGGCAAAGGCTCTCAAAGATCGTGAAAAGGTAACCATTCCTGGCTTCGCGAACTTCGAGGCAAAGGCTCGTGCAGCCCGCACTGGCCGCAACCCACGCACTGGCGAGGCAATCAAGATCCCAGCAAGCCATGTCGTCAAGATCTCGGCAGGCTCCAAGCTCAAGGAAGCTGCTAACAAGAAGTAGCAGACACGATCTGTTTCAACACAGATCAGACGAGAAGACCCTCACCCGCAAATAATTTTGGGGTGAGGGTCTTCTCATGTCTGTTTGCTTGGTTGAACTAGCCCAAACCAATCCCTATGAAATGGCCGATCACATAGGTGACGATGGCAGCTCCCCCACCAAATGCCAACTGGCGAAGCGCAGACTTGACTGTGCCTGAGCCTGAAATTCTTCCCACAGTTCCGCCGACCACTAATAATGCGATAACCGCAAGCACAATCCCTAGGGTTAGAGCCGCCGAACCGCTCAGGAACAAGTACGGAATTACCGGCACTATTGCGCCAACGGCAAATGAAGCAAAACTGGAAGCCGCTACCTTGATCGGTGAACCCAACTCGTCTGGGTCCAGACCGAGTTCTTCTCTGACCATCGTGTCGAGAGCAACTTCTGGATCAGACATGATTCGCTTAGCTACCTGCTTAGCCAAATCTGCATCGAGACCTTTTGCGCGGTAGATCAGCTCAAGTTCACGTTCTTCTTCCTGCGGAGCAGTCCGAAGTTCTTCGGCTTCAATTGCAATTTCCTTCTCAAACAGGTCACGTTGACCGGCCACCGAGACGTACTCGCCAGCCGCCATAGAAAAAGCTCCAGCTAATAAGCCCGCGATACCAGCAAAAAGCACCGTCGATGAACCAATGCCACCACCTGCGAATCCCATAACTAGCGCAGTATTCGACACAAGGCCATCGCTGATACCGAACACAGCGGCTCTAGCAGTGCCTGACTTGTCTACATGGTGCCAATTCTCAGAATTGGCCAGGATCGCTTGAGCATCGAATGGACGGTTCGCCTCCATCTTTTGCGTGGCCACCGTTGCAGCGAGATCGGCAGCAGACGCTTGCGAAGCAAGCTTGCGCAGAACCTTTGCATGCTGCCGTTCATCGACCGACATATTGCGAGGAGCATCCGGTTCACTGTCATAGACCGACTCAGCCTCGCGCTCAGCCTCTTCCAAATCAGTCAGCACCGAATCGAGCGAATACTGCTGAGCTCGTTGCAAAACTTCCTTATCGTCAGGATCCAGCGTCTCGTCATCTGGTGGAATCTCGACTCCTGCTCGTTCCAACAGGTCGATCCAGTGGGCAGCATGACGGCGCTCGATCTCGGCCAGCTCTAGCAAAGCCTCGCGACGGTCTCCGTCGGTGAGTTCGGCCAGGGCATCGTAGAGCCGGGCAGCCTTACGTTCAGAATTCAAATACTGGAGATAGCGCTCGGAGTCTTTACTCATGCGAGCAACTATAAAAGCTAGCGAACTGGATCGCAGTACAAGCGACCTTGCAGATGGTCGTACTCATGCTGCAAACAACGCGCCGCATAACCCTCGGCAGATACCGTAATTGGGTCTCCGTTGATGTCTTGTCCGGTCACAGTTGCCTTGGCAAAACGCTCACGGTCAGCGCGTTTTCCAACCACAGACAAACATCCTTCGTTCTCAATCAAGAGTTCCTCATCATCAATTGTGAGAACTGGATTGCACACGGTCGCTTCGACCCCTTCGCAGTCCATGACGAACATCGCAAGACTCACACCAATTTGCGGCGCTGCGAGACCTACACCCTCTTCGGCGTACATGGTGTCGATCATCCGCTTCTCAAGTGCCTTGAGGCGGCCGTCGAATTCCGTCACCTCGGCAGCCTTAGCCCGCAAAACCGGGTCACCGATCTGACGCACTTCGTCGAATGCCGGGGCGCCAGCTTGTTTGCCAGAACCGTTCTTGTCCCCACCAAAAAGTCCAAAAGCCATAGTCAGATCCTAATCTGTCCATCCGTAGAACACTCGCTCGGTCACCTGCCGCGCTTGGCGGGTGCGCCTGCGGTAGTCCTCCAGTAGCGCCATTATGTCGCCCTGTCCATAGCCAAGCATCTGTCCAGTACTAGCGAGAGCACGCGGATCGGTTGGCACTTGATCACCAGGCTTACCGGTATAAAGCACGTTGGCATTGCGGATTTTGGATGCCAACTGCCACGCCGCGACCAGCGAATCACGGTCTTGACTCTCCAAAAGCCCATCTTCGACAGCATTATTGAGCACAGACAAGGTGCCTGTGAGTTGAAGATTCTGCTCCTTGGCAGCGTGATTCATTTGGATCAACTGCGCGACCCACTCGATGTCGCTGAGGCCACCTGGACCCAGTTTGAGATGCCTAGCCGGGTCAGCCCCACGCGGCAAACGCTCCGACTCCATCCGCGCTTTGAGTTTGCGAATCTCAAAAATAGTCGTCTCATCCAATCCATCTGGCGGGTAACGCAGAGGATTGACCATCTCGACGAACTCAGCACCCAACTCACGGTCACCCGCCAAATAGCGCGCACGTAACAGCGCCTGCGCCTCCCAGGGATCAGACCAGCGCTCGTAGTACGCACGGTACGAGGCGAAGGTCCGCACGAGCGCCCCCGACTTACCCTCGGGCCGGAGATCCGCGTCCATCTCTAGCGGCAAATCGGCACCGGGCAACGCAAGAAGTCTCCTGGTCTCGTTGGCCACCCACATGGCAGCCTTTGTGGCCTCTTGTTCATCGACCCCTTCTAACGGATCGTGTACGAACATGACATCGGCATCCGATGCATAACCCGCCTCATCGCCTCCCAAACGACCCATCCCGATAATCGTGAAACGAGTCGGAAACCCAACAGTGCTTCGCTCTTCGTAGGCACGGATCGCGATATTGACCGCGGCTTCGATCGTGACGTCTGCAACCGCCGAGAGCGCTTCACCTACCTGCTCTACTTCGAGGAGACCACAAATATCTGCTGAGGCGATTCGGAACAATTCACGGCGACGTACAGCTCGTACTGCCTCAATTGCTGCTTCCGGGTCGGTATGACGCCGGGTGGTGGACTCGATCTCTGCTCGTAGCTCCTCATGAGTGCGTGGCGTCAACTGGTCCTCACTAGAGAGCATCTCTACTGCTTCTGGAGCCCGCATGAGTAGCTCGGTGACATATTCGGAGGAACCCAGGATCCTGGCCATGCGCATGGCGGTTTCGGATTCATCGCGCAGTAGACGTAGGTACCAGGGCGTTGTACCGAGCGCTTCAGACACTCGACGGAAGCTCTTGAGCCCTGCATCCGGATTCGGAGAGTCAGCGAACCATCCAAGCAAGACTGGTAGCAGCGTTTTTTGAAGCTGCGCACGCCTAGAGACGCCCGAAGTCAAAGCTTGGATATTGCGCAGAGCTCCGTCTGGATCTTGGTAGCCGAGCACGTTGAGCCTAGCGATCGCGTCATCTCTCGTAAGTCTGGCTTCGTCTGATCCCAGCTGCGCCACAGCATTGAGTAGCGGACGGTAAAAGATTTTCTCGTGCAGGCGGCGAACCGTCTGCTTGTGCTTGCTCCAGGCTTTGTCGAGCTCACGCACCGGATCCTTGAAGAATCCCATCGATCGAGCGATACTACGCAAGGCGAGTTCGTCAGTTGGCATGGTGTGAGTCCGCTGGAGCCTGAATAGCTGGATTCGGTGCTCGAGTGTGCGCAAGAATCGGTAAGCCTCGGCCAACTCTTGCGCATCCTTGCGGCCCACATAACCCCACATAGACATGGCATTGAGTGCAATCAAGGTGTTAGGCGACCTGACCATGACATCGCTACGACCGTGAACCAACTGCAACAGTTGAACACTGAACTCAACATCCCTTAAGCCGCCCGGCCCAAGTTTGATCTCTCGGTCGGCCTGATCTGCTGGCAGATTCCCCTCAACACGGCGGCGCATAGCCTGAACGTCGTCAACGAATCCGTCGCGCTCGCTGGCCGACCACACGAACGGCAACATGGCGTCAACGTAGGAGTCACCGAGTTCCTTATCGCCTGCGGCATACCTAGCCTTAAGTAGTGCCTGAAACTCCCAGGTCTGAGCCCAACGCTCGTAGTAACCGATATGGGAGTTGAGGGTGCGCACCAGCGCACCTGCTTTGCCTTCTGGCCGTAGCGCCGGATCGACCTCCCAAATCGTGCCTTCGGCAGTAGCTTCATTTGCAGCCTTCATGACACCTTTGGCAAGCTGAGTGGCAGTTTGTAGTGCCTCGTACTCATCAACCAATTCGCCGTCAGGGCCTTGGGCGGGTTCCGCAACAAAAATTACGTCAACATCTGAGATGTAGTTGAGTTCACGGCCACCACATTTACCCAGCGCAATAATCGCAAATCTGCACGGTGCCGCATCATTGGGCAGCGTGGCCTTCGCTAGATGCAGACAGGCCGCAAGCACAGCATCAGCGAGGTCGGCAAGCTCAGCAGTCACATCCTCGAACGCCACTTCTCCCGAGAGATCCCTTGCCGCTAGAGCAAGCAGGCGGCGGCGGTAGGCAATGCGCAGATAACTGGCCTCATGTTCCCAAGACTCATCCTGACAAATGCATGACTCGACTGCCTCAACGAAAAGCCGTTCAAGTTCATCACGCGAAAGCCGGTCTCGATCCTCACCGTTTTGAGCCAGCACACTGGCAGCCTCTGGGTGGCGGATCAGATAGTTACCCAACGCCTCACTTGCGCCCAGCACGTGAAATAGCCGAGTACGGAACTCCCGATCCTCGGTCAGCGACTTACGAATCTTGCCTGCTTCGACTGCAACTTCCGTCGACCCACCCTCGGCGGATTCCTCCGACTCTAGATCTAGGATGCGCGAGAGCTGCAGAACGGCCAAGTCCGGATTCGCTGCGACCGAGAACTCTTCGACGAAATCGGGGTCACTGGTTAGGCCATCAAACTGCTCGTGACTCAACAATTCGGAGGCCCGACTGGCATCCGTAAATCCGGTGCGAGCTAGCTGCCCGATCGTCATGGTGTTGCTCACGATAGAAGTCTAGAGAACACGTCGTCTAGAAAACCATGAGGTTGCCGGATTGGGTCAACCTACAGAACTGGCAAGTATTTCTTGCGCTCGTACTCCGTGACGATCCGCGCGTACTCATCCCACTCTGCACGCTTGTTCCGTAGGAAGAAGTCGAACACATGCTCGCCCAAGGTTTCGGCGGCGAGTTCCGAACGTTCCATTGCCTGGATCGCCCGGTTGAGGCTAGTCGGTAACGGCTCAAGCCCCATGGCCTTACGCTCGCCCGGTGACAACGACCACACATCATCCTCTGCACCGGGAGGCAGCGGTAAGTCCTCCTCGATGCCCTTGAGTCCGGCAGAAAGCAGCATCGCAAATGCCAAGTACGGATTACAGGCACTGTCGAGCGCACGGTATTCAACGCGAGCCGAGTTGCCCTTGTGTGGCTTATACATCGGCACTCGCACGAGAGCCGAGCGGTTGTTCGACCCCCAGCACACATAACTCGGCGCCTCATGACCGCCTGCCAAGCGCTTATAGGAGTTGACCCACTGGTTGGTTACGGCCGTAATTTCCGGCGCATAGCGCAACAAGCCCGCGATAAACGAGCGCCCAACATTGGATAGTTGAAGTTCTTTGCCTGCCTCGTAGAAGGCATTGCGGTCACCCTCAAAGAGACTCATATGGGTGTGCATACCCGAACCCGGATACTCCTCAAATGGCTTGGGCATGAACGATGCCTGTAGACCCTGCTCCAGAGCCACCTCTTTGACCACTAGACGGAACGTCATGATGTTGTCGGCAGTGGTGAGTGCGTCTGCATAACGAAGATCGATCTCTTGCTGTCCAGGTCCACCTTCGTGGTGCGAAAACTCAACCGAGATACCCATGCTCTCGAGCATCGTGATTGCTGTCCGACGGAAGTCTTGACCACCGCCGTGAGGGGCATGGTCAAAGTAGCCAACGTCATCAACAGGAACGGGACGGAAGCCTGATTTGAACTTCTGCTTGAAGAGGTAGAACTCGATCTCGGGGTGGGTGTAGAACGTGAAGCCCATATTCGCGGCTTTCTCAAGAGTCCGCTTGAGAACGTAGCGCGGATCCGCGTATGAGGGTGATCCGTCTGGCAACTGGATATCGCAGAACATACGCGCGACCCCGAGGGTTTCGCCTCGCCATGGAAGCACTTGGAAAGTACTCGAATCCGGGCGCGCAATCATGTCGGATTCACTCACTCGGGCAAAGCCCTGAACTGCTGAACCGTCGAAGCCGATTCCCTCCTCGAAGGCACCTTCAAGTTCGGCCGGAGCGATCGCCACCGACTTGAGCATGCCCAGCACGTCGGTAAACCACAATCGAACGAATCGGATGTCGCGTTCCTCGATAGTGCGCAGCACAAACTCAGTTTGTTTATCCATCCCCCTATCATGCCGGTTTCATGTGTCCGTTGTGTTACATAAGCGACTTAGTTTGCAGCTAGGCTGTGACTCATGTCTGACTCGCGAACTGGCCTGCGCATTGGTCTGGCGCAGCTGAACTCAACCGTCGGCGATATTCCCGGCAATGTCGAGCGAATCTTAGGTGCCGCCAAACGAGCACACGAGTCGGGCTGTGACCTCATGGTTTTCCCTGAGATGGCGATCACTGGGTACCCACTCGAAGATTTAGTCCTGAGCACGGATGTTCAGCAAGCAGCCGAAGCTGCTGGCAATAACCTTGCAACTCAGCTTGCCATCAATGGTCTGGGCGAATTGACGGTAATCGTTGGTACTCTCGGTATCAAAGACAGCAAGCCCACCAACGAAGCAATCGTGATTGGCGACGGCCAGATCCAAGCCACTTACAGCAAGCGCCACCTGCCGACCTACGGGGTGTTTGATGAGGGTCGAGTTTTCACCGCGGGGACTAAGTCCTTGACCATTGACGTGGCCGACAAGGCCCGAGTGGCGGTCGTTATCTGCGAGGACCTATGGCGAGCCGACGATGCCGAGTTGGTGGCCCTCACACAAGACGCCAAGCTGCTGGTCTCTGTCAACGCCTCCCCTTTCGAGATCGGTAAAGCTGATGCCCGTGCCGAGGTCGTACAACGTGCCGTTGCCACAACTGCCACTCCCCTGGCTTATGTGAACTCAGTGGGCACACAGGACGAGTTGATCTTCGACGGTAAGTCCATGTTCGTCGGCAGCACCGGCTCGATCCACCAAGGGCCAGGGTTCCGTGACACTGTCCTCGTTGCCGATCTGGATCTGGAATCTGGCGAGTTCACCGCGGTGGCTTCCACAACTAAAGCTGACGAACTCGTGGTGATTGACTACCCGAGCACACGTACCGTCGAAGCAGAGCAACAGTCGACCCTTGAAGACATCTACCTGGGTCTCGTGCAATCTGTTCGCGACTTCGTGCACAAATGCGGGCTCAAATCGGTAGCACTTGGCCTCTCCGGCGGGATCGACTCGGCACTCGTCGCAGCGATCGCCGTCGACGCCCTCGGCCCCGACAAAGTGTTCGGCTTGTCGATGCCTTCGGGCCACTCCAGCGATCACTCCAAAGATGACGCCCACGATCTGGCAGAACGAACCGGCCTGAAGCTACGAACCGTCGCGATCGAGCCACTAGTCAAGGCATATCAGCAATCGACATCCGACGCGGGAATCGATTTAACCGGCCTGGCCATCGAGAATCTGCAGGCTCGAATCCGTGGGATGCTACTCATGGCCCTGTCGAATTCTGAAGGACCCATGGTCCTGACAACGGGAAATAAGAGTGAACTCGCTGTTGGATACTCCACGATCTATGGGGATGCCGTCGGCGGTTATGCCCCACTCAAGGATGTCTACAAGACAATCGTGTGGGACCTTGCACGCTGGCGCAATGCTAATTCTGAAGGTTTCGAGAATTCGACACCGCCGATCCCTGAAAGCTCGATCGAGAAACCGCCAAGCGCTGAACTCCGTCCTGGACAACTCGACTCTGATTCGCTCCCCGACTACGACGTGCTCGACGGAATCCTTGCCTTATACATCGACGATCGCGCGCAGCTTGATGCAATTGTGGCGGCCGGGTACGGCGAATCGTTAGTGCGCGAGATCATCGGCAAAACCAACCTTGCCGAATACAAACGCCGCCAATACCCACCTGGACCTAAGGTAACTAAAATTGCGTTCGGCAAAGATCGCCGAATGCCGATCTCAAACCGTTTTAGCTAGAACCACACCAACCAAAAGACGCAAGAAAAACACCAAAGGCACCGGTGCAATTTCGGCCCGCATATGTCACCATTGTTGTGGATGTCGCACCTGCAGCATCTACAACAACACCTAGGAATCATCCGGGGACCGTCACTGGCCTCGAGACAGGAGTCCAAAATGAGTGCTGTAACGCCTGCGAGCCCATCGGCCGCCGCGAACACCACACCCACCTCATCTAGCACCAGCGAACCCACTTTGTATGGCAAGCCACCCTCTAGTGGCCCCGTTCGTCGTATCACCGTCAACGACCTCTCCCAAGCCAAGATGCGGGGCGAAAAATGGCCAATGATTACGTGCTACGACGCTCTGACTGCAGGATTGTTTGACGAGTCCGGTGTACCCGTATTGCTTGTCGGCGATTCCGCCGCCAATGTAGTGCTTGGTCACGACTCCACACTGCCGATAACGGTCGACGAGCTGATAATGCTCACAGCTGCCGTGGTACGCGGATCCAAACGAGCCATGGTCGTAGCGGACCTCCCATTTGGCTCCTACCAGGCGTCACCCGAGCAGGCACTCCACACCGCCTCGCGATTCCTCAAAGAATCCGGTGCCCACGCGGTCAAACTTGAAGGTGGTGCGCGCGTACTGCCGCAAGTTGAGGCTCTTGTCTCTGCCGGTATCCCCGTCATGGGTCATCTCGGCCTGACACCTCAGTCGGTTCACACAATGGGTGGCTACCGCGTCCAAGGTCGCGGCGAAGCGGGTCAGATCTTGATGCAGGATGCCAAGGCACTGCAGCATGCAGGAGCGTTCTCGCTGGTCATGGAACTCGTTCCCACCGAACTCGCCACCACGGTCACCAAGTCGCTCGCGATTCCCACGATCGGGATCGGTGCCGGCGCTGGAACTGATGCACAAGTTTTGGTGTGGCAAGATATGGCCGGACTCACACCAGGCAAGCCACCCAAATTCGTCAAACAATACGCCGACCTTCGCAGTACTCTTGGCGATGCGGTCACGACCTGGGCCGACGAAGTTCGCCTAGGCAAATACCCATCCCAAGAACACACGTACCAGTAGGCCGAATTCGAGATCGGGTCCGACGCTGAGCAGAGTGCAGACCTAGACGTCGGTGACGCGGACTCCGGCGTGCGACTTATAACGGCGGTTGATCGAGATCAAGTTGGCGGTTAACGCCTCAACTTGGTGTGCATTGCGTACGCGGCCTGCGTAGATTCCGCGCACTCCCGGTAGCAACTGCGCCAAGGCTTGAACCGTGTCGGTGGCTTCGCGGTCATCCCCCAACACCAGAACATCGGTGTCGAGTGACTCGACCGACTCGTCCAAGAGGAGCACTGCGCTGAGGTGATGGAACGCCGCAGTCACGATTGCCTCTGGCATGAGTTCACGGGCCTGCATGGCAGCACTGCCCTGCTCGACTGGCAACGCAAATGCGCCCTGCTTATCGAAGCCAAGTGGGTTCACACAGTCAATGACGATCTTGCCGGCAGCCGCACTTGCAACCTGGCTACAGAGAGCCTCGTGACCGGCCCACGGTACGGCGACCACAATCACATCTGCTTGGTCTGCGGCATCTTCGTTCGCGGCACCTGACACATTGTCGAGCCCGAACTCTCCGGCAATCTCTGCGGCACGCTCGGCGTCGCGCGAGCCGATTACAACACGAACGCCAGCACGAGCCCAGCGAAGCGCCAGTCCTCGCCCTTGTTCACCAGTTCCACCCAGCACTGCGACCGTCTGGCCCGTGACATCGGGCAGGTCAAATGGATCTTTAGTCGGCGGCTTTGAAACTTGAGGAGAATCGCTAGCGGAATTAGTCACCGCTTGCGCCCTCCCATGCCGAGTCTTGACCACGGGCATCCTTTTCGGCGCCTTTGTCGCCTTCCCATTCGGCGTTCTGCTTGGACCATTCGTCGTTGCGCTCTTTGACCTTGTCTAGTGCGTTCTGAGCCTCGAGTTCAGTGTCGAATGGGCCAAGACGCTCTGAGTTAGGCGCACCGGCTCCCTCTTCGACCTGATTCGTCAGAATGTTGTACCACCAAGCCACGATTTCTCCTTTGGTTTTTGACCAATTTGACCAACTGGCGTCGGAATAAGGCCGTTGGATGCGTTCGGCTACATAATGCCACTTAGACTAGCCGGATGGCACTGCAACCAGGGACTCCTACACCTATTCGCACCGTTCCCTCTCACATTCCGGTACCTGACTATGTGGGCAAGCCGACTCCGCCGCCGTTTGCCGGTAGCGATATTCAGACGCCCGAGACAATCGAGAAAATGCGTATTGCTGGCCGAATCGCCGCTAACGCGCTGCACGAGGTAGGCCGCGCGGTCAAGCCCGGAGTGACCACCGACGAACTCGACAGGATCGGCCACGAGTACTTGTGCGACCACGACGCATACCCGTCGACGTTGGGATACCCGGGAGCGCTCCGCAACGAGCCATTCCCCAAGTCACTGTGTGCCTCTATCAACGAGGTTATCTGCCACGGGATCCCTGATACGACAGTCGTTGAGGATGGCGATATCGTCAACATCGACATCACCGCATTTATCGGTGGAGTGCATGGCGACACCAATGCCACATTCCTCGCTGGCGATGTCGACGAGGAGTCCCGTCTACTGGTTGAACGCACCCACGAGTCACTTATGCGAGCAATCAAAGCCGTGCAACCTGGCCGTGCTCTGAGCGTTATCGGTCGCGTGATCGAGTCCTATGCCAAGCGATTCGGTTATGGGACCGTACGCGACTTCACGGGCCATGGAATCTCCACGGCGTTCCACTCCGGGCTGATCGTGCTGCACTACGACGATCCGACCGTCCAGACCGTTATTGAGCCAGGCATGACCTTTACCATCGAACCGATGCTGACCCTGGGCACTATCGACTACGACACGTGGGACGACACCTGGACGATTACCACCAAGGACAAGAAGCGCACCGCCCAGTTTGAGCACACCCTCGTCGTCACCGAAACCGGCGCCGAGATCCTCACACTGCCGACGGAGTAAGCGAGCAATAGACTCCTGGATTCTCTAGGCTCAGGATTGAAAGTACTTGCCGTCGATCCCCGACGAACCTAGAACCTAAGGATCTCTTATGCCAAGTTCATCTGGACCCACCTCAGGTACCACCACTCGCTGGCCAGCAGATGTCAAGACGCTGGCAATCGATATCGGAGGAACCGGCCTCAAGGCTTCGGTACTGGACTCCGCAGGCGACATGATGGCCGACCGAGTTCGCATGGACACCCCCTACCCATGTCCGCCAGATCGGCTAGCCAAAGAGCTAATCGATCTCGTTCAACCGCTGCCCGAGTATCAACGTGTTTCCGTCGGGTTCCCAGGTTTGGTTCGACACGGTGTTGTGATCGAAGTCCCTGCTTTCTCGCGCAACGAATATGGCGGGCCTGCGATCCCCGAGCTAGTTGAGCAATGGCATCGTTACGACCTTGCGGGTGCACTCACCAAGGCGTTCAAGGTACCGGTCAAGGTCGCGAACGACGCGGATGTTCAAGGATGCGCGGTCGTCGAAGGCAAGGGGTTCGAGTTCGTGATGACCCTGGGCACCGGAGTCGGAACAGCGCTGTTCTCAGACGGAGTGCTACTCCCCCATATGGATCTTTCGCATGCCAAATGGGAGAAAGGCCAGTCTTACGATATTCGCCTAGGCAACCTTGAGCGCAAACGGATCGGAAAGAAGAAGTGGATCAAGCGGGTGCTGCGCGCAATTCCTGACTTTGCCGAGTTCATCCAATACGACAAGATCTACATCGGCGGCGGCAATGCCAAGAAGCTCGAAGGTGAGAATCTGCCTTCGAACGCCAAAATTGTGCCCAACGCGGCAGGCATCCTCGGTGGAATCCGAATCTGGGATCTAGACAAGTAGACGCTCAGCGACTCGGCCATCATTGCAATGAGGGAATGAGTCGACCTGTAAGCCGGATCCTGTTGCTCGCCTGTTAGGGGCGAGCCGGTGATCATCCATCTGGGATCGCCGTTACCGACGACCTCGTGCGATCTACCAGCGAACATTGAGCGAGCAGCTCGTTCGCAACGCCTGCATCCCGCCTAGGCATGGGCACAGACTTCTTGATCTTGCTCCGGGTGGGGTTTACCAAGCCACGTGAGTCACCTCGCGTGCTGGTGGTCTCTTACACCACCTTTTCACCCTTACCGCTGGCCTAAGCCAGAGGCGGTTTGTTTTCTGCGGCACTTTCCCTCGGGTCGCCCCGGGTGGCTGTTAGCCACCACCCTGCTCTGCGGAGTCCGGACTTTCCTCGACGATGCTGATGAATAAGGCACCCACATCGCCGCGATCACCCGGTCGACTCATTCCACCTTCAAGGGTACTCGCGATGTTTGATCGACGGCAAGAGTGGGCAAAACACTCTTACCGAGCAAAGACATAAGAAAACCCCTCCACATATGGGATGGAGGGGTTTTCTACTGTTCAAAAAGTTCGACTCAGCGGCGGGGGATCCGCTTTTCCAACCCCCGGTACGCCATAAAGTTGCTCGGTCCTCGTCCAAAACCGACAACGGCGACCTCACGGTCGGATGTGCCTAACTTTCCTTGTGAACACTGCCCAGTTAACCGGTCGGGACCGGCACTTACAAGCCAGCCTTCAGCCGAGTAACCCAAAAGGGTGACGAGTGTGACAAACCTTCATCTAGCTAGAAACGACGAAGTATTTCGAGCTCATCAGATCCGCTTCCCCTTGAGTCCAGCAACTCGTTGACAAGTGCATCGGCTGCCTTGTTCTGCTCGCGCGGAACCCAGGTATAGGTCACAGATTTCCCTCGCGCAATCCCCTGGCCTTCAATAGCCAGTTTGCGAAGCGCATCGTTTTTGATCTTCCAACGGCCACTCATCTGCTCCACCACAAGTTTGGAGTCCAAGCGGGCTTCCACCTCGGCATCAGCGTCCAGCTCAAAGGCGAGTGCGAGACCCTCAAGCAGGCCGGTGTACTCAGCCACATTGTTCGTGGTTTCTCCCAGGTAGCCAGCCTTTTCGACAAGCACCTCACCGGTGTCGGCGCGACGAACTACCGTTCCATAAGCGGCAGGACCAGGGTTTCCACGCGAACCACCATCTGCCTCAATAATGAACTTGGCAGCCACTACTGGTCACCATCCACTACCAAGATCGATCGGCACTCGTCGCAACGGTGAACATCGTCGGCTGGAGCCTCTTTCAACGCCTTGATGTCGACCGGCGACAGTTGCAGGTTACAAGCACCACAGCGATCCCCTTTGAGCTTGGCCGCTACAACACCCCCGTGGTCAAGGCGGAGTTTGTGGTAGAGCTTGGTGAGGTCGGTGACTCCAAGTTCGTCGTTGATCGTGTCGCGCTTTTGCTTAGCTTCCTTAACCTGGGAATCGAGATCATCCTTGGCTTTGGTCTCGGCTTCGCGCGCAGCCTCCAATGAGGCTGCAATCTCGGCCGCTTGCTTAGTCAGGTCGGCAGCCTCGGACTCAGCCTTCTCCGCGACCTCCATTGCCTCAAGCTGCTCGTCCTCGAGATCAGACTGACGACGTTGTAGGGACGCAACCTCGTGCTGGAGGTCTTCGAGCTGTTTGGCGCTCGACACCGAGCCGGAATCCAAGAGCTGTTGATCTTTGGTAATTCGAGCACGGACTTGGTTTACGGCTTCTTCTGCTTTGACAAGTTCACGACTGGTGTCAGCAACGTTCGCCTGAGCCTGTCCGACTTTGAGCTCCAAATCTGCATACTGTGACTGGAGATCTGCGACAGTCTGCGTCTCAGGCAAGGTGTCCAGCTTGTGCTTCAACTGGTCGAGCTGAGCATCAGCGGCTTGCAGTTCGACCAATTTGATTTGTTGCGGTATCGAGGCTTTCAGCGGATTCCCTTTCGTCGTCTCTCTACAGCCTAGGCGCTGCTACCCGACTCGAGATGCAAGACCCACGGATCGGTTGGCTGTTCATAGACAGCGACAGGAACTTCAATCCCGTTATCCCCAAGCCAAGTCGCGATACTACGAGCTGCCACCGCGCACCATGGGAACTCACTGGCCCAATGCGGGATGTCAACTACTGCGCAGCCTCCGGCATCGAGATGGTCGCGTGTGCGGTGATGCTTGAGGTCTGAGGTCAAATAGACATCAACACCAAGTGGCTCCAATAGATCCAAATACGAGTCACCGGACCCACCACAAACGGCGACGCGCTGCACCATACGATCCAAGTCGCCTGCGACGCGAACGCCTTGCGCGGTAGCAGGGGTGGCGTCAGCAACAAGCGAGGCAAAGTCACGCAAACTCATCGGAGTCTCGAGTGCGCCTACTCGACCAATTCCTACAGGTCCCGATTCACCTAATCCAACAACTTCGGATTCGATGATTTCGATCGGAACAGTATTGCTAAGTCCGAGCGCAGCAGCCAAAGCATCGGAGACTCCGGGGTTCGCTGCGTCGGCATTGGTGTGTGCAACCATCAACGCAATCTTTCCCTCGATCAGTCGATGTACGAACTCGCCCTTAAAGCGCTCCTCTGATACTTCATGTACGCCACTTAAGAACAACGGATGATGGACGAGAACGAAATTGGCTTCATTGGATTCGGCAAAATCGATCACCTCGTGTGTGAGATCTACGGCCACGACAACGCCAGTGACCTCTTGATCGAGACGTCCACACACAAGCCCGATTTGATCCCAGTCAGATTTGCGTGCTGGCGGATACAGCTTCTCAACAAGCTCTACGAGGTCGCGTGTAGTCAGTTCGCTCACAAGTTCACCTTAGTGCTCTACCCGGAGGAGCGCCAAAGAACAGCGGCATCGGTTCCCCAAGCCATGGTCAAGTGGGCCACAACACCCACTGCGATCGACTTGAGTTTGAGTGAGACATAGCCGAGCAGTAGACCGCCGATGAGACTCGACAAGCATTCGGGAAGCGGCTTACCCAAATGGATCAGGCAGTACGACAGCGCCATGAGCGCTACCGCATGGACGCCCACGACCTTGTTCCCCGCATGCACAAGAAAACCGCGAAAAAAGAACTCGAGCGCAACGAATGAGAGCCCGTACACAAGCTCGAAGATCAATAGCTTAGTCACACCGTTGGGATCATCGGGCTGCATCGAGTAGAAGGGGTACATATGTTGGAAGCGCAGATCTGCAGTGGCTAGCCATACAAGCACTGCGATCACAGGCGCCACTAACAAAAACATCATGACCTCGGTCTTGACGAATGAGAGCGATAAACCGTAGCCACGGATTCGCTGTCCAAAAACCTTGGCGTAGATGACTGGGATCAACACATAAAGCGCGATCGATGCGAGTGCCCACCACAAGAGCTGCACGAACTTTGGGTCTGTCGAGTGCGCAACAGCGTCCATGCTGCCGAGGCCTGGAACTGATTGAACACTGATCCGTGGCACATAAGTGATGAGCCCTGGCCCTAGCACTAATAGGAGCACCCACCATGCTCCGGCGCCCCAATGGCGTTCGCTTCGTCCGGACCAGAGCCACACTCCCAATCCGAGAATCAATGACGGCGCAAACACAATGAGGCTTCGCCAACCGGAACCGGCGGCCCAGCTGTTGAACGAGAACACTTCGTAGTTGATCCAGACCATCACGAGCGCGACAAGCACGCAGCTGGCCATCACTGCAACCGCCCGTCGACCAAACTCGCGAGCGACCCAAAATCCGATCACCGCACAAGCAATCACCACGATCGCGAACAGCAGCCATAAGTCTTCAACCACAAAGAAACAATAGGCGATTTCGAGCGGTAGGCTTCCCACTATGGCTCAAGTCAAGGCATCGCGGCGCGAAACAATGGTCACGCTCGGCCTTGTTGGTCTAGGTGGTGCGATCGGCACCCTACTTCGCTACCTATTGAGCGAGGCTATTCCAACCCCCGATGGCCTCCCCTTAGGAATCTTGATCATCAACGTGGTTGGCGCATTTCTACTAGGTGCCTTTATTGGGTTCCTCGCAGCCCGCGACATACATAATGAGCATGAACGACGCTTACGTCTCCTCATCGCCACCGGCCTTATGGGCGGGTTCACCACCTACAGCGCATTCGCCGACGACAGTGCTCTCCTGCTTGATCATCAACGAATAACCGCTGCGGTTATCTATATTGCGGCCACCTTGATCTTCGGTGGAATCGCTTCATGGCTGGGAATTGTGACCGGTCGCTCGGTCGGCAATGGCTCTCAACCGGACTCCTCAGCCCCGCGCTCGAATGGGTCCGATAGCAGGGGTGCGGCATGAATGGAGTCCTACTCGCACTTTTAGTTGCCGTCGCAGGTGGTCTCGGCGCTATTGCTCGCTATTACATCGATACGTCATTCCCAGAATCTATCCGCGAAAAATTTCCCATAGGCATCCTCGTCGTCAACATCAGCGGCTCGTTCACACTCGGACTCGTTACGGGAAGTGCCACCCACCTGGGAGTGTGGGCAACGATCCTTGGTGTGGGATTCCTTGGTGGCTACACGACGTTCAGCACGGCCAGCCTTGACACAGTAACGATGCTCATGGAACGTCGAGTGGCACCTGCCCTAGTCAATAGCGTGGGAATGGCAATTCTCTGCGTAATTGCCGCAATTCTGGGCATCGCAATAACCAGTTAGCTACCGCGACTGGGCGACCTCTACAGAAGTTGCGGTGCATTTCTGCACTTATAGACAAGAAATACACCGCAACTTTGATGAAGGTGTCGATCACGCAAGCAAACTGACAATTAGCGCACGCGGAAAGCCTGATTCAGCTGGTAGTAGGTCGCAGTTGCGTTGCGAGTGAGACGGTACTTGCCAACGGCCAACCGGAGGTTGACCTGGCGATTCTTACCTAGAGAAAGTGTGCGCTGAGTACGCCATTTGCCGCGCACACTCTTGAGCAATTTAATCTTGACCGTAGTCACACTATTCGCGCGGAACGCAACGCTACGCAGTTTTGCACGAACACGATTGATCTTGACCGTTACCTTCACCTTGCTCTTCACTGGCTTAGGTGCTGGCTTGGTTGGGGCTGGGCTCGTTGGAGGAGTCGGGCTAGGGCTTGGTTGAGGCTCTGGGCTTGGTTCTGGTGTGGGGTCCTCTGATCCGGGTGGTTCGGGCTCATCCTCAGCTCCTGCCGTCAACAAAGTGACAGCGGCCAAGGGATTTACCCGACCGTAGCCAAAGTAGTGATCATAACCCGACGCGCCAAGGTCAACTGCTGTGTTTAGTAACACCTGCTCAACGCCAAGACCGGTCGCCGAACCATTGACACTGCGTGCAGCTTGCAATGACACCGCCAGGGAGGCAGCAGCATAGGGGGTCGCCATTGAGGTGCCACTCATTCCCGCGTACCCGGCGTTCTTGTATGTGGAGTTGATACTAGAGCCGGGAGCACTTACATCGGCAAACTCGTTGTAGTTGGAGAAATTCGACCAACCATCGGAATTGGTAGTAGAACCAACCCCAACGACGCCAGGCAATACTGCGGGAATCGAGAAGACATACCCGCCGTTGTTGCCCATAGCGGCCATGACCGATACACCTTTGTTGCGGGCATAATTTACCGCCATCTGAACGACAGGTGACGAAGTACCGGTCCCACCCAAAGACATATTGATGATGTCAGCACCACGGTCCGCTGCTTCGTAGATCCCGTTAGCGACTCCGCTCATTGTGCCGCTACCGTCCGCGCCCAACACGCGAATAGGAATGATCTTGGCATTTGGCGCTAAACCAGTGACACCAATCGAGTTCATAGAAGCGGCAACGATTCCTGCCACATGAGTGCCATGGCCGTGAGGATCTTGGTTGGCTGCATAGCCGTCGTTCATAAAGTCTTTGCCAGCAAGCACCTGACCAGAAAGGTCCGGGTGGTTGGCCTCAACTCCAGTATCGAGAACTGCGACCTTTACTCCTTGACCCGTTGACTGTTGCCAAAGCTGACCGGCTTGGAGCTTGGTAAGCGCCCATTGTGAGTACTGTCCACCTCCAGGAGTCGACTGCGAACTGGCTTCAATAGCCTGTACCGGCTTGTCTTCTTCAACTGCGACTGCCGTCTTATCTGCTTCCACTTGAGCGATCACATCGTCGACATCGCGTGCTTTGACTGTCCGTACTTTTAGCCCTTTGAAGCCAGCAACCGTACCGTCAACTGAATAGGACGTCACCAAGCGAACTTGCCTATTGGGATTCCAGCGATCAGCCTTGGCTCGCAGGCCAGCTGCACCTTGCACTGAACCCTTACCGGTGCGCTGGGCCGCAATCTTGCTATTTCCAGCGCGCTTATCGAGGTTGTAGTTCTCATGGCCGCGATCGGATGCCCTCGATTTTTTGGATTTTGCAGGTGTTTCTGACTGCGCAGAGTATGCCGGGCTCGCAACGAAGCCAACTGCCAACGTGACAGCCAAACCCGATGCCAAGGTCGCCCGAATCATCGATCCACCTCATTTTGAAAACTATGAGATCCGCCCTACGGATCCTTAGTCTCAGCTTTCTCCTTGAGAGAGGTGGGGACAAAACTTCTTCACCCGATTGCCCGCCTACATTGGAAGACCCGACGTTATTGAGTTTGAAATTAGCGAACTCGGAACGCAAAGTTCAGTGAGTAGCTCGTGACAGTCGCACTACGCTTGAGGCGATACTGACCTGGCCCTAAGCGCAGAGTGATCCTGCCGTTCTTACGCAGAACCACTGCCCGCTGCACTCGCCATTTGCCGCGAACCTTTTTGACCATAGTGACCCTGAGGGCCATCGCATTACGGGAACGGATCGTAACCGACCGTTTTTTGCCGCCAAGCCGTTTGGTCTTAACCGTCATCTTGAGTTTGGTTCTAGTTGGCTTCGCCTTGGCTGGTACAGATTTGGCGGGCATTGCTGGTTGGGCAGGTAGCAACACTCGCACTACGGCCAGAGGATCTACTCGTCCGACACCAAACTCGTCATCGCGACCTGGTTCACCAAGATCAACTGAATTGTCTTGCACCAACTGCTCTACACCGACGGCCGTGGCGCCAGGGGTCGACTGGCGCGCAGCCTGAAGTGTCAGAGCCAAAGTTGCTGACACGTAGGGCGTGGCCATGGAGGTTCCAGAATCCTCTTCATAACCCGAGCCAGAGGTCGTTGAGTAAATACTTTCGCCTGGAGCACTCAGATCGACACTCGAGTTATAGGTGGAATCCCATGTGCGCACATCGCCGCTTGTGGTTCCACCAACGCCCAACACTCCTGGCGTGCCAGCAGGAAGATACATCGTGTCGTCGCCAGAGTTTCCACTCGAGGCAACAACGGAGGCGCCTTTGAGGTGGGCGTACTCCACAGCGAGGTTCAAGGCACTGTAGTTAGTTCCCTTTCCTCCTAAGGACATATTGATAATGTCTGCGCCTCGGTCAGCGGCCTCGTAAATTCCGTCCACGATATGGGCCCAATTCGCGGTACCTTCTGCAGGCAATACACGGATTGGAATGATCTTGGCATTCGGTGCTAAGCCAGTTACTCCGAAGTCATTCATAGCAGCGGCGATGATCCCTGCCACGTGCGTGCCGTGTCCATGTGGATCAACCGAGCCGACGTTGTCCTCATCCACGTAGTCCTTGCCAGACAAAAGTTGACCAGCTAAATCAGGATGATCCCCTTGCACTCCCGTGTCCAGAACTGCCACCTTGATGCCATCACCCTTAGCCAAGCGCCACACCTGTTCTGCTTGGAGTTTGCCCAACGCCCATTGCTCGTATTCGCCGCCGCCGGGGTAGGAATTCTGTGCACTCGTCATAGCCCGAACCGCGCCAACTACGTCGATGGAGACAGCAGTCTTATCTGCCTCAGCCTTTGTTATCTCAGCCTCGACTTGACTCGCTCTGACTGTTCGACTCGTCGCGCCAGTAAAGCCTGCGACAGTACCGTCGCTGGAGTGCGCAATCAGGAGATGTACCTTCTTGCTTTTATTCCAAGTACCCGCTTTTGAACGCAATTCCCTGGCACCCAGGACAGAACCTTTGCCGGTACGTTTTGAGGCAATACGACGATTTTTGCCGCGCTCCGCCAACTCCTGGTTCAGGCTATCGCGGTCATTGGCTCGCCATGTTCCACCCGCAGCCCCGCCGCCAGGAGACGCCATCGCCGGGGCTGCAATCATCGCCGCTGTCAACGACAGGACGAGAGAGCCCACAACAACAAGGGACTTGGACGACATCTATTAATGCTAAGTGGCAGATTCCGTCCTGCCTACCATCATGTGTGCGAGATCACTTGGAACCACAGGAGGTGTCTAGGCTGCTGCACCTTTACTTTCGAGCTCCTTCTTCAAAGCCTCGAGCGTAATGCGCATTCCGTTGGCATTGTGGTCATCGCGGTTCCACACACCAGTAGCTGCGAACCCCATGACCCGCATGACATCGCCGCGTAGGCCTGCACGGTTGTCGATCCAAATCATTGTGATTCGCGATCCACCAGCCACAGGCTCGATCTCGTAACGCCAGGTCGAAACAGGCAACCGAAGACCCGTCACCTCAATCTCGAACACTTTGGGAGCTTCAGATTTGGTGACTTTGCTTGTCGTACGCCAGACCTGGATCCCCTTCTTGTTGACG
>CAUJDH010000024.1 GCA_963169225.1 Actinomycetota bacterium
GAACGAACCTGAGCGCTGTGAGGTCTTCATTGTGGAGGGTGACTCGGCCGGCGGTTCTGCCCGTAGCGGTCGCGACCCTGAGATCCAAGCGATCCTTCCGATCCGAGGCAAGATCCTCAACGTGGAACGCGCTCGACTCGACAAGGTGCTAGCCAATACTGAGGTCCAGGCGATGATTTCTGCGCTCGGAACCGGCGTGCAAGAGGACTTCGACCTCGAACGCTTGCGGTATCACAAGCTCGTGCTCATGGCCGACGCTGATGTGGATGGCCAGCACATTCGCACGCTGCTGCTTACTTTGCTCTTCAGATTCATGCGTCCACTGCTCGAGCAGGGCCATGTGTATCTTGCTCAGCCGCCGCTCTACAAGATCCGTTGGTCTCGTGAGGACGACCAGTACGCTTACTCGGACTTGGAGCGCGACAAGCTCGTTGAGTACGGACTCGAGCAAGGTTGGAAGCTTCCCAAGGATGACGGTATCCAGCGCTACAAGGGTCTGGGTGAGATGAACGCCAGCGAACTTTGGGAGACCACTATGGATCCTGATCGCCGCGTGATGCTGCAAGTAACACTCGATGATGCAGCGCAGGCTGACGAAATGTTCTCGATGCTGATGGGCGAGGACGTCGAGTCGCGGCGCTCATTCATCCAACGAAACGCGAAGGATGTGCGATTCCTTGATATTTAATTCCCGCAATAGCGAACCAGTGTTGCTCGTCGACCTGATCGAGACCATCGACTTGACCGACGACGAAGCCGCAGAGGTGACGACCCTGTGACCAACGATCAAACCACCACCGAGGTGGAGTCTAACGACGCCTCGAACCGGATAGAACCGGTCGAGATTCAGACCGAAATGCAGCGTTCGTACCTCGACTACGCCATGAGCGTGATCGTGGGACGTGCTCTGCCTGATGTGCGCGATGGCCTCAAGCCCGTTCACCGTCGTGTGCTGTACGCGATGTACGACGGTGGGTACCGTGCTGATCGCGGCTTCTTCAAGTCCGCACGTGTGGTCGGCGACGTTATGGGTAACTACCACCCTCACGGCGACAGCGCGATTTATGACGCCCTCGTGCGTTTGACCCAGCCTTGGTCGTTGCGGTACCCGATGGTGCAAGGTCAAGGAAACTTCGGTTCACCTGGCGATGACCCAGCGGCTGCTCAGCGATACACCGAGTGCCGCATGTCGAACATTGCCATGGAGATGGTGCGCGATATCGATGAGGACACCGTCGACTTTGTGCCCAACTATGATGGCAAGACGCAAGAGCCGGTACTTCTGCCTTCGCGGCTACCGAACTTGTTGGCCAACGGATCGGCCGGTATCGCCGTCGGTATGGCGACCAATATTCCGCCGCATAATCTGCGCGAACTCAACGATGGTGTTCAGTGGTCACTTGAGAATCCTGAGGCGTCATCCGAAGAGTTACTAGAGGCACTGATCGAGCGGATTCCGGCACCGGACTTCCCGACCGGCGGATTGATCGTTGGTCGTCGTGGAGTCGACGATGCTTACCGCAAGGGTCGTGGATCGATCGTTATGCGGGCCAAGGTCTCGATCGAAGAAGACAAACGCGGCCGCACGATCCTTGTGATCACCGAGCTGCCGTACCAAGTCAACCCTGACACCTTGACGGTTCGGATCGCCGAGCAAGCTGACTCTGGCAAGATCACCGGAATTGCTGACTTGCGCGACGAGACTTCCAGCCGAACTGGCATGCGTTTGGTGCTTGTCCTCAAGAAGGACGCGCAGCCAAATGTCGTGCTCAACCAGCTCTATAAGCACACCCAACTCCAAGACACTTTCGGCGCCAATATGCTCGCCCTCGTTGATGGAGTTCCACGCACGCTAACGCTCGACCAGTTCATTACCAACTGGATCAAGTTCCAGATCGAGGTCATCCAACGCCGCACGACATTCCGTCTACGCAAGGCCAAGGAGCGCGCCCACATTCTCGAGGGCTACCTCAAGGCACTCGATGCAATCGATGAAGTTGTGGCGTTGATCCGCCGAAGCCCAAGTGTTGAGGAGGCGCGTGCAGGCCTGATGGACCTGCTTGAGATCGATGAGATCCAAGCCACTGCGATCCTCGATATGCAGCTACGTCGCTTGGCAGCACTCGAACGTCAGAAGATTGTCAACGAGTATGAAGAGCTACAGGTCAAGATTGCTGACTATGAGGACATTCTCGCGAGTGATCAACGCCAGCGCACTATCGTCTCGGAAGAACTACAAGAGGTTGTCGACAAGTTTGGCGATGAGCGCCGATCCCAACTTGTGCCATCTGACGATCTAGGTAGCGACGAGGACCTCATTCCGGTTCGCGATGTGGTTGTGACGATTACGGCTGGCGGTTACGCCAAGCGCACTCTCACCGAGTCATACAAAGCCCAACGACGCGGTGGTCGAGGAGTGCGCGGTGCGCAGCTCAAAGCCGACGATGTGGTGGATCACCTATTTGTGACGTCGACGCACGATTGGATCCTGTTTTTCACCAATCGCGGCCGTGTGTATCGCACTAAGGCATATCAACTACCCGAGCTTGCCCGTGATGCCCGTGGGCAGCATGTGGCGAACTTGTTGGCATTTGAGCCGGACGAGACGATCGCCGAGGTCATGGTGCTCAATAACTATGAGCAGGCCGATTTCCTTGTACTCGCGACCAAGTCGGGCATGGTCAAGAAGACCAAGCTCAGCGACTATGACACCAATCGCACTGGTGGTCTGATCGCGATCAATCTTAAGGATGGCGACGAGTTGATTGCCGCCAAGTTGATCAACGGTGGCGACAATGTGCTTCTGGTATCGCGCAAGGGTATGAGCGCCCGGTTTATCGCTGATGATCAGACGTTGCGTCCGATGGGTCGCAGTACCGCTGGCGTGATCGGCATGAAGTTCCGTAAGGGTGACTCCCTACTGGCGTTGGATGTCGTTCGCGACGGTGCCTTTGTGGTGACCGTGACCGACGGAGGGTACGGAAAACGAACCCCAGTTGATGATTGGTCGGTCAAGGGTCGAGGGATCCTTGGTGTCCGTGCCATGAAGCTGGTGGAAGAGCGAGGTTCACTCGTTGGTGCATTGATTTGCGACGAAAGCGACGAACTATTTGCCGTGGCTAGTGACGGTGTCGTCATGCGAACGTCGGTGCGTGAGATCCGCACGACGGGCCGTGACACGATGGGTGTTGCTCTTATGCGCGTCGAAGGTGATCGGTCACTCGTTGCTGTCGCACGTGCCGCAGAGCTCGATGACGTCAACGGTAACGATGACGAGAATGAAAATGGGGGGCAACCAGATGAGGCAGGCTCTAAAGACTCTGCCCCAACACCTGAGGGAGATCAAGAGTGAGCGCCCATATGCAAGGCACAGGCCAACCGGCCCAGGCGGATCCAACAAACGTAGCGCCGGGAACCAAGACCCGCCGCGCAAGATTGTTCGTGACCAGATTAGAGCCATATTCGGTAGCTAAGTCGGCATTCGTCCTGTCGCTCAGCCTCGCGGTGATCATCATCGTGGCTACGATCCTGATGTGGCTCATGCTCTCGCTCAGTGGAACTTTCGATGTGATCAACTCAACGGTCGATGACATAGGTGGTGAGGGTGCCTCCGCATTCGACATCTTCTCGTTCGTTTCGTTCGGTCGAATTGTGGGTCTGGCGCTAGTAATCGCGGCCTTCGAAATCGTTCTCACCACAGTGCTGGCAACGATATTTGCGGCGATCTACAACGCCACCGTGACGTTCACTGGCGGCGTTGAAGTCACCCTCTCTGAGGACCAACCTGTCGCGTAGTCGAACCTTAGTTACACCGGCTTGGCGTTGCAGGTACCCGACCCTGTAATCTTAATTTTCGGTTCTCTACTTGAGAATCAACCTTCAGCTTTCTTTCACGAGAGATGTCCTGACGGGCCTATAGCTCAGTTGGTTAGAGCGCACCCCTGATAAGGGTGAGGTCGGTGGTTCAAATCCACCTAGGCCCACATGAAGAAATTATTATTGATCGGCGCCGTCGCCGCGATTGGATACGTGGTTTACCGCCAGGTGACCGCGAATCAGGCCGAGGAAGACTTGTGGAACGATGCCACTTCAACCGTCCGTGACACCGAAACGGCAGTCAAGGACGCAAAGGTTGTTGCCTCGGATGTCAACCAGGTGCGTGAAGACGCAGCTAAGGCATTTGGTGGCAAGGTGGATGATCCTCGCCAGGATGCCGCTGAAGCGTTCGGTGGCAAGATCGAAAACTAGACTTCTAGCGCCTACGGTCACCTCGGTGGTCGGGCGTTAGTTGGTCAAGTACGCTTGGTTTACTGGCCAAGCACGACTTGACCAAGGGGCCTTAGCTCAGCTGGTAGAGCGCTGCCTTTGCAAGGCAGATGTCAGGAGTTCGACTCTCCTAGGCTCCACATTAAGAAAAAGGACGGCCTTCGGGCCGTCTTTTTCGTGGAGCCGCTGCAAGGTTAGTCCACCTCGGTTAGCGAGTAAGTCGTATTTCGAGCACCGAGTCCACCGTTCATAGTCACGCGGTCTGTAGCGATGAGCTTGTCGAGTGCATAACGCGTCTGTGAGCGAGTTAATCCTGTGCGCTCTGTGATCGAATTACGATCCAGCGATCCCGCCGCGAGAACAGTTAGAATCCGGGTCTGAGGATCGCCTGAGTCAACACGGAGAGCCGTCGCCGACGAGTGTAATTCCGCATGTGGCCTCATAAGCACTGCAGTGAAAGTAACAGCTTGGTCGATGAAGATCGGCGGATCTGCAGGCCATTCATTGAGTGCTCGTTGCACCTCACCGATACCGCCGCCTTCTCCTTCTATCACTCTTGCACCTTGCGGAGTATTGAGAAATGCGCAGATCCCGTACAAGTATTCATTGACTGCCAACTTCCCAGTAGCAGTACCGAGCTGTTCTCGGCTCACGCCCCACAATCCACCCGGGCTGGTAATGACTAAACGATCTGGCCGTAACTGCCAGAGTGGGAAATTCACACTCTAGAGTGCGAATTTAGCAAGCTAGAGTGCAGTACTCTAACTTTGCCCGATCCACACGATTCTCCGAACTATTCCCCAGTAGCCATCTCGGTTACTTATAGCCAACTAGGTAGTCAGTTTTGATTAGTTGGTACTCCTAAAAAGATGAGGTATTTGGGTTAAAGTTTCATTTTGGTCACGCTGGGTATAACAGAACTTAATGAGATCTGTTAACTAACGACTGGAGATCGAATGAGTTTCATCCGCACCGATACGTGGACTTATAAGGTGCTCGCACTGGTTAGTGCCGTGACTCTTGCACTCAGTTTGGGCATGGTTGCAGCAATGCAGCCGGCACAGGCAGCTGATATCACCACCAATGTGACTCTAAAGCTGACCGACTCCAACGGTGCACCATTGTCGGGTGCCACTGCCGAGTACTACGGCAAGGCCAATGGTTCGACAGCTAGCACTTGGAACTCGTTTGGTACTACCGGTTCCGATGGAGCTGTCGCACGTGAAATTACTCCTGGCAAGGTCACCTTCAAGCTGACTTATAAGCACACTCAACAGCCCAAGTCTGTGACTGTTTCGGGTGAATCTGATCAAGTCGAGTTCCAGACGACTCCCGCCACGGTGTCACTCAAGGATTCTTCAGGCAATCCGATCCAGGGTGCCGCTGCTTCCTACTACGGAACTGCGACCGCATGGCAATCCATGGGAACCACCGGTGTTGACGGTACTGCGACTTCCGAGGTGCTTCCAGGCGCAATCTCATTCGCTGTGTCCTATAAGGGTGGCCGCGAGCAACAGAGCAAGGTTGCAGTTGGTGCATCTGCTATCGACATCGACTTCAAGACCAAGCCAGTGACGTTGAAGCTGACGGATCAGAATGGCAACCCTTTGACCGATGGTGACTTTGCGCTCTACGGTCTCGCAGTTGATGGCTGGGTCAAGCACGGTAAGACTGGTGCAAATGGAACGATCGAGACCGAGCTGCTCAACGGTTCGTACGCGGTCCATATGACTTACCTCAAGAAGCTTTATAAGGCCACGGTTGTGGTTGATGGCGATCCGGCTGGTCACACTTTTGTCGTTGAGGTTGAACAGCCCGCGGTGCCTGGTGACGATAACTCAGGTAACGAGGGAAACAACGAAAACGGTAATCAAGAGGGCGGCAACAACAATCCTGGTGACGACAACTCGGGCAACGAGGGTGACAGTGAGAACGGCAACGAAGAGGGCGACGGAACTCTGCCTGAATTAGAAGAAGGCCCTCTTGACGAGGAAGTCGAAACCCCACCCACGACTGATACTGATGGCAATAATGCTGATGCAGTGAACCCTAGTTCAACGAGTGCAGTTGTCGAGCTCCATGAGGACAGTCTGTCTTCTGAAGCTCCAACAGATGACGCTGACAATGCAGAAGCAAATGGAACTCTAGCCAAGACTGGCTCGGAAGCCACTTTCGCTGGCGTTTTAGCTGCCATCTTGTTGGCCGTCGGGGGCGGGATGATCGGAATGAGCCGCCGTAAGCACAACTCTTAGAGTTGATACCTACTAGAAAGCCGTGCCTACTGGTCGCATTGACCAATAGGCACGGCTTTCTGTGTAGCTAGCTAGTGTTTGTTAGTTCTTGTTGCAGAAGGCAAGAACAGATGCTGGGAGTCCTGCGCTAGCAGTTCCGCAGATCTCGTTCTTGTCGATGATTTGCCATTGTCCGCCGACTCCGGTGGTCTTGGCAAAAACGACGTTAACTCCGGGGCCGTACTGGACTGCGGCGATTTGGCCGTCACCG
>CAUJDH010000025.1 GCA_963169225.1 Actinomycetota bacterium
TGGCTTCTTCAGTCGCCTCAACCTTGACATTGCGGTAACGCGAGAGACCAGTACCGGCCGGGATCAACTTACCGATGATCACGTTCTCCTTGAGGCCAACCAACGGATCACTCTTGGCGTGAATTGCTGCCTCGGTGAGAACGCGGGTCGTCTCTTGGAAGGACGCGGCCGACAGCCACGACTCGGTTGCCAACGATGCCTTGGTGATACCCATGAGCTCGGGACGACCCGAAGCTGGAGTTCCACCGTCCTGCAGCACCGCGCGGTTGTGGCGCTGGAACTTAGCGGCATCCACAAGCTCACCAGTCAAGAAGCCAGAGTCACCTGGCTCGATGATCGTGACGCGCTTGAGCATCTGGCGAACAATGACCTCGATGTGCTTGTCGTGAATCGACACACCCTGTGGCTTGTACACGTCCTGCACCTGCTCCACCAAGTGAAGCTGCACAGCACGCGGGCTCAGGATACGCAGAACCTGCTTGGGATCTACGGCACCGGCGGTCAGCTGCTGACCAACCTCGACCTGGTCGCCATCCTGCACAAGCAGGCGCGAACGCTTCGAGACTGGGTAGGCGAACTCTTCGGCATCCTTGCCATCACCAACAACGACGATCTTGCGCGTCTTGTCGGTGTCGTCAATGCGAACAGTTCCAGCGACCTCAGTAATCGGTGCAACACCCTTAGGCGTACGAGCCTCGAAGAGCTCAACGACACGAGGTAGACCGTGCGTAATATCGTCACCTGCAACACCACCGGTGTGGAAGGTACGCATAGTCAGCTGAGTACCAGGCTCACCAATCGACTGGGCGGCGACAATACCGATTGCCTCACCGACGTCAACGAGCTTGCCAGTTGCCAACGAACGGCCGTAGCACTTGGCGCAAGCACCAACGCGAGCATCACACACGAGCACCGAACGCACACGGACTTCTTCAACGCCAGCGGCGGTGAGTGTGTCGATCAGGTTCGTCGTGAGGTCGTCGCCTGCCTCGGCGAGAGTCTTGCCACCAACGGTGACATCCTCAGCCAAGAGACGCGAAGCAGCAGCAGTATCAGCATTCTCAATCGTGCGAACAACACCATCGTCACCCTTGACACCGATCGTCTGCGGCAAGCTGCGGTCAGTGCCACAGTCTTCCTCGCGGATGATCACGTCCTGCGAAACGTCCACCAGACGACGGGTTAAGTAACCCGAGTCAGCGGTACGAAGCGCGGTGTCAGCCAGACCCTTACGAGCACCGTGAGTAGAGATGAAGTACTCGAGAACCGACAAGCCTTCACGGAAGTTCGACTTGATCGGACGAGGAATAATCTCACCCTTCGGGTTGGCCACCAGACCACGCATACCGGCGATCTGACGAACCTGGGTCATGTTTCCGCGAGCACCGGAGTCAACCATCATGTAGACGGGGTTGTCCTCAGGGAAGCTCTCGGTCACAGCGTTAGCGACCTGGTCGGTTGCGTGCGTCCAGATGTCGATCAGTTCCTGACGACGCTCAAGGTCGGTGATCAAACCGCGCTCGAACTTCTTCTGAACCTTCTCGTCGAGGACCTCAGCATCGGCCAGCAAACCGGCCTTAGCAGCAGGGGTCACAACATCGGACATCGAGATTGTCACGCCAGAGCGAGTCGACCAGTGGAAGCCGAGCGACTTGAGCGCATCCAGAGTCGCAGCAACCTGCACCTTGGACTGAGTCTCAGCCAAGTCGTTGACGACGGAGCCAAGAACCTTCTTGCTCACAATCTCGTTGACGAACGGGTACCCGGCGGGCATCGTCTCGTTGAACAAGGCGCGACCAAGGGTGGTCTCAAGTACAAACGGACGACCTCCCTCGATGTCGGAACCAGCTGGCGGAGTGAACGACTCGTCCAAACGCAACTTGATCTTGGCACGAACATCCAAGTCACCGGCATCCAGCGACATGATTGCCTCGGCAACCGATGCGTAAGCCTGACCCGAGCCCTTGGCGTCTTCGCCTTCTTCTCCCGTAAGGAAGTAGAGGCCAAGCACCATGTCCTGGGTCGGAGCAGTGATCGGCTTGCCGTTTGCTGGCGAGAGGATGTTGTTGGCCGACAGCATGAGGATGCGGGCCTCAGCCTGCGCTTCTGCCGACAGCGGCAAGTGGACAGCCATCTGGTCACCGTCGAAGTCTGCGTTGAACGCAGTACATACGAGTGGGTGGATCTGAATGGCCTTACCCTCAACGAGTTGCGGCTCGAACGCCTGGATTCCCAACCGGTGCAGAGTTGGTGCACGGTTCAGCATGACCGGGTGTTCAGCAATAACCTCTTCGAGCACATCCCACACGACCGAGCGTGAACGCTCCACCATGCGCTTGGCGCTCTTGATGTTCTGTGCGTGGTTGAGGTCAACCAGACGCTTCATGACGAACGGTTTGAACAGCTCGAGTGCCATCTGCTTGGGCAAACCACACTGATGCAGCTCAAGCTGCGGTCCGACGATAATCACCGAACGACCCGAGTAGTCAACGCGCTTTCCGAGCAGGTTCTGACGGAAGCGACCTTGCTTACCCTTGAGCATGTCCGAGAGCGACTTGAGTGCACGGTTACCCGGACCAGTCACCGGACGTCCACGACGACCGTTGTCGAACAGTGCGTCAACAGCCTCTTGCAGCATGCGCTTTTCGTTGTTGACGATGATCTCGGGAGCACCAAGGTCTTGCAGACGCTTGAGACGGTTGTTGCGGTTGATCACGCGGCGGTACAGATCGTTGAGATCCGAAGTCGCGAAGCGGCCACCATCGAGCTGAACCATCGGGCGCAGATCCGGCGGGATCACCGGAACAGCGTCGAGGACCATGCCCAGTGGCGAGTTCGTCGTCGACTGGAACGCGCTAACTACCTTGAGACGCTTGAGCGCACGAGTCTTCTTTTGACCCTTGCCAGTGGCAACGATCTCCTTGAGGGACTCGGCCTCGGCATCAAGATCAAAATCGCGCAGCCGGTTCTGGATTGCCTCGGCACCCATGCCGCCCTTGAAGTAACGACCGTAGCGGTCACGCATATCGCGGTAGAGCAGTTCGTCGCCCTCGAGATCCTGGACCTTGAGGTTACGGAACCGATCAAACACGGCAACGCGCTTGGCGATCTCGGCGTCGAAACGCTTGCGGATCTTGGTCATCTCGCTCTCGGCTGCGGTGCGAACCTTGCGCTTCACATCGGCCTTGGCGCCTTCTTCTTCAAGCTTGCCCAAATCCTCTTCGAGCTTGACCTGAACCTTGTTGACCTCGTCATCGCGCTTATTGGCGAGCTGAGTCTTCTCGTTCTCGATCTTGGCTTCGAGGGTTGGCAGATCACGGTGGCGAGCATCCTCGTCAACCTCGGTGATCATGTAAGCAGCGAAGTAGATGACCTTCTCGAGATCCTTGGGAGCAAGGTCGAGCAGGTAACCCAGGCGGCTTGGCACACCCTTGAAGTACCAGATGTGAGTAACAGGAGCGGCAAGCTCGATATGACCCATGCGGTCACGGCGAACCTTGGCACGCGTTACCTCGACACCACAGCGTTCACAAATGATGCCCTTGAAGCGCACGCGCTTGTACTTGCCGCAGTAGCACTCCCAGTCGCGAGTCGGTCCGAAGATCTTCTCGCAGAACAGGCCATCTTTTTCTGGCTTGAGCGTGCGGTAGTTGATGGTTTCTGGCTTCTTGACCTCGCCATAGGACCAACGACGAATGTCGTCGACCGTAGCCAAACCAATACGAAGCTCGTCAAAGAAGTTCACGTCTAGCATCTTTAGATCTCCTGTACGCTGCTTGGCTCTTGGCGGCTGAGGTTAATGCCCAGTTCTTCTGCCGCTTGGAATACTTCTTCGTCCTGATCCTTCATCTCGATCGCTTGACCATCGCTGGCCAAGACCTCGACGTTGAGGCATAGGGACTGCATCTCTTTGATCAACACCTTGAACGATTCGGGGATACCCGGTTCAGGGATGTTCTCGCCCTTGACGATTGCCTCGTATACCTTCACGCGGCCGAGGACGTCATCGGACTTGATGGTCAGTAGCTCCTGTAGCGCGAAGGAGGCACCGTAGGCCTCGAGGGCCCACACCTCCATCTCACCGAATCGCTGGCCACCGAACTGCGCCTTACCACCGAGCGGCTGCTGGGTGATCATCGAGTACGGACCAGTCGAGCGAGCGTGAATCTTGTCATCCACCAAGTGGTGAAGCTTCAAGATGTACATGTAACCGACCGACACTGGGTCTGGGAACGGTTCACCGGAGCGACC
>CAUJDH010000026.1 GCA_963169225.1 Actinomycetota bacterium
CGGTGCAGCCATGGGTGGCGGTCTCGAGATCGCACTCTCGTGCAATTACCGCACTATCTCGTCGAGCGCCGCTGCGGTTGCCCTCCCCGAGTGCTTCCTGGGTCTCATCCCAGGATGGGGCGGCACCTACTGGATTCCGAACATCATCGGCCCGGCAAATGCTGTCAAGGTGATCATCGAGAACCCGATGAGCCAAAACCGCATGCTCAAGCCCAAGCAGGTTGCCGAGCTCGGCATTGCCGATGCCCTGTTCGAGGCCGCTGACTACATCGAGCAGTCGCTCATTTGGGCCGCTGGTGTCATCAAGGGTGACATCAAGGTCGAGCGTCCCGAGATCGCTCGTGACGAGACCTGGGACCAAGCTGTTGAAGCTGGTCGCGCGTTCGTCAAGGGCAAGACCGGCGAGGCAGCTATCGCTCCCCTGCGTGGACTTGATCTGATCCAGTCCGCCAAGACCAACACGATCGACGAGCAATTCGCCGCCGAAGACGAAGCACTCGCTGATCTCGTCATGAGCGAAGAGCTACGTAGCGGCCTCTACTCGTTCGATTTGGTTCAGAAGCGCGCCAAGCGTCCGGTCGGTGTTCCCGACAAGAGCCTCGCTCGCCCGGTGACTAAGGTCGGCGTTGTTGGCGCTGGCCTAATGGCAAGCCAGATGGCGCTGCTGTTCGCACGCCAGCTCGAGGTTCCTGTCGTTATGACTGACCTTGACCAGGAGCGCGTGGACAAGGGTGTGGCTTACGCTCACAGCGAGATTGACAAGCTAGCCGAGCGAGGCCGCGTCAACGGTGACAAGGCCAACCGCCTCAAGGGTCTGATCCAGGGTTCGGTATCAAAGGATGCGTTCGCCGATGCCAACTTCGTGATCGAAGCTGTGTTCGAAAACCTAGAGGTCAAGCAGCAGGTGTTCGCTGAGGTTGAGGCTGTTGTCTCACCTGAATGCGTGCTCGCAACCAACACCTCTTCGCTTTCGGTGACCGAGATGGCTTCCAAGCTCGAGCACCCAGAGCGCGTGGTCGGCTTCCACTTCTTCAATCCAGTTGCAGTGATGCCTCTGGTGGAGATCGTGCGAGCCGAGAAGACTGACGATGCCACTCTTGCCACCGCATTCGTCGTGGGCAAGAAGCTCAAGAAGTCGTGCGTGCTAGTCAAGGATGCTCCGGCATTCGTCGTGAACCGTTTGCTCACCCGCTTCATGGGCGAGATTACGCGTTCGGTTGACGAAGGCACCGACTTTGAGACTGCGGACAATGCGATGGATCCGCTGGGTCTGCCAATGTCGCCGTTCGTCCTCATGTCACTGGTTGGTCCCGGTGTGGCCTACCACGTGTCCGAGACTATGTACGACGCGTTCCCTGATCGCTTCTACGTCTCAGAGAACATGGGCAAGCTCGTTGCCGCTGGCAAGGGTGCCATTTGGACCTGGGATGCCGAAGGCAATAAGCAGGTTGATCCTGAGATCGCTGAGATGTTCGTCCAGGGCGATGCGGCCCAGACCGATCAAGAGGTTCGTGACCGTGCGCTTGATGCGCTCGCTCAAGAGATCCAGCTCATGCTCGACGAAGGTGTCGTTGCAGAGCCAGAGGACATTGACCTCTGCATGATCATGGGTGCCGGCTGGCCGTTCCACCTCGGAGGAATCACGCCATACCTTGACCGCGAAGGAATCTCCGAGCGCGTCAACGGCAAGCGCTTCTTGGAGCCTGGCAAAGCCAGCGTTGCTTAGCCGCTAAGAACCAAGAGTTGTGGGGCGTCACCTTCGGGTAGCGCCCCACAACTGATTTAAATCGATTGAAGTTGATCGCCCACATAGCTAGGCGCGATGGCCTCAAGGATTGATTCCTTGCCAGCGTATAGGCCTTCTGGTCTCGGGTAATGAACGACCACATCAGTGAAACCGGCTTCAGCCGCCCGCCCCATACAGTCCTCAAAATAGTCAACCGACTGCAACGAGTATTCACCGCTCGCGTCTAGGTGCAAGACCTTGTCGAAGCCTTCTGAGGAGCGTCCGGCTTCTTCAAGCGTCTCGCCCATTCGTCGAGAATTGGTCTCCACTCCTGCCCACCATGCGGCTACGCCATCACCATTTTCGAAGTCGCCGGTAGTGATCCAGCCTTGACCATACTGAGCAGCAACCTTCATCATCTTGGGACCGTTCGCGGCAATCAAGAACGGGATCCGGGGTTGCTGAACGCATCCAGGGATCATCCGCGCGTCGACGGCCTGGTAGTAGCTGCCCTCAAAATTCGTTACCTGTTGCGTCAGCAGTTGATCTAGGATCTCAACGAACTCACGAAACCGTGCCGAGCGCTGTCCAAGGGTTAGCGGTTCACCGCCAAGAACTGTGTAGTCGTATCCCATGCCGCCTGCACCGACACCCAAGCTGACCCTCCCGTCGCTGATGTCATCTAACGTCATCAATTCCTTGGCAAACGGGACTGGATGCCGAAAGTTCGGGTTCGCGACGAAGGTTCCTAACCGCAAAGTGGACGTTACGGCTGCCGCGGCGCTCAACATGGGGACTGCCCCATACCAAGGTCCGTCTGCGAGCGTTCGCCACGCCAGATGATCATAAGTCCAACCATGATCAAACCCGAGACTCTCGACAGCCAACCAACGACGACGAGCCTCAACCCACGGCAGATCCGGCAGGACAACTACACCAACACGCATAGAGCTCATTCTGCTCTACCGCGCACAAAATGCAAACCTATCGGCGGCTGTATGACTTTTCGAGTAACGTGTCGATCTCGTTGGCTGGGGCTGGCTTGTGGAAGTAGTAGCCCTGCAGGAAGTCGCATCCGAGGTCGGTCAAAATCTTGGCTTGGTTCTCGTTCTCGACACCTTCTGCAGTCACCTGGCGACCGAGATCGTGCGCGATTTTGACCACAGCTGTGACGATGGCCAGATCCTCAGAATCCGTCTCGATGTCCTGCACGAAGCTGCGGTCAATCTTGAGGAAGTCAGCCTGCAGGTACTTCAAAGTGGTCAGCGACGAATAGCCCGTTCCAAAGTCGTCAATGGCAACGTCGATTCCATACGAGCGCAATCTGCGCAAGGTAATCAGCGACGGGCCTGTGGCATCTACCGCCGCGGATTCTGTCACCTCCAGGCAGAGGGCCTTAGGGTTAAGCCCATGGGCCATCAGACGCTCAAATACCTTAGGTGCAAAATCGCGCCTGGACAATTGACGCGGCGACACGTTCACACTCATCTGGAAGTTCTCGTACTTAGTTCCCCACTCACCCAATTGCACGAGCGCATGCTCGAGGACGCTCTCACCAAGCTGCACCACTAGTCCGCTTTGCTCAGCAGTGTCGATGAACTCGCCCGGCTGGATCAGGTTTCCTTGAGCGTCCACCAAGCGAACTAGCGCTTCGACGCCACAGTAGTCACGAGTCTTAGCATCCACAAACGGCTGGTAGTGAACCTCCAAGCGATCCTCTTCGATCGCTCGACGCAATGCTTCGGTGGCTTCGACCTTAGCCACAGCGGTCGTCTCCAACTCATCAGCATAGAACTCGACCCGGTTACGACCTTGGTCTTTAGCTCGATACATGGCCAGGTCGGCACGGCGCATAAGGTCACTTGAGGTCGTGTGAGGATCCGTAGAGCACGCGATACCCACACTGATACTCACACCGTAGTCTCGGCTTCCGATTTGGAACGGCGAACGCATCGCATCGCGGATGCTCTCACCGATCTTGTTTGCCTCGCTCGGAGTATTGATGTCTTCACACACCATGACGAACTCGTCGCCACCAATTCGCGCCACCGAATGCTGCGGGCCAGTAATCGCCCTCAGACGTTCGGCAACAGCTGTCAACATCTCATCGCCGGCTCTGTGACCTAACGTGTCGTTGAGTTGTTTGAATCCGTCCAAGTCGCAAAAAATAACGGCAACATATCCTGAATCACGCCATAGTCGCTGAATAGCCGTATCGAGCCGATCCACCAAAGACTGGCGGTTCAACAAGCCAGTCAACTCGTCGAATCTTGTCTGTCGTAGCAGGTTGTCTTCGGCTTCTTTACGAGCAGTGATGTCGTTGAAGGCGACGAGCGCGAAGCTCTTTTTGATCTTCAACTTCGGCTGAGGCTCCACAACTGTCACCGTGAGCTCCACCCACAGTTCGGTTCCATCAGCCCGAACTAGGCGCACATCGCGCTTGCGTGAAGCGTCTGCAGAGATCTCTGTTGTGACTGATTGGACGACGATCTCTTGGTCGTCCTCATGGAACAGTCGCACTATTCCTTGACTGACTAAAGCGCTCTCAGGAATGCCAATCATGGAGCTGAATGCTTTATTGGTTTCGCGAACAATGAGCTTGGATGGGTTGATCCCATCTTTGGCGTTTTTCTTAGACTTTTTCGAGGGGCCAGGCCAGGTGATCCTGACCATTGGAAGATCCGAGGAACCGAAGATAAGCCGCACAATTGAGCGAGTCAATTTGCTCATGTCAGCCCTCCACAGTTTTGGCGACATCATTCAATGCGATGCCGTGCGTACTCGCTTTCGCTTCTTGGTCTGCAGCATTCGACGACCTGGCGGCTGCCTCAACAATCGTGCGTGAGATGTGCTGAGCCGTTAGCCCCACATTGTCGGAGATAGTTGCCCTATCGCCGTGCTCGAGGTATTCGCTCGGGATCCCCACACGCTTGACGGTCGTTTGACACTGCGCTTCCTGGAGCATATCGGTAAGACGGGATCCAACGCCAGAAGTTTCCAGACCGTCTTCTACTGTTACGACGGCGTTAAACTCCGCCGCAAGTTCCACCAATGCCGAGTTGAGCGGGGCGACCCATTTGGGATCGACCACGGTGACGCCGATTTTGTGCAAGCTTGCGCGGTGCGCAGCGTCCACACACATCGTCGCTGTCGCACCAACTGCTACAAGCAGAACGTCCTTCTCATCACTCTCATGCAAGATGTCGAGACCCTCGAATTCGCGGGCCGTCTCAACTTCTTCGCAAATAGGACCGCTTGGGAATCGCACGATACTAGGGCCATCGGAAATCGCGACAGATTCATTGAGCAAGCTACGAAGACGCTTCTCGTCACGTGGCGCGGCGATCCGCATCCCTGGAATGAGGCTGAACAGAGACATGTCCCACATGCCGTGGTGACTGGCTCCATCTGGGCCAGTAATGCCTGCCCGGTCTAAAACAAAGGTCACGCCCGCCTTGTGCATACCGGCATCTAGCAGCACTTGGTCAAAGGCACGGTTCATAAATGTCGAATAGACGGCAACAATAGGATGCATACCTACCATCGCCATCGCGGTAGCCGAGGTCACCGCTTGCTGCTCAGCAATTCCAACATCAAAAGTGCGTTCGGGGAACCGATTAGCAAACTCGGTAAGCCCAGTCGGCCCGAGCATCGCAGCCGTAATTGCCACCACGTTTGGATCCTGTTTGCCGATGGCCACAAGTTCGTCACTAAATACCGAAGTCCAGCTAGGAGTGCTGGCGTTGACTGGCTTACCCGAACCCGGATTGATTACGCCAATACCGTGAAAGTGATCGGACTCATCTTGTTCCGCTGGTGCGTAGCCGCGCCCTTTTTGAGTGATCGCATGAACGATCACAGGTCCCGGGAAGTCCTTCGCCCTAAGCAGTGCGGTCTCGAGGCTTTCAATATCGTGACCGTCGATAGGTCCGACATATTTAAGACCTAGGTCCTCGAACATGCCTTGCGGAGTGAAGACATCTTTGAGGCCTTTTTTGAGGCCGTGGATCGCATCGTAAGCAACCTCGCCGACAACTGGTGTTTGGAGGACAAATTTCTTGCCCCAATTCAAGAAGCGCTCGTATCTAGGTGCCGTACGCAAAGTATTGAGGTGCTCAGCCAGACCACCAATGGTCGGAGCGTAGGAACGCGCATTGTCGTTGACAACGATGATCACTTGACGATCCGAAGCGGCAATATTGTTGAGCGCTTCCCACGCCATACCGCCGGTCAAAGCACCGTCACCGATCACGGCAACAACGTGGCGATCCGAAAGTGCGAACGGAGCGAGTTGTCCTTTGAGCGCCCACGCCTTGGCGAAACCATCTGCATAGGACAACGAAGTAGAGGCGTGCGAGTTCTCAATCCAGTCATGCGGACTCTCCGACCGGCTCGGGTAGCCGCTGAGCCCACCAGTCTTGCGCAGGGAATCGAACTCCCCCATCCGACCGGTCAACATCTTGTGGACGTAGCTTTGGTGACCTGTGTCCCAAATCAACGCATCCTTGGGCGACTCAAACGCTCGATGCAAGGCAATCGTCAGCTCAACGACACCCAAGTTAGGCCCCAGATGGCCACCTGATTTTGCAACTTTGTCGACTAGCTCGTGGCGAATCTCGCCAGCCAGTTGATCAAGCTGAGCCTCAGTTAAGGTGTCGAGGTCACGCGGACTCGAGATGGAACTCAAAATCTCCACGTGCACCTCCTTCTCTCAAACTGACTGCTTGGCTGGGACAACCCACTCTACTAACAAAAGTGGATGAATCTGCACTACAGCAACGAACGTAAAACGTACTGCAGGATTCCACCGTTGCGGTAGTAGTCGGCTTCACCAGGAGTGTCGATGCGTACGACCGCATCGAACGCCACCTCGGACCCGTCTTGGCTCAGAGCGATAACCGACACAGTCTTTGGTGTTGTGCCCTCGTTGAGTTGTTCAACACCGGTAATCGAGAAGACCTCGGTACCGTCAAGTCCGAGCGTCTCGGCAGTCTGGCCCTCAGGGAACTGCAATGGCAGAACTCCCATACCAATCAAGTTGGAACGGTGGATCCGCTCGTAGGACTCTGCGATAACGGCACGAACACCTAATAGCGCCGTTCCCTTGGCAGCCCAGTCGCGTGACGATCCCGAACCGTATTCCTTACCGGCGAGAACGACCAGCGGTGTTCCGGCAGCAGCGTAGTTCTGTGCGGCATCGTAAATCGCCACTGGTTCGGTCGATTCGGTCGTGAAGTCGCGAGTCCAACCACCTTGAGTGCCCGGCACCAGTTGATTGCGTAGGCGGATATTGGCGAAGGTTCCGCGAATCATCACTTCATGATTTCCACGGCGCGAACCGTAGGAGTTGAAGTTCTTACGCTCCACACCATTCTCAGCCAGGTAACGACCAGCGGGGCTGTCCCCCTTGATATTGCCGGCCGGCGAGATGTGGTCAGTAGTGACCGAATCGCCCAACAGCGCCAGAACACGAGCGTTCACAATGTCAGTCACTGGACTCGGCTCGCGCTCCATACCGTCGAAATACGGAGGCTTGCGCACATAAGTGGAGTCAGCCTCCCAGGTGAACGTGTCGCCGGACGGAGTATCGAGGTTAGTCCAGTGGGCATCGCCCTTGAACACATCTGCATAGCGCGAGGCGAACATATCGGAGTCAATCGCTCCAGCAAGCGCCTCCTCAATCTCGGCAGTCGATGGCCAAATATCGCGCAGATAAACATCATTGCCCTGCTCGTCTTGACCAATCGGGCTGGACACAATGTCGGTGTCCATCGTGCCTGCCAACGCATAAGCGACAACAAGTGGCGGCGAAGCCAAGTAGTTCATCGTCACATCAGGGTTGATACGACCCTCAAAGTTGCGGTTACCGCTCAACACGGAGGTGGCATTGAGTTCGGCGTCGTTGATCGCTTGGGAGATTTCTGGTTGCAGCGGGCCAGAGTTACCAATACAGGTCGTGCAGCCATAACCAACGAGATCAAAACCGAGCTTCTCAAGATACGGAGTCAGACCAGCCTTGTTGAGGTAGTCAGTCACAACCTGAGAACCAGGCGCCAAGGTCGTCTTGACCCATGGTTTGCGTGCGAGTCCACGCTCGACGGCCTTCTTGGCAAGGATTCCTGCGCCCAGCATCACCGATGGGTTCGAAGTGTTGGTACACGAGGTGATTGCCGCGATGACAACTGCGCCGTGATCAATCTCGAATGACTCTCCTCCGGCGAGAGTGACAGGCGTTGGCTTGCTGACCCGCGGCGGCAGACCATTCGACTCAACGTGAACTGGTGGAGCACCATCATCGTTCGTGCCTGGCTTGATCGGATCGGATGCAGGGAAGCTACCCTCATCAGCCTTATCGAGCGTGCTGAGCTCCTCGGGAAGCAGACCCTGAAGCGACTCACGGAACGCCTTTTGCGCAACGGTAAGTTCAATGCGATCTTGCGGACGCTTGGGACCTGCGAGGGACGCCACCACAGTGCTCAAGTCGAGCTCAAGATGTTCGGAGTAATTGGCCTCTGGCGTTGAACCGTGCCACAGTCCCTGCTCCTTGGCATAAGCCTCGACTAGGGCAAGCTGCTCATCCGAGCGGCCAGTGAAACGCAGGTACTTGATGGTTTCGTCATCGATCGGGAAGATCGCTGCTGTCGAGCCGTACTCGGGGCTCATGTTTCCAATGGTGGCGCGGTTGGCTAGTGGCACTGCGGCAACGCCGTCGCCGTAGAACTCGACGAACTTGCCGACAACGCCGTGCTCGCGCAGCAGCTCGGTAATGGTGAGCACCAAGTCGGTTGCGGTGGTTCCCTCAGGAAGTTCACCGGTGAGCTTGAAGCCGACAACACGA
>CAUJDH010000027.1 GCA_963169225.1 Actinomycetota bacterium
TTGGTTTGTGCGAGTGGCGTCAGGATCGCAATGTAGCTGACGTACATCCCATCCGTTTTTTACCGAACCCAGGGCAGTGGCGCCGCGTGTGAACGGTTCGAAACCGGGCAGTGGAAGTTCGGTTGACGTATCTGGGGTATACAGAGGGTCAAGCTCGATCTCGCCGTCAACGATGGTGCGGATCGCCTTTTCGGGGGTGGCAGGGTCTGCGATACGTCGGCCTGAGCGTTCTAGGACCTTGGTCAGCTGTGCACGCCAGTCATCGACGGTCGCAGTTGGGAAAACGGAAGCGAGCGCGAGGACTTCCTCGTCGTTCGGACGTTGCTCGGTCATCGGCAAAGAGCCCCTTGATCTGTCAGCAATGCAGTAGGCAATGGCATTTTGGGATACTGGTGATATGGCATCCACTTTGAACAAAGCGTTCCTTCTATCTTATCGACGCGCAGGTTTTCGTAGGCCAAGCGGCATCGTGTACCGTTGATCAGGCTTGAGTCGCTTTGCGATTCTCGCTCAGGGCGCTTAGCTCAGTTGGCTAGAGCGCCTCCCTTACAAGGAGGATGTCAGGGGTTCGAGTCCCTTAGCGCCCACTCATGACTGTGAACGAAGAATCCAACGCTGTTAGCCCTCGCGCGCTATTTCGAGGCTTTGCCATTGCGGAGATGTTTACGTGGGCAGGCCTTATTACCGCGCTGATACTTCGTGCGACCGAGGTCACCAACCTTGTTCCGATCGCTGGAGGAATCCACGGATTCGTCTTCTTGTGTTACGTGGTGACAACAACCTTTGTATGGGTGAATCAAAAATGGAGTTTCACTCTAGGTCTTGTAGGACTATTGCTTGCGATCGTGCCATTTGCCACGGTGCCGTTTGAGATCGCGGTTGATCGTAGGGGACTGTTGACTGGCGGATGGCGGCTCGCACCAGGTGGAGACGAACCGCGGGGCTTAATCGAGCATGCGCAAGCTTGGGTGCTGCGCCATGTGCGACTCGCGATCTTGTTATTGCTCATCCTTGTCACAGTGATCTTTCTCATCTTGCTCTGGCTCGGTCCACCCGTACCTCGTAGCTAGAGAACGGCACCGAATGGTCTAGTCGTCGGGACTTACGTCGACTAAATGGGTGATGTCTTCTTGTCGGGTTGGACGGTAGGTTTTCAATTGGGCTAGACAAGTGTTAAGTCCAAAATCCAATTGAGGATGGAATATGACTGAAAACAGCTCTGTTGCAGATCTATCGACACTTACACCCGAAGAATTGGCTGGAGTCGACGCTTGGTGGCGGGCGAATAATTACCTCACCATTGGACAGATATACCTCGGTTCGAATCCACTGCTTCGAGAACCGCTTACGGCTGACGACATCAAGCCACGTTTACTTGGACACTGGGGAACAAGTCCGGGACTCTCGTTCATCTACGCTCATATGCTCCGCCTGATCAAGCGCACGGGGCAGTCGGCGATCTACCTGGCGGGACCTGGTCACGGTGGTCCCGCGCTCGTCGCAGCTTCCTGGCTGGAGGGTACCTATACCGAGAACTTCCCTGATGTCACTCAGACCACGGAGGGCCTGCGGAATATGTTCCGCCAGTTCTCAGCTCCGGGCGGTATTCCGAGCCATGCTTCTGTGACGACTCCAGGGTCGATCCACGAGGGTGGTGAGCTTGGCTACGTGCTGGTTCATGCCTTCGGTTCGGTGATGGATAACCCAGATCTAATTTCGGTAGCTGTCGTCGGTGACGGCGAGGCCGAGACCGCGGTACTTGAGGGTTCGTGGAAGGGTGTCTCGTTTATAAATCCCGAGCGAGATGGCGCTGTGTTGCCGATCCTTCATCTCAACGGTGCCAAAATTGCAGGCCCCACAGTTCTGGCGCGCAAAGATCCGAAGCTTGTGCGTGAGTTGCTCCAAGGTCATGGCTACAACGTTCTTGAGGTTGAGGGCCATGATCTCCCGGGAATGCATGAGCGCTTTGCTGCCACTTTGGCCGACGCTTACGGGCAGATCAAGAGCATCCAAGAAAAGGCTCGTGCCGGTGAGTGGGATCGTCATGAACAACCTTGGCCAATGATCATTTTGCGTTCACCCAAAGGATGGACCGGACCTGACAAGGTGGACGGCGTTCAAGTGGAAGGCACTTGGCGATCACACCAGGTTCCCCTCTCTGGCGTCAAAGAGAATCCCGAGCATCTTAAGCTACTCGAAGAGTGGTTGCTCTCGTATCGACCGGATGAACTCTTTGACGAAAATGGTGCGCCGACTGAGATCGTGACGTCGATAAATCCGGCTGGTGAACTGCGGATGAGTGGTAACCCGGTGGCGAATGGTGGTTTGGTCACTAAGGCGCTAGATATGCCCAATATTGACGAATTCGCCATCGACGTTCCAGCTCCCGTGACTGTCAAGCACGAGTCAACTCGCGCTCTAGGTGAATTGATGAAGGAGCTCTACATTAGTAATCCCGAAACCTTTCGGCTGTTCTGTCCCGACGAAACCAATAGCAACCGACTTGGTGCAGTGTTCGATGTGAGTGATCGCGCTTGGATGGAGAGGGTGACGCCAGAGGATGTCAAGATTGGTCCTGAAGGCCGAGTGATGGAGGTGCTCTCCGAGAACAATTGTCAGGGTTGGCTTGAGGCCTACAACCTCACCGGGCGCCATGGCCTATTCGCTACTTACGAGGCGTTTGCGATGGTGAGTGCCTCACAAACGATCCAGCATGCCAAGTGGTTGGAAGAAGCCGAGCATCTCTCATGGCGCGCACCGATCCCGAGCTTGAACATTCTGCTGACTTCGACTGCTTGGCGCAATGACCACAACGGTTTCTCGCATCAAGGCCCGGGCCTATTGCATACCGTGCAGACTGCGCGCTCGGGAGTCAAGCGGATCTATCTGCCCCCAGATGCCAACTGTCTGCTGTCGGTGGCTGAGCACTGCTTTGAGTCGCGGTCATATGTCAATTTGATCGTGATCGATAAGCAGCCGCAGTTCCAGTGGCTCACGATCGAAGAGGCCAAGGAGCATTGCGCCAAGGGAGCTAGTACTTGGGCTTGGGCGGGCAACGAGCATCCAGATACTGATCCCGACATCGTGTTGGCATGTGCTGGGGACGTAGTGACGCAAGAGACTATTGCGGCTGCACAGATCCTCAAGGAGCATCTGCCTGAGTTGAGTACCAGAGTCGTAAATGTCGTTGACCTGATGACACTTCATCGGCCTAAAGATCATGAACACGGTATGAGTGAGGACTACTTCCGTGAGCTCTTTACCGACGATGTTGATGTGATCTTCGCATTCCACGGATACCCAGGGGAGATCCATGCCGTTGTGCACGGTAGGCCTGAAGCTGACCGGTTCCGTGCTCGTGGATTCATCGAAGAAGGCACTACGACAACGCCCTTCGACATGGTGGTTCGCAACCAAGTGTCTCGGTACCACCTCGTGATGGATGCGCTCAACAATGCCAAGCGTGCCCCATCGGGTGCGACCGAACTTAAGCAGTGGTGCATTGACCAACTCGCCCGTCATGAGGAGTACATTGTGGCGAATCTTGAGGACATGCCGGAGGTACAAGAATGGTCACTTTACGAACCCACTAAGTAGGCTGGTTCTCGATGAGAACACTCGTGGTCAATACCGGTTCGTCGAGTCTCAAGCTGCAAGTTCTTGAGGATTCGACGCTAGTTGGTGAGAAGCTGATCGAGCGTTGGGATGGTGGCGCAGGCGGAACTTCTCATGGCGACGAACTGACAGAGTTTGTCGCCGATGCAGGTGGTGTCGATGTGGTTGGCCATCGTGTGGTCCACGGCGGCGCCCGCTACTCGAGTTCAGTAATCATCGACGACGAAGTCGTTGACTATTTGGCGACTCTGGTCGACTTGGCTCCGCTTCATGAGCCCAATGCTTTGCGGGGGATCAAGGCAATGCGAGAAGCTTTGCCGTCGGTGCCTCAGGTTGCGTGTTTCGATACCGCTTTTCATGCCACGATGCCGCCGGCTGCCGTGACCTACGCGCTACCTAAGGAGTGGAATGAGCAGTGGAACTTGCGCCGTTACGGATTTCATGGACTCTCTCACTCGTACGCTTCCAGACGAGGGGCCCAGTTGGTTGGTCAGGATGTCCAGAAGTTGCGGATCGTGAATTGCCACTTGGGTTCGGGGGCATCTCTTTGTGCGATTGTCGGCGGGCAGAGCGTGGACACGACGATGGGATTCACTCCGCTTGAAGGACTCGTCATGGGTACCAGATCCGGGTCGGTTGATCCGGGTCTCTTGATTTGGTTGCTCGAGCACGGCAATCTGAGTCTGGGTGAGGTCAATGATGCTCTCGAGAAGCACGGCGGACTCGCTGGACTTTCGGGTACTTCGGGAGATTTGCGCGATGTGTTGGAGGCGGGGACTGCAGAAGCACAGCTTGCTTTAGATGTTTATCTACATCGCCTCGCTAGATGTACCGGAGAAATGGTGGCTTCTGCGGGCGGTCTCGATTTGTTGATCTTCACAGGTGGAGTGGGAGAACACAGAGCTTCAGTGAGGCAATCACTATCCGACTCCTTGTCTTATTTAGGGGTAGTCGTTGATCAGGCTGTCAATGATTCGGTGAACGGGGATGTCATCCTTTCCTCCTCCGAGTCCAAGGTTGCAGTGGCAGTTGTCGAATGCCGTGAAGACTTGGAGATCGAGCGAGAAGCCAGGCGACTGGTGTAGGCCGGTTGCGTTTACTCCCACGCGAGTAGGATCGATACTATGGCTAACGTAGAGACACTTGATGTTGATCAACTTTTAGAAACCGCGCGAGCTAGTTCTTCTGGCCGTGCGACTCAAGTATTTCGGGCCGAACCTTACGAAGGTAAAGGCATCTTGAGCCAAGTGGTCCTGGCACTCGCTAATGGCAATGCGCTATCTAAACACGGGAACCCAGGTGAGGCGCTCCTTATGGTGTTGCGCGGTCGTGTAACGCTGTCCACCGATAGCGAAAACTGGGAACTTGGTGAATGGGAGCAAGTGTCGATTCCGCAGGAGCTTCACGAACTTACTGCCCTTGAAGATTCAGTTGTAGTCCTCACCATGGCCAAGATTTCACGCCCCGAGCATGTTGGTATGCCTGGGATTCATTAGCCTCGCCCTAGTTGTTGAACCTTTATGTGCTGGGCTTGACCCAGTGATCATGTCAAAGTAGATCTGTGCACTTTAAAGGTTTCGGAGCTCCTCAATCACCTCTCCCGGTATGGTCGCGCAACCTGGCGCGCACCGTTGTAGCCGCCGTAATCGTAGCCACCATTGTTGTCGTTCTGGACTGGCCGCTCGATCCGTCGGCCTGGGCAATCGTTGCAGTGTGTGTAGTTGCCAACGAGACCACAGGCGCGTCAGTTGTTGCAGGCCTCAACCGGATCCAAGGGTCGATAGTTGGTTGCTTGGTCGGAGGCGTTGTTGTGACGCTGCTGTTGCCGGTGATCCCGCTTCCTATTTGTGTCGGAATTTCGATCGCTGCCTGCATCGTGATTTGTCGTCTTTTGCGGATTGGTGCTGGTGTCAAGCTTGGTTCTGCTCTGGCGGGATTCTTTGTATTCGTGCCAGGCGATCAGGAATGGGAGATGGTTGGCTGGCGCCTTTTGGCCACCGTGACCGGGATTGTGATAGCGCTCCTTGTCGTGGCTGTTATGTGGCCAGAAAGGGCCGCGCATAAGGCGCGTATTGAGCTAGCCGAGGCCGTAGGGGTGTGCCAAGAGGTATTGCAACTGGCAGTCGCCAGATGGAAAGGGGACATCCGGCCCGCCTCGACTCCTGCAGCTGCCAGTCTCAAGGCGGGGGTTAGCAAGGTTCGGGCGCTCATCGGTGATTTGCGGCATGAGCCAACCGGTAGGCATCCGTCGCCAAATCAGATGGAGGCCATCATCGACGGGATCGACTTGGCTCTGATGTCTGCGAATCGACTGGATCAACGGACATTGGAGGTCACGTATTCGCCGGTGATCGGCAGCTTCGTTGATGAGGAGCTTGGCTCATTGGTTGGCCGGGTCGAACATCTAGCCTTGACGCTGCAGTTGAGTATTTTGCGGGGTGACGAGGGGAAGCCTATTGGTACAGATCTTGAGATCGCGCTGGACGAACTGGGCAGCTTCAGGCATGACGTTGATCAGGCGCTAGATGGGTTGCGTGAACAAGGTGTGACCCCGAAGGTGGCATCGGATCAGCTTGTCAGCTTCTTCTCGGCACTGGCCGCATTGACGGATCTAGCCGATGGTCTTAGTCAGGCGGCATCGCAGATCGTGGCGTTCAACAAATCGCTTGGGAATGTCGGAGTGCACAGCGGCTAAAAATTGCATTCGGGAACATTCCGCTAAGTTAAGCGCATGATTAAAAATGTGCAAAAACCCACATGGTTTGCTAACTACCAGTCTGGCGTCCCAGAAGACCTAGATCCTGTGACTGGTTCGGTCTACGACATCATCGCGCAAGCGGCGCATGACGCGCCTGAAGTTCCGGCCGTCGACTTCTTCGGTCACACGAAGACCTACCGTGAAATCAAGGACGAGGTCGACCGCGTAGCAGGCGGACTCGCTGATTTGGGAGTGAAGAAGGGCGACCATGTTGCGCTGATTTTACCGAACTGTCCACAGCATGTGGTTGCGTTCTATGCGGTCGCCCGTCTTGGTGCAGTCGTTATCGAGCATAATCCGCTGTACACCTCTGAGGAGCTTGAGCACCTGTTTGAGGATCACCGTGCTGACATCGTCATCGCGTGGGACATGGTGATCGACAATATCCAGGCTTTTCCCAAGGATGTGCGGCCGTCCAAGATCATCGCTGTCGATTTGATCAAGGCGATGCCACGCGTCAAGCAGGTCGCGCTTCATCTTCCAATTCCGCAGATGCGTAAGACCAAGCATCAAATCCACAAGTCGGTTCATCGCGCTATCTCGTGGGAGCGAGTGCTCAAAGCGGCGCCTATTCGAGACGGCTACCCAGGTGCTGAGATCGGTGACTTAGCGGTTATTCAATACACCTCAGGTACTACAGGAAAGGCAAAAGGTGTGCAGTTGTCGCACCGTAACGTCAAGTCCAATGCGGCGCAATGTTCGGTGTGGGGCCCGGAGGTTCAGCGAGGTGAGGGAGCTGCCGTCTTTGGTGTGCTGCCCATGTTCCATGCCTATGGACTTACCCTCTGTGCGACTGTCGCATCGAGTTTGCGTGCGCGACTCGTGTTGTTCCCTAAATTTGATCCAGACCAGGTCATCGACGCACACCTCAAGACGCCGGCCACTTTGTTCCCGTTGGTGCCACCGATTGCGGATCGGCTACTCAAGCGTGCTGCAGAACGTGATGTTTCCCTGAAAGGAATTCAGGTGGCGATTTCTGGTGCCATGCCGCTTCCTTCCGAACTGGTTGAACCTTGGGAGAAGGCGACCGGCGGCATGTTGGTCGAAGGATACGGGCTGAGTGAATGTTCGCCGATCTTGTTGATCAATCCTTTTACCGACAAGCGGGTAGCTGGGGCGGCGGGCTTGCCGGTTTCCAGTACGCTGGCTCGTTTGGTTGATCCCGAGAATCCGACTGAAGAGGTCGCCAAGGGAGAGCGTGGTGAACTGGTCGTTAAGGGGCCACAGGTCTTTGGCGGCTACTACAAGATGCCTGAAGAGTCGAAGGCTGCTTTTGCCGATGGATGGTTCCGAACCGGCGACATCGCGACCATCGATAAGGGTGGTTACGTGCGAATCGTGGATCGCATCAAGGAGTTGATCATCACCGGTGGCTTCAATGTGATGCCGAGCCAGGTAGAGGCGTCGGTCGTGGAGATCGATGGGATTGCAGCTGCCGCTGTTGTTGGCTTGCCGGACAAGCATTCTGGCGAAGAGGTTGTTGCTGCAATCGTTCCCGAGGAGGGTGCGGATCTCGATCTGGAAGCGATCCAGCATCAGCTGCGCGACAGTATGGCGGCGTACAAATGTCCCAGGCGGTTGTTCGTCTTTGACGAGCTACCTGTGTCGCAGATCGGCAAAGTCTTACGCCGTGAAGTTCGTGACGAGATTCTCGCGCGACTAGAAGGAACAGACTAAGTAGCGAGTGGATGGAGAGGCAGGTCGACCGGGCGGCCGGTCGACCTAAGCGAGCGATAAGAAGAGCTTCTCTAGGTCTTCGACTTCCATGTCGCTGTCTTTGCTGTCCATGCACTGTTTGAGACCAGTGGCAACGACAGCGAATCCGGCCTTGTCGAGGGCGCGTGAGACGGCAGCGATTTGCGTGACGATATCGCGGCATTCTCGCCCATCCTCGATCATCCGCACAATGCCAGCAAGTTGACCTTGTGCGCGATTGAGACGGTTGATTACAGAGGTCATGTCGTTGGGGTCTAGCTGCATGGTGACTCCTTTCCGGGTTCTTCGGGTCAAGTTTATTTGGAGCTACGGCCAAACAGGCGAGAAAACAGTGACTCTGGTGCGTGAGTGTCGCAGGTGCAGCGGTTGTTCTTGGGCACTTGAGCCATGACTTGGTCAGCGTGTTGACCACATCCGGTCCAGGTTGCTTTTCCGCAATTGCGACAGGTGGCTGGACTACACATGAGCATTCTCCTTTGTGGTTTGGTTAATTTGTTTGACTGATTCTGGGGTGGCATCGATAGTGGTCGCCAAGCGGTCGATGAGGAATCGGTGAGCTTTCCAGGTGGTAAATCCGCCGTCGAGATTACGGGCGCTGATCCCGTTTTCACGCAGTAAACGGGTGGCGATGTGCCCACGTTGGCCAACCGCGCATAGAGCGATAACCTCCTTGCCCTGTAGTTCGTCCAGATGATCTCGCAGCGAATTCAAAGGGATGACGTGGCTACCGGGAATTGTGCCGAGTAGTTCGACTTCGGCTTCGTCGCGCACATCCACGATCGTCACATCGTCGTTGGCGATGACCTCGTCCAGTTCTGTGACATCGATTGCGGGACTAAGCCCTGACAAGCGGTTCTCTGCGACGAACCCTAAATGGTTGATCGGATCCTTGGCGGATCCAAACTGTGGCGCATACGCCAGTTCAAGGTCGGCAAGCTCTGGAGCGGTGATACCAGCTCGCATGGCGGTCGCGATTACATCGATCCGTTTGTCGACTCCATCGGCACCGACGGCTTGAGCGCCTAGGATTTCGCCGTTGCTTGGGTTCACCAGGAGTTCGAGTGAGAGTGTGGTGGCGCCCGGGTAATAGCCCGCGTGAGAACTTGGGTGCGTGTGTATCGCGATGTAGTCGCGGTTGGCGATGTCCAACCGACGACGACTAGCGCCTACAGTGCCAGCAGCTAGACCAAAGAGTCCGACGATGGCGGTTCCAAGCGCAGCGGGACTGGCTTTGGTCTTGAGACCAGCTATATCGTCGGCCGCACGGCGTCCTTGCCGATTCGCCAAGTTCGCCAACGGTACGAGTTGTGCATCGCCGGCTAGTGCGTCGTGTTGTTCCACTGCGTCACCTACCGCCCAGATATTTGGAGAGGAGGTACGCATAAATTCATCGACTCGGATCCCGCCGCGTGGGCCGAGTGCGATGCCCGCGGCTGTCGCTAGCTCAGTGCGCGGGCGAACGCCGACTGAGAGCAACACCAAATCGGCTGGCACCGTTTCTCCGGTGCTGAGCATTACGGAGTCGTGACCGATTTCGGTAACTGACTTGCCGAGTTCCACCCGGACTCCATGATCGAGCATCGTGCGCAGTAATGGGGTGCTCATCTCTGGGTCAAGTACAGGCAACACTTGTGGGGCGAGTTCGACGACGGTCACGTCGAGGCCACCTTTGGTTAAATTCTCGGCGGCCTCTAGGCCGATAAAGCCGGCACCGACAACGACGGCAGATTTGGCGTCCGCGACGGCAGATCCCACGCGGTCGAGATCTTCAACGGTGCGCAGGGTGAATCCACGTTCGACGCCAGGAATCGGGGGCACGATTGCGGTTGCGCCGGGACTCAATACGAGCGAGTCGTAGTGCAGGTCATAGGTTTCGCCCGTTATGTGGTCGCGTGCAGTCACGGTGTGGGAGTCGGGGTCGATCTTGGTGGCGGTTGTGTTGACGCGGACATCTAGCCGGAACCGCTCCCACAGTGATTCGGGGGTCTGGAGCAAGAGAGCATCGCGCTCGGCAATCACGCCGGACAGGTGATAGGGGAGTCCGCAATTTGCGAACGATACATATCCGCTGGATTCGAGGACGATGATGTTGGACTTTGCATCCAGTCGCCTGAGTCGGGCAGCAGCGGAGGCGCCCCCAGCGACGCCCCCGACGATTATGTGGGTTTTTGTGATCATGTTGACTACCATAACATACCCCTAGGGGTATATTGAATGGCTTTGACTTAGACCTGTGTCACAACACCGGAAGAAGTTGGAAACAACGCTTGACTTTGACGTAGCGTCAACTTGTAGCTTGGATACATGAACGAGTATTCGATCCAAGAAGTAGCCAAGCAGGCGGGAACCACGAGCCGCACGCTTCGGCACTACGACGATGAGGGCTTGCTAGCGCCATCTCGCGTGGGCAACAACGGCTACCGCTATTACGACCAGGCTGCCCTTGTTCGTTTGCAGCGGATACTGCTCCTGCGCGAGCTTGGCCTGGGTTTGCCGGCAATCAAAGAGGCATTGGAAAGGCAGCAAAACGTTGAGCCAGCGCTCGCAGCTCATATCGAGTGGCTACAAGAGGAGCGCAGGCGGATCGACCGCCAGATCAAATCAATTAAACGAACAATAACTGCACTAGAAATAAAAGGAGATATAGCAATGAGCGACATGATGGATGGTTTCGATCAAGCACAGTACCGCGATGAGGTCGAACAACGCTGGGGCAAAGAGGCCGCCGACAAGAGCAATGAATGGTGGGATTCGAAGTCTAAGGAAGACAAGGTCGTGTTCACCGATTTCGTCGACGAACTCAATGCCAACTGGATCGCACTCACTGAGGCAGGCGCCGACCCTGCCGGCGAAGAGGCTCAAACCCAAGCCGCCAAGCATGTCAGTTGGCTCGCCAGCGTTCCTGGAACTCCGGCGAGTACGGACGATCCCGCGCTGGTCAAGGAGTATGTGACCAACCTCGGCGAGATCTACGTCTCGGATGACCGCTTCGCCGAGAACTACGGGAGAATCCCGGGGGCAACATTCGTGCGCGATGCGCTAGCTATCTACTGCGAGCGCAGCTTGTAGATGGATGCCTTTGACCAAGTTGGACCCGCCTGGATAGAGTGAAAATGATCCGAGGAGCAAATGTGAAAATTGATGTCTGGTCAGACGTAGCATGTCCATTTTGTTATCTAGGGCGTGAAACCTTGAAGCAAGCGCTCGTCGAATTTGAGCATGCAGATGAGGTTGAGGTGCGCTTTCGGAGCTTTCAGCTCAACCCTGAAGCGCCAACTGAAGCGACTCAAGATGTCTACGACTACTTATCAGCCAAATACGGGATTACCCGAGAGCAGGCGATTTCTCAAAATCAGCAGATAGTTGCTCGTGGGGTTGAGCTTGGTATTCAGTTCAATATGGACCAGGTGCAGATGACTAACACCGGCTCTGCGCACCGGTTGCTTCATCTGGCGCTGGCTAACGGAAAACAAGACGAACTATGCGGGCGACTGTTCAAGGCCTACTTCACCGATGGCCTTAACGTTGCCGACCCCGAGGTGCTGGTCCAACTGGCCACTGAAGTTGGCCTCCCTCTGCCGACTGTTACCGAAGTTGTCGAGGGCACTGGATTTCAGAACGATGTGGATGCCGATCTCAACCAGGCGCGCGCCTATGGAATCACTGGTGTTCCGTTCTTTGTGATCAACGAGAAGTACGCGATCTCTGGTGCCCAGCCCGAATCAGTCTTCGCCGAGGCATTAGGTAAGGCATGGGCGGAGTCAAGTCCTACTCGCTAGGGGAAATTTCGTCGGGTGCATGGCCGGTGGCGCGGCTGAAGCGTTCATCCAACTTGGCTTTTGAATGCTTGCGGGAGTACGCATAGTAGACGCCGAGACCGATCAGCAGCCAGATTGCAAGACGCAGCCACGTTTCGCCAGGCAATGTGAACATGACGATCAGTGAAGTGATGATTGCCAAGATCGGAATGACCGGACCAAACGGCACTTTGAAGGGGCGTTCGATATCTGGCCGAGTTTTTCGTAAGACGATGACGGCGATCGACACGATGACGAATGCGAGGAGCGTTCCAATTGAGATCATCTCGGTGAGGATCGAAAGTGGAAGAACGCCAGCCAAGATTGCTGCGAAAGTTCCACAGATCAAAATGGCCATGGTTGGGGTGCCTCGCTTCGCGCTGGCCTTGCCAACCGCTGCGGGGAACATGCGATCTTCGGACATGCGCATCATGATGCGGGTTTGGCCATAGAGCAGTGCGAGTACCGACGCTGCGAGACCGATCACTGCGCCAATGTCAACGATCATTCCGATTCGAGTGAGGTCTGCGCCCTCTAATGCCGTCGACAGTGGGTTGGATGTGTTGAGCACCGCGTACGGCACGAGTCCAACAAGGACGATTCCGACAAGTACGTAGATCCCGGTCGCGATACCTAAGGAGCCCAAGATTCCGCGAGGAAGATTCTTAGCGGGATCCTTGACTTCTTGAGCAGCAGTACACACCGCATCAAACGAGATGTATGCATAAAACACTGTTCCGGCGGCTGCGATGATGCCAGTCCATCCGAAGGCTCCGAAACTTCCTTCGTTTGCCGGGATTAGTGGCACATAGTTCTCGCGAGTGACAGCAAAGATTCCAAACCCAACGAAGATGGCCAAGGTGATCAACTTGATCGCTACAAAAAGTGTCGTGGTCTTGGCTGTCTCGGACACACCAAATAGCAACAGGCCGGTCAGGACCAGGACGAGCACGACGGCGGGAAGGTTGACGATTCCTGGGTTGTCAGTGCCAACCGGTGCGGTCGTTAGAGCTGCAGGAATATTGATTCCTGCTTGATGTAGAACGTCGGTGAAGTAGCCCGACCATCCATTGGCCACATTGGCGGCACCAAACAGATATTCGACTAACAAATCCCAGCCAATTATCCAAGCGATCAACGTACCCATAGATGCGTAGGCGTAGGAGTAGGTCGACCCAGAAAGCGGAATCATGGCTGCCAGTTCGGCGTAACAGAGGGCGGCAAATGTGGCGACAATGGCGGCAATGATGAACGAGATGAAGACAGCTGGGCCTGCGTGCTCGGCCGCAGCGTGGCCGGTTACGACGAAGATTCCAGCACCGACAACTGCTGCAACGCCCAGCGCAGTAAGGCTGAATCCACCTATTGTTCGTTTGAGTCCGTATTTGTTCTCTTCAGCATCTTGGATGATTAGGTCGAGGACCTGAGTAGCTTCGCGCGACGTGTTAGTCATCTGGCTCCTCCCGTTTGTTCAGGCGTTTGAATGACGCCTGACACTTCTTAGAGGGTATTGCCAGCTATGCAGAGGATGCTATTTGTGTGAAATCGAGGGGTTAGCCTCGAGCTGCGCTTTTTCTTCTGGATTGAGAATGACGCGGCTTCTTCTTGGTATGCGTGCGCGAGCCATTAGGATTCGTTGGCTTTCCATTTCGAGCGGCCTGGCCGGGTCTCGTTGATTTCTTCTTTGGGTGACCAGAGGTCGACTGAGACTTGTCTTGAGCGTTTTGACTGCGGCGTTGACCTTGCGGTTTACGCTTCGGCTTGGTGCCAGTTTCATAGTCTTGTTCCTGGCGGTGCCTATTGCGCTGGTCCTGGCCCTTGCCCTGTGGCTTGCGCTTGGTGCTGCTACCTCTCGTCCCGTTCGGCTGCGCGCCTTGCTTACGACGCTGACCCTGGCCTTGACCTTGGCGTGCCCCTTGTCTGGGTTTGGACTGTGACTTGGGCTTGCGGCGGCGCTGTTCGCGCTCATCTACAGCCTCTTGGATCTCGCGGGCTGTACGTTCAGCTTGCGGGTCGGCAGGCTTGCCCACCAATTCTGTGACAGCTGGCGCTCCTGGAGACACGAACTCTGGTTCCGCCGTCACGTCGGCACCCTTGAGAATCTTGGCTACCTCGCGACGCTGATTGGCGAATGCCAAAGTGACAACGGTGCCGTCGGCACCGGCGCGTGCAGTGCGACCAGAACGATGCAGGTATGCCTTGTGTTCTGCCGGCGGATCAACATGTACAACCATTTCGACGTCGTTGACGTGTACGCCTCGTGCGGCAACGTCGGTAGCGACTAACACGCGTACGCCACCACGACGTGGATCAGCTGCGAAAGCAGCGAGGTTTTTGTCGCGCACTCGCTGAGAGAGGTTTCCGTGAAGATCAACAGCTGGAATGCCGGCCTTGGTTAGCCTGCCTGCTAGACGCTCAGCCTGATGCTTGGTGCGGGTAAACATGACACGGCGGCCACGACCCGACGCGAGTTGTTCGATTAGTTTATTTTTCTCTTCCGGATTCTTGACCACGAGAAAGTGGTGACTCATCGAATCGACCGATGCTGTCCCTGAGTCGACTTCGTGACGAGCCGGATCTGTGAGGAACCTGCGGACGATCTTATTGACGTCTTTGTCGAGGGTGGCGCTGAAAAGCATGCGTTGACCATCTGCCGGAGTTGCAGCCATGATCCGTGTGACGCCAGGCAAGAATCCCAGGTCGGCCATATGGTCTGCTTCGTCGAGTACGGCGATTTCAACCAGATCAACCGAGATCACGCCTTGATTCATAAGATCCTCAAGGCGGCCGGGACAAGCGACCACAATGTCGATACCAGCTTTGAGTGCCTTCTCTTGCGGACGCTGGCTTACGCCGCCAAAGATCGTCGTGACTCGAAGCCCGTAGACACCGGCCAGCGGCTTGATCTCCTCAGCGATCTGCGTCGCGAGTTCACGGGTAGGTGCAAGGATAAGTCCACGCGGGTGGCCAGGCTTACGTTTGCCAGCGGCATTCGATAGGCGAGCCACCATCGGGATGGAAAATGCAAGGGTTTTTCCGCTACCGGTTTGGCCGCGGCCAAGGATGTCTCGTCCTGCCAGCGAATCGGGCAAGGTGTCGGCTTGGATGGGGAAGGGGGTCGTCTTACCGGACTTGGTCAGGACTTTGACGACAGGCGAAGGCACGCCTAAATCAGAAAAGGAATTCAAGGGACTGCTCTCATTTGGTGATGATCTCGCGACACGGCGGTTCTCAAATGTGAGCGCGACTGTTCTTTCAGACTAACAGTGTTGAAGATCAATTCATACGTGTCTCTAGTCACACGGGTTTGTATGCGCCAGTCTCGCGCGATTTCTCTTGGTCCATCGGGCATTCAACTCGACTATTATCGAACCATGAGCAGCACTGCCGCGAGCGCCGTCGTCTTCCGTGGATCTGATGTGCCCCA
>CAUJDH010000028.1 GCA_963169225.1 Actinomycetota bacterium
GGTGGAACGCTCTGCGACTAAGGCCGCCACCAAGAAGACCAGCCCTGTTCCCAAGGCTAAGCGCAGCTCGCGCGCCAAGTCGACCAATGACGTAGTTGATCTTCGTCCCCTAGTCGGCACTGCAAACCAAGATCAACTTCCGAACCAGGTTGAAGGTCTCCAACTCATCACCGCCCAGGTCTCGAGTATCAAGCCGAATCCGCAACAGCCGCGTACCGAGTTTGACCCTGATGCTCTCGATGAGTTAGCTATCTCGCTCAAAGAGGTCGGCTTCTTGCAGCCGGTCGTCGTGCGCAAGGTCAAGTCAGGCTACGAACTTGTTGCCGGTGAACGACGTTGGCGAGCCTCGCAGTTAGCCGGCTTTACCGAGATTCCAGCAATCATTCGTTCTACAGACGATGACGTGCTGCTACGCGATGCCTTGCTTGAAAACCTGCAACGTGTACAGCTCAACCCGATCGAAGAGGCCGCAGCCTACGAACAGCTGCTCAGTGATTTTGGTGGAACCCATGAGGAACTTGCCGCTAAATTGGGACGTTCGCGCCCGCAGGTCACCAACACTCTTCGTCTACTCAAACTCTCGGGATCGGTGCAACGACGAGTGGCCGCTGGCGTCCTGTCTGCTGGCCATGCCCGCGCGCTTGTTGCTATCGAGGACCCGGAAGTGGCCGAGGAGCTAGCAACTCGTGTAGTCGCTGAGGGAATCAGTGTGCGCGGACTCGAAGAGCTCGTCGCTCTAGGTGATGGTGCTAAACGGAAGAAGCGTAAGACTACCTCGGGCACTCCGGATTCGTTGATCGAATACCAAGTGGTTGCCGATCGTTTGAGTGATCGTTATGACACTCGCGTCAAAGTCACTGGCAGCACAAAACGCGGCAAGATCGTTATCGACTTTGCTGGTGTTGAGGACTTGCACCGACTGGTCGAACTACTCGACTCAGATACCCGGGTCTAACTGTCGACCTAGCGCCAAGCGCAGAATGTGCAGCTAGCCGCGGTCAATCGCATTGTTGACGAACGTAGTCAGCAATGCAGGGAATTCAAAGTCTGAGGCTTGAACAGACTGCGGGAACAGTGAGGTCTCGGTTACTCCCGGCACCACATTGATCTCGATAAAGTGCGGCACACCATCCGAGTTCACGATCAGGTCGGTACGTGACCAGTCCCTTGCACCAAGCGTGGTGTGCGCGGCAACCGCAAGCTCGTAGGCCTTAGTCAATGCATCCTCACTCAATCGAGCAGGAACAAAGAACTCGGTTGTGCCCGCTGTGTAGCGCGCCGAGAAGTCGTAGATGCCCGAGTCAGGAACGATCTCGACAGCTGGCAAAGCAATCGGCCCATCACCCAAGTCGACGACGGACACTGCGATCTCGGTTCCTTCGATGAATTGCTCGATGATGACCTCGTCGCCGTAGGCGAATGCTGCGACCATTGCTGATGGCAGTTCGTCGGCCGAGTCGACGCGAGTTGCGCCTAGGGCCGAGCCACCACGATTCGGCTTGACCATGGCAGGCAGGCCGATCTGGTTGGCAACAACTTCCAGCAGACGCTGTGCACCCAGCTCACGGAACACGCCTTGTGGCATGACGACATGGTCGGGTGTTGCAAATTCCGCGTCTTCTAACAGCCCTGAGGCAACCGATTTGTCGAATCCGCGTCGGCATCCGTTCGCTGTAGAACCAACAAACGGCAGAGCAAGAGCAGCGAGAACTTCTTGCAAAGAACCGGCCTCGCCCTCTGGTCCGTGCACTAAGGGGAACACGCATGCGGGCTTGGTTCGGATCAATTCGTCTACCAGCGTCGAATCCAGATCAAGGATCGCAACCTCAAAGTCGGCTTTGCGCAGCTCCTCGGCGATACGACGGCCACTACGAATCGAGACGTCACGTTCTGCTGAGAGACCACCTGCGATAACTGCCACTAGTTCGCTCATTGTTCTCGTTGGCCTTCCTCGTCGGTCTTGCCGTTCTCGTTGGCTTGGGTTTGGGTCGTTGTAATGGTTTAAGGAATCTCGGGTGATGGAGTCGATGGCCCGGACTTGCGGGACTTCGTAGCGCTCGGGCCGAACGTTTCGATCAACTCTTGCTCGGCCTCGATGGTGGCTGCTAGCCGCCTGACGCCCTCTGGGATCCGATCTAGTGGCGGGAAGCAGTAGGAGACTCGCATGGCATCGCTGCCCTGCTCGTCATCCACGTAAAAGCCGTTGCCAGGAACATAGGCCACCAAATTGGCAGTCGCCTTCGGAAGCATGGTTGTCGTGTTGATTCCACCGGGCAGAGTCACCCAAGAGAAGAATCCACCCTCAGGAACCGTCCAGGTACAGCCGGCGGGCAGGAGCTCTTCCATAGCGCCGATCAGCACGTCACGTCGTTCGCGGTACATCTCGCGGAATGCCTTGAGCTGCTGGTCCCACGGCTGAGTCGACAGGTACTCGGAGACCGTCATCTGCGAGAAGTTCGATGGGCTAAGTACTGACGATTCTGAGGCCAGGGTTAGCTTCTCGCGCACGCCGTGGGGAGCCAGTGCCCAGCCCACACGCAAACCAGAAGCGATCGATTTGGAGAAGCTACCTAGATAGATCACGCCTTCAGCATCGTCGGCACGAATAGCGCGTGGAACAACCCCGTCAAAACCGAGCATGCAGTAAGGATCGTCCTCAAGCACCATGACCTTGTGCTTCAAAGCGACCTCGAGCACCTGCTTGCGGCGCTCCGGACTTTGGGTGATTCCCAACGGATTTTGGAACGAAGGGATTGTGTAGATCAACTTGGGCTTCTTGCCTTGAGCCACCACGTCCTTGATCGCCTCGTCAAGGGCCTCAGGATTGAGCCCGCCCTCGTCGGTGTAAACGTGTACGACCTCGCATTGGAAGGCGCTAAATACCCCAAGTGCCCCGACATAGGAAGGCGCCTCAACGAGCACCACATCGCCCGGGTCGCAAAACAGCCGTGTCACCAAATCGAGCGCAGATTGCGATCCAGTTGTCACCACAACGTCGTCAGGATGCCCTTCAATGCCGGACAACTTCATGACTTCGCAAATTTGCTCGCGAAGTTTGGTGACGCCCTGGCCGCTGCCGTATTGCAAAGCAACTTCGCCTTGCTCTTTGATCAAGCGCCCGATCATGTCACCCACGTCATCCATGGGCAGCGCAGCCAAATTGGGCATGCCGCCAGCCAGTGAGACAACCTCGGGGCGAGTAGCAACAGAGAAGAGAGCACGGATCGCCGAAACCTTCATTCCCTCGGTCCGCTTGGCGTACGAATCGACCCATGGATCGAGCCGGGAACCCTGTTGTTGACCTTCCGACATCTGCTCACCTCCTGTGCTTTGTCTTCGCCTAACTGCTCTGTAGCGCAACTTCCACTATCTCATGAGTCTAGGTGCACTAGAGTGGGATACATGTTCAAGACTTTGTTCAAGGCACTCGTGGCAGTGGCACTCGGCGCTGCTATTGGCTTTGTGGTGGCCCTGTTATTGCCCCGCAAGCGCACTCACCACGAATAGCGCGGAGACTACTGGTCGGGTAGCTCAGCGAACGCGGCTGCTTCGACTGCCGCCTCGTGCCCGTCTTCTTCGTTCGCGGTTGGATCGAAGAATGCAACAATCGCCTGAGCAATCGCATCAGCCAGAGCATCCCTAAACGCGGCATCTTCTAGCCTGGCCGCATCTTGTGGGCTGGTGAGGAACCCGGCTTCGATCCGGACTGCTGGCATGCGTGTGATCCGCAGCAAGTCCCAGGTCTTGCCATGCGGACGACAATCAGGCAAGTCTGTGCGGGCGACGATCTCATCTAGCATGAGCTCGGCCAGCCATTGTCCGAGTGCGGACCCACCTTTTTCGTGGCCGAAGTAGTAGGTGGCAACTCCACGGGCATCAGGGTTTGAGTGCGAGTTGGTGTGCAAGGACACCAACAGGTCGGCACCGTTCTCGTTAGCGTATTGAGCGCGCTGTGCCTCGGAGATTTCGTAGTCAAGATCCATGCTGGTCGGGCGCGTGATTAGGACTTGGGTACCGAGCGCTGCCAGGCGACCTTCGATCCGACGAGCAAGGTCATCGGCCACGATCGACTCGGCCAACCGGTTTGCGACAGTTCCGTAATCTGGTCCGCCATGACCGGGATCAAGGATCACGACCTTATTGGCGACTCCAGTGCGGGTTTGATCGTAGAAGTGCTCTGAGCGCAAAACACGCGAGGCACCGCCGGTAACCGCGCGGTTGAGCCGGTCGAGGTCGGCCCACATCTCAGGGCCGCAGGTTCCATCGGCCGAGGTGCCCACATTGCGCTGGAACTCGCGTACCGCGCGATCGGTGTCGGGGCCGAATACGCCGTCTACACGACCGGCATCAAAGCCAAGGTCGTTGAGTCGCTGTTGCAACGCCAACACGTCATCTCCTGCAGCCATGTGGGTGGCCGAGTACGACAGGATCCGGTCGCCCAGGTTCCAGCGGGCTTCCTCTAGTCGCTTGAAGGTGGCGAGCCCGACAATTCCATCGGAGTCGATTCCTCGGTCTAGTTGAAAAGCCCGAACGGCTTTATAGATGTCTTCGTCGTAGACGTCATTCGACGCCGAGTCTGTAAGAGAATTTTCGGCCAAATATCCAAGCCGCGCTAACCGTTCGCGAACCTCGACAACTGCTGGCGCTTGGTCGCCTAAGGCAAGCCGAAAGCGTTGACCATTAGTCGCAGATTTGTTCACGGAATTGTGGATGATTCTCTTGGCAAGACTCGACGTCGATTGACTTCGGTCTGATGGTTTAGATGAACTCGTTCAAGTCGCCTAGCAGCGCAGCCTTTGGCTTGGCGCCAACGATTTGCTTGACAATCTGTCCACCTTGGAACACGGCCATGGTCGGAATCGAGGTGATTCCGTACTGGGCGGCGGTGGCGGGGTTCTCGTCCACGTTTAGCTTGGCGATCGTGAGCTTCTCGCCGTGTTCGTCCGAGATCTGCTCAAGCACTGGGGCAACCATCTTGCACGGTCCGCACCATTCGGCCCAGAAGTCGACCAGCACTGGCTTGTCGGCCTGCAGCACGTCGGAGGTGAAGTTTGCGTCGGTAACCGTTGTTGTTGCCATGGTGTTCCTTTTCTTGTTGCAGTTAATAGTTGAGTATGGGTGGTTCGGATCGAGTTCGTAGCCTTAGAGCCGAATCGAAGCGGTCATTGTGTTCAACACCCACAATAGGCTCAAGATTCCCGATCGGCTAGCCAACGCTCGGCATCGAGTGCGGCTGCGCAACCGGAACCTGCGGCAGTGATTGCCTGACGGTAGGTGAAGTCCACTAAGTCGCCGCAAGCGAACACCCCGTCGAGGTTGGTGCGCTGGCTGCGACCTTGAACTGCAACGTAGCCCTCCTCGTTAGTGTCGACTTGACCTTTGACGAGTTCGGAACTGGGATCGTGGCCAATTGCGATAAACAAACCAGTGGCTTCGAGCTCGGATTCCTCGTCAGTCTTGAGGTTCTTGAGCTTGAGAGTCGACAGTTTGCCGTCGCCGGTAGCCTCAGTCACGGCCGTGTCGTAGATAACGTCGATCTTGGGATCGTTGAGTGCACGCTCGACCATGATCTTGGAGGCACGGAACTCGTCACGGCGGTGAATCAGCGTCACCTTGTTAGCGAATCGGGTGAGGAAGGTTGCCTCTTCCATCGCCGAGTCGCCGCCACCGACGACCACAATGTTCTGGTCTTTGAAGAAGAAGCCGTCGCAAGTCGCGCACCAAGAAACTCCGTGACCGCTGAGCTCCTTCTCACCTGGGATGCCAAGCTCGCGATAGCGCGCGCCCATCGACAAGATCACGGCTGGTGAACGGTACTCGCGGCCCTCGCCATCCTTGATCACCTTGATGTCGCCGGTCAGGTCTAGCTCGACCGCATCGTCGGTGACGATGCGCACACCAAAGCGCTCGGCTTGGGCGCGCAGATTCATCATGAGTTCTGGACCTTGGATGCCCTCGGGAAACCCAGGGAAGTTCTCGACCTCGGTGGTGTTCATCAAGGCGCCGCCAGCGGTGACAGAACCCTCAAGCAGAATCGGCTCAAGTTGAGCGCGAGCGGCGTAGATTGCCGCTGTCAGTCCGGCAGGTCCGGAGCCGACGATGACGAGATTGCATTCAGTAGTGTTCGAAGTCGTTTCGGTCATGAGCCAACCTTAGTCCAAGAATCTTGCGTGCGATGGAGAACCTCAAGAAGTACCTAATCAACTGTTAGCTGACCTGCAAAATTCCCGGGTTCGAGAGACATCAAGTTGGGTTGGTGCTGTCATTGGCCTAAGACTTTGACCGTAAGAATCCCACCTTGATAACCGTCAACGCCAAGCGGCAGTTTGGTGAATTTGATTAAAGCGAACCGAGTGTCGACCGGTCGAGCTTTTCGAATAACGAGTTGGTTGGGCGCATGTTCGACCTCGTCAAATAGCGCACCTTTACCGGCGAGAAGTTGGTTTTTGGTTCCTGTCGAAATAATCAAGTCAGAATCGGAGCCGATTAGATTGAAGTCGAAAGCAGACACCGACTGGGTTGATCCCAAATCGATGAGAAGCCCTTCAGTATTGGAGCCACCGAGATTTGCGCTTGAGTAGGAATTGGTTCGCCAGCCTGTTGTGATGTCGCTGTCATGCACGAGAGCACCCGATTTGGAGCTCGTTAGTTTCTTAGGCTTCTCACCAAAACCCCAGGCAGCAACTATCTGCAGTTCTCGGTCCGACAGAGTGCCTTCGCCACCCGTATTCGCGAATTGTCGTGTGGAGTTCTCAAACGGGGTGGAGTCGTTGTTGTCGACTTCAGAACTGGCAACCAGCTCTGTGTCAGGGGATTGAAAAACTGCCACTGCACCCATGCCTAGTAATCCGATCGCGACAACGCTTGCGGCAACACCCATTCCAAGACGGAGCCACTTGGTGCGATCGTGTCCAGCGTCAACAGTTTGCGGCAACGTTCCGTCATCGTCTGCCGGTAGTTCCTGTTTGATCGACAGCAGGCCAAGTCGTACCTCGCCCAGGTGCTTGTGCTGATTAGGCCCGATCCGAGTACGCGCCACAAACTGGTCAACCGAGTCAGGTAGCCATGCACGCAACTGTCCTGGCAAGGTGTACTCGGTTCCGTTGAACGGTGCACGTTCGAGATGGGAGTCGACATCCGCAGGCCAACGTGCAGTCAAACAAGCTTCGAGTACGGCGCCTACCGAATCGATGTCCTCTTCTGAGTAGCTCGCGCCATGGACAGTGCCGTACATGGCCGCCTGCACGAGGTGTCCACGCAGACGCACTTCACCGTTGGGGTTGACGATCACCGATTGTGGGGTGATCCGACCGTGTCCCCAATCGTTTGCAGATCCGCGACGATTGAAGTCCGTTCGCCCAAGTGAGATCAGTGCTTCGATAACGCTTTGAGTTAGAGAGGCTGAATGTTGCGGATTTAGTGGCGAATGAATGAACTCATCAAGTGGAAGCCCGACGACCCATTCGGAAACGATGCACAAATCGTCTTTGTCAGGAACGACATCGATAACGCGAACTATTCGACGATCCACAACGGCGCCTGCTCTGTGTGCAGCCCGGTGAATCGCATCGAAGCGTGGGTGCTCGCGGGAAACTACCTGAATACCCACCACGCGATTGAGCTGCTGATCGTAAGCTCGCCAACGTTCTACGTGCGCGTCTTGTTCGATGAAGTCGTCGAGTCGGTATCGCCCATGACGAATAACCGGAACGTGTTCGGCGTTCTCGGGCTGATCAAGCTCGCCAGAGTGATCAGTCGTCGAATGAGGCATCCGTTAAGAATACGGTATTGGCGCCTGCTTGCGGAATCTTTTGCCAAGCACTAGTTCAGATCAACTACGCGCACGTTTAAGTCGCCCAGTTACTGCATTGAGTCCTTCTTGGACTTCATTGATCCGTAGGATTTTGGCGAAGAGCAAATACAGGACCAAAGTGACGATCCCGCCGATGACCAAAGTGGCGAATGCGTTCCACCAACTGTGTGACAGTACATCGACCGAGAAGCTATCGCCTTGGGAAGTGCCCACTATCCAGATGGCCACAGCCGCGCCGATTGCTGCAGCAGCACATGCCGCGACCATCGCCCGCACAAGTGTGGAGATTGTGCGCAGACTGTCGAGCGAACCGAGCCTTACTCGCAACCACACCCAGGTAAACGCGAGGGCTACCCAATAGGCAAGTGCGTAGGCCAACGCCAAGGCTGCCACTTTGTAGTTATCGGGCGCGATGTCAGCCAGATAGATGGTGAGCGGAATAGCCACGATGTTGTAGCCAACCGTCACGAGGAACGGAGTTCGGGTGTCTTCGACGGCATACCAACCGCGCAACAGGGTGTAGAAGAGTGAGAACGGGATCAGGCCAATCGCAAACATCGACACCACTATTCCGGTGTAGGCGGCTGGTTCACCTGCGTTGGCGCCGAAGCCAAAGAAGATCGTGCCAAGTGCCGGACCGAAGAATCCGATGACAGCTGCGCAAGGAGCAAGTAACGAAGCGATCACGCGCATACCGCCAGACACCTTGTCGGCAACCTCGCCCAGTTTGCCGTCTGCAGCTGACTGACTCATGCGCGGAAGTAACGCTGTAACAAGTGAGATGGTGATCACCGAATGCGGGAGCATGAACACGAGGAAAGCACGTTGGTAGGTCGCGAGGCCTTGAGAGAAGTCGCCCATGGATTGTGCGATCACGTTGGCGTGAGTAGCCAAGCGAGTGATAACGAGGAACCCGATCTGGTTGACCAATACGAGGCCGATTGTCCAGCCGGCAAGGGTGCCTGACTTGCGCAGACCGTAGCCACGGAAGTCGAACTTGGGCCGGTACCGGTATCCCATTTTGATCATGAATGGCACGAGCACCAGAGCTTGGGCGACTACACCAATCGTCGTACCTAGTCCGAGCAATGTGATTTGTCCGGGAGTGATGTTCGCTACCGTGACCGTTCCGACCATCATGACGATGAACGCAATGGCGGTACCGATCACAATGAGGTTGTTGATGATGGGGGCAAACATAGGGGCTGCGAAGTGCATTCGAGAATTGAGCACTTGGGAGAACATTGTGTAAAGCCCGTAGAACATGATCTGTGGCAAACAGAACCGAGTGAAGGCAATAGCTACTTCGCGTTCTTGCGCATCGAACTCTGAGGTCGCGTAGAGGTCGACGATTTGTGGAGCGAAGATAATGGTCACCACTGCCAGCAGCAGCAAGATGATGCCCACGAGGGTGATCAGTCGGTGGGCATAGCCGTCACCGCCGTCTTTATCGTGCTTCATGTGGCGAATCAGTTGAGGAACAAAGATCGCGTTGAGTGCTCCACCGATCACCAGAATGTAGATGATGTTGGGAAGTGAGTTGCCCAGGTAGTACGCGTCAGCAACAATCGCCGAACCGATCGCGGCGGCCACCACGATGTCGCGAACCACACCCGTGATGCGGGAGATGATCGTGCCTCCGGCCATGATTGCGCTCGATTTCATGACCGCCTTGTTGTCGTCTACTTCCGCATCGACATCAAGTTCGACTTCGCCTTCAGATGGCGAGACTGGATCACTCATTATGATCTCGCCAATTGTCTAGCTGGTGCACGTTCTCAGAATCGTCGGTGGGCTCAGGCTGTTCGGGAGTTGGGGCTTTGTCTGCTCGGCGTCGACGAATCGAATTGATTGCCAGCAAGATCACCAGCAATGCAAATGCGGCGATCACAACCCAGGTCGCTGCTCGTGCATAAGCCGAGCTGCGAACCGAGATCTCCTCTGGTGAACCCCAATCGGAGCCGTCTGGTGCAACCAATTGGATATTGACTGGCAAGTCCTCCGAGCCCACGACCTTGACGGGAATTTCCACACTGGTTTTGCGTTTGGCCGGAATCTTGAACTCTGATTCCACATCGGATTCCAAGCGCACGGATGGTGTGGCATCCAGCCGCACCTTGATTGTCGCGGGTTGATCAAAGTCGTTGATCAGTGTGATCGGAATCGAGCCCGAGTCACCCGAGACGCTAACTACTTCGCTAGCTACTGCTCGCAACTTTCCTTTGCCTTGGCTGATCTGCTGATTGATTGTTTCGAGCAAAGCGCGACCATTACGACGGTTTCCTTGCCAAGCCGTTGACTCCGCCCGAAGCAGCGCAGACTGCATCGGGTTGGTGTACTCGGCGCCATTGCTAAGAACCGAGTTGAACGGCTGCAGACTTCTTTGTGCCGAGGCGATTACTTGAAAGTAGTTTGCGGTACTACGACCAGTAGTGGTGCCGACTGTCGGCTCACGTAAGGCATCGGTGCGTTCGGGCAAGTGTGTTTCGATGACCTCATCTTGAGAGGCGGCTTTGACCCATTCGGCTTGGTTGACTGTCTTGAGTACAGAATCCAGTACCGCAGTATTGGGAGCCCACAAAGTGGGGGGAGCCACCACGATAGAAGTCTCTTCTTGCGAAGCAGGCCAAGCACCGATCAGTGCGAAGATCCGTTGGCGTAGACGAACTTGGTCTGCGGGTTCGTCTGCCTGTTGGGCAAACGCTGCCGAAAGGTCCGGGTCGGCAACCACTCCTGGAACTAGATCCCGGTCAGTCTCGATCTTGGTCATGGGATTACGAGATCGATCAAAATATCCGTTGTCTAGTAGCGCATTCCGTGACACCACGGCGAGCATGGAGCCTGCGCGCGAAGAGAAGTTCATGGCTCCAGGGGACATTCTGCCTTCGGGCAACCAGGTCAGAGATTGGGTAACTGCGGTACCTAAATCAGTCGACAAGGTGGAGGCAGCACTGCGAATTGCGCCAGCGGCGTTGCTCCGCATGTTGTTCGCTACCAAAGCAGTTGTGTCCGAATGTGCATACGGCATGGCCAGAACGCGTGAACCGTTCAGGGTTTGTTTCGCCCGTGCCAACCAGTTGGCTGCCGCTTCGTTATGGGTTCCTTTGATTTGTTCGTTCTGGTCATTCAAGTATTCGTAACCGTTGGCTATCGTGGCCACGGTTTGAATCAGTGAAGGATCAACGACCCAGGTTGCTGAGTTTTTGGCATTGGGGACACTGATGAGTCCGTTTAGTCGCCCGTTCGTGTCGACTGAAGCGGGAGTCTGGTCAGTCATCAACAAGTTGGTAGAGGTCTTGTTGGGGATCGTTGCAAGCGGCCAGTACACCAATAAGTTGATCGGTTTGTATTCGCGATCTTTTGGGTACCACGGCAAGAAAGTCTGAGTGAATCCGAAGTGCGAGGAGTCATTTACATCTGATGCTTGGACTTGGAGCGCATAGATCCCGCTACTTCCCAATGCGATTTCTTTGAATGGGATGGTGAACTTGAAAGGTGTCGAACCGCCTGGTGCTAGGCCACCGGAGCTGCCCAGGCTTTGGGTTACCTGGCCGCCAGGTAACGCTCTGGTTGAGGCGATGGAAGTGTTCGAATCCAGATCAATTACCGATTGCACGCTAGTGACGGGTGATTGTCCAATACTCAAGTTCACCTGAATGGTGTCTATCGGGTTGTCCGACCGGTTGGTGACTGCGCCAGAGACGACGAGGTTTCGCTTGGGTTGCGGATTAAGCGGTCGCAGCGCGGTGATTGCCACCTCGAGGCCAGATATGCCGGGGTTCGTCTCAGGCTGTACTGGGTCGTCCGCCTGGGCAGCTGGGGCAGCTATTAGGACCGAAGCGGCAACAAAGAAGGCGACTAGGTAAGCGAGCGCGTTGGTTGAGACCTTGAGAGGCGAATAGGACTTCATGGCAATTGATCCAGGAGTTCATCCACGCGCGTGAGTAGTCCACGTTCGTCCGCGTACACGAGCCGGGATTGGAGCTCCGAGATCGGCACCAGTTCTACATCGGCTACCTCGGCGTCTTCGGTGCTGATTTCGCCACCTACACGTTGAATGAGGAAGTGATGAACCGTCTTGTGGATCCGCTTGCCGTTCGAGACGAATGAATAATCGACGGATCCGAGTTCTGCCAGGATCTCGCCCTCAAGCCCTGTCTCTTCGCGGACCTCACGAATGGCTGCGTCTTCTCGAGTTTCGCCAGGTTCAATATGGCCTTTGGGTAAAGACCACATAAGCCGTCCGCGTCGGTCTAGTTTTCCGATCAATGCGGCTCGTAGCTCGTTACCGGAGCGATCCAGCACAAGACCGCCAGCACTGGTCTCTTCTTGTGCTTCAACGACCTCGGGTCGGCGAATGTCTGTGGGGACTGGGCGTTTGCCCGTTCCATCGAAGGGACCAGCTGCGGGTTCAGAAAAATCGCCACGGCCAGTACTCATAGGTCAAGACTAGTCAGTTAATGCCTTGTGCCCCATATTCACAATGCGGTATGCCCGATAAAATGGTTACCTATGACCTCCGAAGTAGCCTCGCCAAGTCCGCTACGCCTCACCCCAGACGCTTTGGCAGCGCAAGTGCCATTGGCGATCGAACTTGGTGACAGGTTTGCTGACGCTGGATTCGAGCTCGCTCTTGTAGGTGGAACGGTTCGGGACCTTCTGCTCGGACGCGAAATCAACGATTTGGATTTCACCACCGATGCCAGGCCCGAACAAATCAAGCCGCTCGTGTCGGGTTGGGCTGATGACATTTGGGATGTGGGTGCCAGATTCGGCACGATTGGCGGGAACAAAGACGGGTTTCAGGTCGAGATCACGACCTATCGGACCGAGTCCTATGGGCAGGATTCCCGCAAACCCGAGGTTGCCTATGGCGACACTTTGGCTGGAGATGTTGAGCGGCGTGACTTCACCATCAACGCTATGGCCATCAAGGTTCCGGCTATCGAGTTTGTGGACTTTTGCGGCGGCATCCCCGATTTGATGGCTGGGGTGCTGCGTACGCCGGGCACCCCGGAGCAATCATTTGGTGATGATCCGCTTCGTATGCTCCGTGCGGCCCGGTTCGCAGCCCAGTTGGATTTCGAGGTGGCGCCTGAGGTTTTGCTCGCGATGCGCGAGATGGGTGACCGCTTGGGGATTGTGTCTGCTGAGCGGATTCGTGACGAGTTCGACAAGTTGATCTTGAGTAAGAATCCTAGGCGAGGTATCGAAATTCTGGTTGCTACTGGGCTTATTGACTACATTGCACCAGAGATCCCAGCACTAGCCCTTGAGATTGACGAGCACCATCATCACAAGGATGTGTACGAACATTCGATCAAGGTGCTGGAGCAGGCTATTGATTTGGAACAGTCGCACGAACCACATATGGAACCCGATCTCGTGCTTCGGTTGGCGGCTTTGTTTCATGACATCGGCAAGCCCAAGACCCGCAAGTTTGAGTCTGGCGGTTCGGTGTCATTTCATCATCACGAGGTAGTCGGAGCAAAGATGGTGCGCAAACGTATGCGCGAGCTCCGGTACCCGAAGGACACGATTGACCGCGTCTCGCATTTGGTGGCGCTGCACTTGCGGTTTCACGGGTACTCCGGCGGCACTTGGTCGGACTCGGCCGTGCGTAGATACGCACGCGACGCTGGCGATGAACTCACCCGTCTACACAAGCTCACCAGGGCTGATTGCACTACTCGCAATAAGCGCAAAGCTGCGGCCTTGGCAGCGTCTTACGATTCACTCGAGGCACGGATCGCCGAACTTGAGGAGCAAGAAGAACTTAAGGCTGTCCGGCCGGATTTGAACGGCGAGCAGATCATGGCGATCTTGGGTATCAGCGAGGGACGAGAGGTCGGTCAGGCGTACAAGTTCTTGTTGGAGCGCCGACTAGACCGAGGTCCGGTTGAACCAGATGTTGCCGAGGCCGAACTCAAGGAGTGGTGGGCCGCTCGTCAGTAGCAGTTTCGGTGACTTGTTCAGTCGTAACTTCCGCTTCAGAACCGTCGCTAGCTACGACTACCGTGTCGGTCATTTCGACTTCTTCTTGGACTATTTCGCCAGGCGCCGCCACAGGCTTCCTGCCAGGCTTGGCGAACGGCCCCGAGTTGCGGTATCTGACAAAGATCGGCACGAGAACCATGATGATGCCGACGATTACAGCGAGCCATGCGCCTTTACTCAGGTTGCCGATCAGTAGCTCATAGAACACGTTGCTGCCCTTTTGGAACAAAGTGCCTTCAAACGCATTGGTGAACTGGTTTTGACCGATCGATATGACGAGGAACACCGCGATTCCGCCAAGGATCCACAGCACACCTGAGATCATTGTCATCCGTAGGCGTCTGGTGGACAGTGCGATCGCTCCGGCGAACAGTGCGATGGCGAACACGATCAGCCAAGTGGCGATCGGCACAGTGAGTGCGTAGATCGCTTGCGCTTGTTTAAGTTGGCTCTCGTTCATGAGAACGATGGGGTCAGCGTTGAGTCGGTTCTCGAAGTCGCTCGCCTTTTGCTGCACTCCTTCTTGGGCATCATTGAGGCGGTCGCTTGCACTGTTGAGTGATTCGTTTGCGCGATCTACCGCACCGTCGGTCGCTCCATTGATGCGATCACGAACATTGTCGGGAATCTTGTCAGCCAAGTCTTTAGGTAGCTCGAACGAGTCGCTGTTAGTGAGTTGTTTAGGCAGCTCGATCCCACGCTTCTCCAACGCGGCTTTGATCGCATCGGTCAACGAGTTGAAGTCGACGACTACTTCACCGTTGCGTACCACTGTGCCAGGAGGAGGATTTCCCTCTAGAACGTCGAGTATGGCAGTCTGTGCGCGAGTAATGATCGTTGCTAATACTTGACGGCCGCTAGTGCTTTGGACCAGGTTGAGTACAAAGGGGTAGACAAGCGGCTTTAACGAAAAACCGAACTTGCTAAATAGTGCTTTGAGTTGCGGAGCGTTGTCGAGCACGTTCGACTCTTGGACGTATCCCACGATTTGGTCGGTGGCCCAAGTGGCAACTTCGTCTTGCACAATCGGATCCGACACAGTCTCGTTGACCACGGTCGAGAAGGTCTCCGGATTGGTCACCGTGTTCTTGCCCCAGAAGCCGATGATGCCAACCGGAAGCAAGATCGCACCTAAGACGAGACAGAGTCCGGCGCAAAAGGCTCTGATCCGAAACTTCCGTTTTGCCGGTACCGGATCGGGGGTTGCCGCCGTGATCTCTTCTGGTGCCTCAACTTCTGACATGTTTGGAGCTTATTGCACTAGGAGCACACAATGCGCTTCCTCAGTGTCACGTACTTATTGGCGTATCAGCTGCGCCTTGCTGCGGCTGTAAATCAGGCCGACTACAACGAGGAAGACTCCGGTGCCGATCGCGGCGACGATGCTCACACCAGAAGCCGGCAAGGTGAGCGCGACTATGGCTACACCGGCTGTGAGCCCAAGGTTGACGGCGATGTCGTAAAGGGTGAATACACGTCCGCGGTATTCATCGGTCAAGTCACTCTGAACTGCGGTATCGGCGCAAATCTTCGCCACTTGTCCAGCCATTCCGATCGCTGCGCCGCCGATCATGAGGGCGGTAAGCGAATGGATCGCTAACCCTAGGCCGGTCACAATTCCGGCGCCGATGAACACGATCGACGTCCACTTGACTGCGCCAATGCGCCTGACCATCCGGGGCGAACAGATAGCTCCGATCAAAGCTCCAAAGCCTGCGGCTGCCAGTACAAGTCCGGTCAGACTCACCGCTTGCGTGGCGTTATCGGGCGACAGGGTATTGCGGATGATCATGATGCCGGTCAGTGTCGCGGCACCGAGGGCTACTCGGTGCAGGGCAGTCACTGTGACGGCACGAAAGGCGGGCTTGTGACTGGTCAGGGCGTTCGATCCATCTATGAGGCCCCGTACGACGCTGCCTATGGTGTCTCGTGGTTCGCTGTCGTCGGGACCGAGCAGGTTCTTTGGCATCCGCAGGGCCAATAGACCTGATGCCGCAAAGATCATGGCGCAGGCGATCAACAAAGTGGTTGAGGCTGAGTCACCGCCACCTAGAGTTTGCAGGAGCGCAAATCCGAACACGCCACCGATCGCGGCGAAGATTGTTCCGGCCGTGGGCGAGTAGGCGTTGGCCGTGACGAGCACACGTTTGTCGACTGTGTGCGGCAGTGAGGCCGAGAGACCTGCGAGCACAAATCGGTTGATGCCCAAGGCAATCAACACTGCTACTGCAAGCGCGATGCCAGACGATCCGTTGCTCGTGAGCCAGGCGATGTAGACGACGATCAGCCCGCGAATGATGTTGCCGTAGAGCAGCACTTGGCGTCGGCGCCAACGATCAAGAAAAACGCCAACGAACGGACCGACGAAAGTGTAGGGAATGTAGATCAGAGCAAAGGCGAGGGCTATACCCAGCGCATCGGATTGGCGCTCGGGCGAGAACAAAATGAACGAGCTAAGCGACGCCTGAAACAACCCATCACAAAATTGCCCAACCAAACGAACAGCGAGTAGTTCCCGGAATCTTTTGGATCCTAGAACTACTCGCCATTCAGCTGTTTTCACAGATTTAGGTTAGCGTGCAACCGTTCCGGCGATAAATCCTTCGACTGCTTCGCGTGCCTCGTCGTCGGTGTATTGAACCGGCGGGCTCTTCATGAAGTAGGAGCTTGCGCTGAGGATTGGACCACCGATGCCGCGATCCTTGGCGATCTTGGCGGCGCGCAGGGCATCGATGATGATGCCGGCCGAGTTGGGCGAGTCCCAAACCTCGAGCTTGTACTCAAGGCTCAATGGGATGTCACCGAAGTTGCGACCTTCGAGGCGAATGAACGCCCATTTGCGGTCATCGAGCCAGGCGACATAGTCGGACGGTCCGATGTGGACGTTGCGGTCCGCGATCTCTTCTTGTAGCTGTGAAGTAACCGACTGGGTTTTCGAGATCTTCTTGGACTCTAGGCGCTCACGCTCGAGCATGTTCATGAAGTCCATGTTGCCGCCTACGTTGAGCTGGTAGGTACGGTCGACGGTCACGCCGCGATCTTCGAACAGTTTGGCGAGCACGCGGTGGGTGATGGTGGCACCGATTTGGCTCTTGATGTCGTCGCCGACGATCGGAACGCCAGCGTCTTCGAACTTCTGCGCCCATTCGGGAGTACCTGCGATGAACACGGGCAGTGCGTTGACGAACGCAACGCCAGCGTCGATCGCGCACTGCGCATAGAACTTGGCTGCCTCTTCGGAACCTACTGGGAGGTAGCACACGAGAACGTCAACTTCGGCTTCCTTGAGGGCTGCGACTACGTCGACTGGGCTCTGTTCGGACTCTTCGACCATCTCGCGGTAGTACTTGCCTAGACCGTCGAGGGTGTGGCCACGCTGTACTGTCACACCGGTCGGAGGAACGTCCGCGATCTTGATCGTGTTGTTCTCGCTGGCCGTGATCGCATGTGCGAGGTCTTGGCCGACCTTTTTGGCGTCGACGTCGAAAGCAGCGACGAATTCGATGTCGCCAATGTGGTATTCGCCGAACTGGACGTGCATAAGTCCCGGAACGCGATCATTAGCGTCAGCGTTCTTGTAGTACTCAACGCCTTGGATCAGTGACGATGCGCAGTTACCGACACCGACAACTGCTACGCGGATGTTTCCCATTTTTCTTGCCTTTCATTTTCAGAATCGAAGATTCTTTAGGTGTGTGAAGTTTGTTGATTTAAGTTTTCTGCTTAGAGATCAGCCAGCTTTGTTGCCGACTTTCTTGCCACCTAGTTGTTCCTGCTCGATCAGCTCGGTGAGCCAACGAACTTCGCGTTCGGTGCTATCGAGGCCGTGGCGTGCAAGTTCTGCGGTATAACCATCGACCTTCTCAGCGCCTTTGGAGGCTGCGCCCTTGAGCGAAGCCAAACGTTCTTCCATACGTGACCGGCGACCTTGAAGGATTCTGACCCTCACGTCGCTATCGGTTTGCGAGAAGAACGCAAAGTGCACATCGAACCGTTCGTCGTCCCATGTCTCCGGGCCGGTTTCAGCCAAGAGTGACTCGAAGCGTTCTTTGCCGTCTGCTGTGAGTTGGTAGACGATTTTGGAGCGGCGCCCGGACAATGCCGGGGCACCTGCGTCTGCCGGACCCATTTCACGGATCATTCCTTGACCAAGCATGCGCTTGAGACAGGGGTAGAGCGACCCGTAGGAGATGGCGCGGAAGCTACCGAGCACGCTATTGAGCTGTTTGCGCAGCTCGTAACCGTGCATGGGTGAATCGTGCAGAAGACCCAAGACAGCAAACTCCAAGACCCCGCTTTTACCGCCGGATTGCTTGGCCATTAGTGTCTCTTTCTACTTCTACTGTTTCGACTTGATATATCGAACCGATACATCACAACGATACATCATGATTTGCCAAGGCAACAGGGAACTCACCCTTTGTGACCCAGTTCATATGACCAACTGCCCCGCTGGCGCGTATTCTTGATTGATGGCATCTGGACGGGGCACCCCAAGCATCAAGGGCACCAAAACGCCCGGCTTGCCGGGCAAGCCAAAGCGTGAACGCCCCGAGCTACGTGAACCAGAATCGGTCGCTAATCCGTATGCTCCGCGCCGCATTGTCGACCACACTCTCACCAGACGCGCGGCCCTTGGCTCGCTAGTTATGGCCGCTACTGGGGCGAGCGATCACTTGGATCCGCATCCGCACCTGTTGCGGGCAGCCAAAAACCACGGGCTTGAGGCGGGGATGCCCTGCCCATGGTGCAAAGAAGAAGAGTCGCTCAAGCACCTCAACTATGTCTACGGTGACGAGCTTGGTGCCTATTCGGGCCGGCTCAAGACGGAGTCAGAGCTGCACGAGATGGCAACGCAGCACGGGGAGTTTCGGGTGTACATCGTGGAGGTGTGTATTGATTGCGGTTGGAACCACCTAGTTAAGAGCTATGTTTTAGGTGATGGAGTTCCGCGACCAGCACTTGCGACACCGCGAGACATAATTGAGTAGTTCATGGCTAGGTCATAGTCATTGGGAAGCAAGCAGTTTAGGATCGATTCGTGATCGACTATCCGCGTAAGGGCAAGACGGGGTTCTCAAGATGGGTCCCTTCGTTCAAGCTTTTCATTGGCTTGGTCGGTTTTTGCATTATCGCTGTCTTTGGACTCGTTGCTTTGGCGGTGATCTTCACTCCGATTCCAGAGCCGAACGAAGTTGCCCGAGCCGAACAAAACATCGTCTATTGGAACGATGGTCACACTGAGATGGGTCGGATCGGCGAATCCAACCGTGTGAGTGTTCCGCTGAGCGATGTGCCGCTCGTAACTCAACATGCAGTACTCGCGGCAGAAGACCGTGACTACTTCAAGCATGGAGGATTCGATCCAATGGCGCTGGGTCGTGCGACCTGGGGTCAATTGCGTGGAGAAGCGGGTGCTGGAGGCGCATCTACGATTACCCAGCAGTACGCGCGCAACGCTTTCTTGTCTCAAGAGCAGTCCATCGTCCGAAAAGTACGCGAGATCATCTTGTCCATCAAGTTGGACTTCACCGAATCCAAAGAGGACATTCTCAGCAACTACCTCAACACGATCTACTTTGGCCGCGGTGCCTATGGCATTGAGTCTGCTTCGCAGGCTTATTTTGGGCGGCCGTCTAGCAAGCTGAATTTGAATCAATCTGTGGCGCTAGCGGCGATCATCCAGCAGCCGACGAACCTGGACCCTGAGAAGAACCCCGAGGCACTTAGAGCTCGTATGGACTATGTCGCAGACGGCATGCTCAAAGAGGGTTGGATTACTCAGGCGCAACGAAACAAGATTCGTATGCCCGAATTCAAGCCTTATAAGAAGGCAAAGAACGCTTATAAGGGCACGAACGGTTACCTACTTGATTCCGTTCGCCGCCAAATGTTGACGCTCGGCTATACCGAGGAGCAGATCAACCTAGGTGGCTTCCACATCGTGTCGACATTCGATCGCGACAAACAGCGGGCGGCAGTGGAAGCAGTCGAGAACTCTGGTCTGGATCAGAGCAACGGTTTGCGGATCGGTCTGAGTTCTGTGGAGCCTTCGACCGGTGAGATCAAGGCGCTGTACGGAGGTCGCGATTACCTCAAGAATCAGCTGTCCAATGCGGACCAAGCTATTGCGTTGGCGGGTTCGACCTTCAAGACGTTCACCTTGGCAGCTGCATTCGAAGATGACATCGGACTTAACTCTTTGTGGAACGGCAATTCACCGATCAACCAAGGTGGCCACTGGCTGCATAACGAGAACAACGTCTCGTACGGAACTGTTTCACTCGAGACCGCGACAGAGCGTTCGGTCAACACTGCTTTCGCGTTGGTCGGCGACAAGGTCGGTCATAAGGCGGTCATGCAGTCGGCAATTCGTGCGGGTCTTCCCGAGAACACAGTGGGATTGGTTGCCGATGGACAGACGACTTTGGGAACCTCTTCGCCAACAACGCTAGACATGGCCAGCGCGTATGCGACGTTCGCCAATCAGGGCAACCGGATCGCTCCGACCTCAGTGCTCAAGGTCTCGCGCGCAGGCAACAAAACCGAGTATGAGTACACGCCTGCGCCAACGCGTGCTTTTAGTACCGACGTTGCCAACACGGTGAACTACACGCTGCAGCAGGTGGTCAACAGCGGAACCGGAACTCGTGCCCTAAGTCTTGGCAAGCCTGCTGCAGGCAAGACGGGAACTACTGACAACAACCGTTCAGCTTGGTTCTCTGGTTACACCCCGAATCTCTCGACTGCTGTTGCACTATCGATGCAAGGTAAGGACGGGAATGCCGAGTCTCTGTCGAGCTTAGGTCTTGGCCATATTGCAGGTGGTAGCTACCCGGCTTCGATCTGGACTAACTATATGAGCCAGGCGCTTGCTAATGACCCGGAAGAGGAATTCACTTTGCCTGAGAAGTGGCCAGGTGACTACAACCCAGTTCCGTGGATGTCGAACGACGATTGGCAGCCGTACGAGCCGACCAGCGAGCCACCGACTTCTTCACCAACCGAGAGTCCGACAGGTAGCCCCAGTGGTTCACCAACTGGTTCTCCAACTCAAAGTCAGTCACCACAGAACCGACAGTTGCCAGTACCTGGACGCGGTGATGCGGACGGTACCCCGTTTGACTTACTAAACGCGGTACGTCAGCTCTTCTCGTAGCGCAGCTTCTTCTAGTTTGGCAGATTCCTCAGCTCCCTCTGGCCCTGATCCAGTCGCAGCTTCGGAAGCATCCGTCGCCTTCTTAGGGTCATGCTCCGGATTGAGGATGTCCCGCACGATCATGATGCAGAAGTAGGTCGTCGCCGCTAGGTGCACAAAGATTCCTACTGCGTACCACTGGCCGTTGAAGCCCTTGGCACCTTCGACGAACGCGAGGTACAGCCAGATCGAGGCAAAGTAGAACACTTCGCCGGCCTGCCAAATCAGGAAGTCGCGCCAGCGTGGTCGGGCAAGCGCTGCGAGTGGAATCAGCCACAGCACGAACTGCGGTGAGTAGATCTTGTTCGTCAGGATGAAGGCAGCCAGAACTAGGAATGCCAGCTGCGCCAGACGCGGAGTTTTGGGGGCTTTGAGGCCAAGGATCGCGATGCCTAAACAAAGCACCAAGAACAAACCCATGGCGAGAATGTTGAGCGCATCGGCGGGGATCTTGAGGCCGATAGTGGACAGCATCATCCAGACCGAGCCGAAGTCTTGGCCGCGCTCGGAGCTGAACGAGTAGAACGTAAACCAACCCTCGAAGTTGATCAACATGAACGGAATGTTGATCACCAGCCAGGCACCGATTCCGCCGGCCAGCGACTGCCAAAATGCCTTCATGTTTTTGGTTCGCCAACACACGACCAGGATCGGCCCAAAGAGCAAGAACGGGTAGAACTTGGCTGCTGCGGCTAACCCCAAGAAGATGCCTGCAGCTACCGGGTTTCGCCTGGCCCAAAGCAGCATCGCTACAGTGGTTAGGGCGATGGCCAGCATGTCCCAGTTGATCGTTGCGTTGAGTGCGACACAAGGTGCTGCTGCAAGGAGCGCTGCATCCCACGGCCTGGTCGGCACTGTTTTGGCTGTGGCGACAATCGCCACCACGAAGCAGACGAACAACATGATCACGTTGGCGGTGAAGAATCCTTGGCCACCGTTACCAAAGACGGGAGTCAGCCAGCTGCCGATTTGCATGAACATACCGGTGAGCACCGGGTACTCAAGTTGTTCCTGTCCGGGAAGCGGGTCGCTGATGTACGGGAACACTCCACTGGAGAACCCGCGCAGGGCATAGAGCGGTGGAATATCCGAGTAACACATTGTGAGGTAACGATCAGGGCTTGCCCAACTGGAGGCGATGCACGGCACCTTCTGGAAGATCCCAATGAGATACGTCACCGCACCGATCGCGATCAGCGCCCGGATCGGGTTCCACCAGCCGATCGGTGCCTCCGAGTGGGGCAACCAGCGACGAGTTAGTGGGCCACCGATCCGCTCGGACGATCCAGCGACGAACGGGTCGTCTTGAGTTGGTGCGACCGTCGAGGGCTGCGCTGCAGGGGTCACCGTCTCCTGGACGTGTTCCTCAGTTGTCGACTGCTCTGACATGAATCGCAACCTATTAGTCGAGGCCGATGATCTGGTCGAACGCGGCGGTCGTATGACGCACTCGGCATTCGAGTTCGTCACCGACTTGGGGCACACGGCCACCTTGTCCGACCGTTGCCCGAACGTCTTCTTCAGCCACCCAGATCAGCGACACCTGCATATGCGGGGGCTCAACAAACCAGCGATGCTTACCGCCCCACACGAACGGCGACCTGGCCCGACCGAGAGACTCGAGCGCACCTGTGCCTACCGACACTGCGCGCTGACGCAATGAGGCAGCTGGGGTAGGTGCCTCAAGCGCAACTCCGTGCGAAGTTCCGCCACCCACGACGATAAGCAAACCAGCCTTGGGCACTCCGCGCTGACGGTAGCCAACAGCGCGACCTTTGGATGTTTCGTGTACCGCCAAGATTGTTCCTTTGGCTGAGAGTGACTCCGCATCTCCGAGCCATAGTCGGGTTCCCATACGAACGAAAACTGGAATATTGGGCAGTGCCCGCCGCAGCTGTTTAAGTTCTTGATCATCAAGGTGTGAGACCCACATAGCTACCGCGTCAGAAGTGAGTTGGCATCCTGCATCCTCGAGTTGGCCGACCGCACGCAGCCATGTGAGTGACCACGACCAGGCTTCGCGCACGCGAGCACTCGCGCCTTTCTCGGGTTGGATGATCGGCGAATCGTCGTGCCAGTTCGATTCAAGCGTCTCGACGTGGGGAGCTTTGGGTTGGGCGATCGGCAAGTGGAGCGCGAGACCGTACAGCTCGATCCTGCGTTCGCGCAGAGCTTGGCGGATCACATTGTCGGCAAGCAGGGCGTCCAAGTCTGGCTCGGCGAGACCAAAGCGTCGCATCGAGGTCAAGCCTTCGATAACCACTTTGGGGGCTTCATCATGTGTGTTGACTACACCGGTCGCGAGTTCGTGCAGTGCCTCGACGCTGGCCACGGTGCGGATAATCCGATTGCGTAGGCCCTCGCCGGCTTGCCCGCTGTCGATGTAGTCCCACATGGCTTCGGCCACGACATCGCGAGCGTCCCACGGTTGCATGACAAGGATCTGACCGCTGAAGAATCGTCCTGCGGCAGCCGCTTCGTAGGGTGTGCCCACGGCCATCCGGCTGACACCAATGCGTTCGGCTTCACGCGCCAAATTGGCGACACCAAGTCCGTATCCATTGCCTTTGGCGACCGGCACAATGTCACCCGAACCCTGCGCATCGGTTGTCGGTTCGCCTTTTGACGGAGTCTTGATGGCGCTGCGCACTTCGGCGGTAACGTTGTCGACATTGGCCCGCCAACGCGGTCCGTCAACTCGCAAAGTAAAAGTCATTAGGCTGCCTCCTCGCCTTTGCGGCCCTTGCCGAACATGCCCTTGACATTGGCAGCGATTTCGCGGCGACGCATATAGAGGTCAAATGCTTTGGCCACGCCAGGACGAAGCGCGTAGTCCCACTCGCCCACATATTCGACTGCGGTGCCGCCGGTGCCCAGCTTGAATCGAATCAAACCGAATAGCGGGTCACTCTCGTCGAGGGTGTCGCTGATTCCGCGTAGGTCGTAGACAGTGGCGCCATTGTCGAGTGCATCAGTGATCATTCGCCATTGGATCGCATTCGATGGTTTGACCTCGCGGCCGGCATTAGCCGAGGCACCGTATGAGTACCAACTGTGTGGGCCGACTTGGACAGTCGTTGTGGCTGCCAGAGCTTTGCCCTCGTGGCGGGCTATGTAGAGCCGCATAGTCCGGGCATCAAATTCGTTGAGCGAATCCCACATCTGTTCGAAGTATTCGAGTCCACGCGGGACGAACCCATCACGCTCGGCAGTCTCTACATATAGAGGGTGGAACTCGGCTAAGTCCTCGCGAGTGCCGTCAACGATCTCGACCCCCAGCTTGTCGGCCTTGCGGATGTTGCGGCGCCACAGTTGGTTGAATCCGGCGAAGATCTCGTCCTGGGTACGGCCTTCGAGTGGAACTTGGAACACGTAACGGGGTTGAACGTCACCAAAGCCAGCACCGGTATCGGGTTGTTGGGTAAATCCGAAGGCTTTGAGTTGGGCGATAACGGACTGGCCAACTTCGAATTCGTTGTCGGCCTTCACGTCGCGCAGGCGTAGCGAGTGGATCGGTGCGACATGCTCGCTCTTGGCGGCTGCGATCGCGTCCTTGAGGTTTTTAGCTTCCCATGATCGAACCGGAATCGTTGGCCCCATCTTGACCATGAAGGCACCTTGGCCTTTGAGCAGATCGAGCATCGGCTGCACGATCTCAGCGACCGGGTATTTGGCCCAATCGACGACTGGGCCTTCTGGCAAATAAGCGAGCCACAGACGCGATTTGGGAACCTTGCGCGAGAGCACCAAACCGGCTCCTACTTGGGTATCGCCGTCGAACCATCCGATTGACATATTGCCCCACTCGGATTTTGCACCCGCCCATTCGGGGATCTGCAGGAACGACACATCGAGCCCGAGGGCTGGGGTGTGAGAGACGAACTCGCGATGAGTCTCTGGACTGATGATCCGAACGTCGAGTGGCACTATCCAAGACTACGACCAGGCGACTAGATTGGGCTTATGACACCCAGCAGTTCAGCAGGCAGTAGCTCGAAAAATGGCAGCCCACTAATCGGAGGTCATGTCGATGCGGCTGATCCGGTAAATCAGGCGCAGGCGATTGGTGCCGAGGCTATTCAGATCTTCTTGGGCGACGGTCAGTCGTGGAAGGGACCGGTGGTCGAGTTTGATCAGGCATTGGTTCCAGGTGCCGAGTCGCCTGAGGCGGCACTGCGTCAGGCCATTGAGGATGCTGGTCTCCAGGTCTACGTGCACGCACCTTATGTGATCAATGTGGCGAGTCCGAACAATCGGATCCGGATCCCGTCGCGCAAGTTACTGCAACGCCATGTGGATGCTGCCGCCGAGATTGGGGCGGCTGGCGTCATCGTGCACGGAGGTCACGTCACTAAGGATGATGATCCTGATGTTGGGTTCGTGAATTGGCGTAAGGCCTTTGATCAGTTGGATGCCAAGGTGCCGGTTTTGATCGAGAACACGGCTGGTGGGCAGCATGCGATGGCCAGGCGGCTGGAGGCGATCGACAAGCTGTGGGCGGCGATCGACAATCCGGAGGCTGGGTTCTGCTTTGACACTTGTCACGCTTGGGCTGGCGGTATCGATATGCCAGATGCGGCCGACCAGCTCATGGCGATCACGGGTCGGATCGACTTGGTACATGCCAACGACTCCCAAGGTGACTTCGACTCGGGCCGTGACCGTCACGCCAACTTCGGTGACGGCACAATCCAAACTGATGCGTTGGTCGAGGCGATCCGCCGCGCAGGCGCCCCGGTGATCTGCGAAACCCCGTCAACGGGAATCGCCGAGGACATAGCGCTCCTAAAAAACTCTTGAGTGGGAATACACGGGTTTTGTCCCTATCTCAGTTTCCGAGAGTAGTGAGCGAAATGACGCCAATGCCATCAGGACGCATGTAGCTGGGGCCAGTCGGAACTATGACGGCAAGTAATGAGTATGGCTTGCCTCGTTGATCCAGCGCTTGGTCAAATTTCTTGAGGTTAGCGGCAGCATCATCAATTAGTCCCGGTCCTAGTTTAATTTCGAAAGCAGCCCAAGCCCCATCAGGCCGCTCGACAATGGCGTCTACTTCTAGACCATTTTTTGCTCGAAAATGAAAGACCTCCGCATCCATTAGGTCGGCAAAGGCTCGCAGCTGTTGAACTGCGAGTGACTCGAAAAGAAGCCCTAGTGTTTCAGGGTCTCCCAGGAGCTGTTGTGGGGATCGGATCCCAAGAGCAGCGGCAACTAATGAGGTGTCGACTAGATGCCGTTTTGGTGCTTCTCGTAGCGGGGTTCGTGAACGTAGCTTTGGGCTCCATGCCTTTTGAATTTCTAGAATGTAAACGCGTTCCAATGAGTTTAGATACGAGTCGACAGTAGTTCTATGAAGTGGTCCACTTGATCCACCTGCATCGGCGGCTAAGGTCGAGATGGAAGCTTCGGTTGCTGTGTTGCGCGCTAGAGAGGTAAGTAGCGACAACACTTTAGTGGGGTTGTGGTGTGAGCCATCAAAACCAGCGATATCAAGTCGAGCAATTTGCTTCAGATATTCTTTCGCGTATTGTCCGGCGTTTTCGGTTGAAAGGTTGTGGCTCATCGGCCATCCACCAATGATCATCCGTTCCACGATATCGGTCAGATTTGGAGAGGAATCCACGCTTCGTGGTGGGGTCCCATCAAGCACATCTTTCAGAGAAACCTCACCGGAGGAATGTTGAGTTTCTTGCAATGTAAGTGGGTGCATACGAAGCCGTGCGAATCGTCCAGTGCCGGTATGGCGAGTGATGTCGTCAGAAGGAGAAGCTGAACCGGTAAGGATGAACTGACCTTTTTGCTGACGTGAGTCAACAACGTGTCGCACTTGGTTCCACAATGAGGGAACGGTTTGCCATTCATCGAGGAGCCGTGGTGTTGGTCCTTCTAACACTAACTGTGGATCGGCCAGTGCGAGTTGACGTTGTGTTTGATCAGTTTCGAGGTAGACGGCACTCGAGGCCAGCTGCTTTCCTGTTTCTGTTTTTCCGACTGCTTTAGGGCCGTCGATCACTACAGCTCCTACCCATTGGAGTCGGTCCTGGAGAGTCGTGTCCAATAACCGAGGAATGTAGCTACTCATGGAGGTAATCTAACTCAAATTATGCAATTTGGCTAGATTAAATTATGCAATTTAGTGTCTAAAGATTATGCAATTTGGCTTATTTTAACTATGCAATTCGGCGTAATTTTGCAAGCTTCGTCCTAGAGCCTCCGCAAACTTCCCTCTAGGCCCATGTTCCGGCTGATGGTTGCCTGGTCTGGTTCAGTGTTGACTGCTCAAGACGGAACTGACGCGAGTTTCTGACGCCTGGCTAATAGCCAACAGCCACAGGAGCTCTTTTCAAATCCGACCTTGTCAGCTAATAACCAGTGAGTTATTCTGGTAGAACGCTATTAAGACCTTCTGCCCCGGACCGACCGGGGCCATTAGTCCAGAGGAGGTGGTCTGATTTATGCGTAAATATGAAGTAATGATCATTCTTGATCCCGACCTAGAAGAGCGAACTGTCGCTCCGAGTCTTGAGACCTACCTGAACGTTGTTCGCAACGATGAAGGAACTGTCGACAATGTAGATATCTGGGGTCGTCGCCGTTTGGCATATGAGATTCAGAAGAAGAGCGATGGCATCTACGCCGTTGTTGATCTGACCTGCAAACCAGAGACGGTTGCAGAGCTTGATCGTCAGCTTTCGCTGAACGAGGTAGTCCTGCGGACCAAAGTTATTCGTCCCGAAGCTGCCTAGTTTTAGTTACTAGTCGCTAACTACCTGTATCGAAAGGAATCCTCATGGCTGGATTACCACTCATCACTATCGTCGGTGCACTCACTGATGATCCTGAACTGCGTTTCACCTCAAGTGGTGACGCTGTTGCGAACTTCACCGTGGCTTCGAACTCGCGAGTTCGTGACCGTGAAAGCGGCGAATGGAAAGACGGAGACGCAACATTCTTGCGTTGCTCGATCTGGCGTCAATACGCTGAGAATGTCGCGGAGTCGCTTACTAAGGGCACCCGTGTGATCGTGACCGGACGTCTCAAGCAGCGTTCGTACGAGACTCAGCAGGGTGAGAAGCGCACTGTGTTCGAGGTTGACGTCGAAGATGTCGGCCCGTCGCTTCAGTGGTCAACTGCAACTGTCACCAAGGTTAACCGTGGCGGCGGAGGCGGAGGCTTCGGCGGTGGAGGAAATGCTGGCGGCGGCAACGGTCGCGCAGTTCCTAACGATGACCCGTGGGCAAGCCCGCCTGCAGTCGGTTCTGACGAGCCACCTTTCTAAGACCAAACAGAGGTGCAGGGGCATAGCGCTCCTCACACTCATTCGATAAAGATCATTTACGGAGAATCAAGAAATGGCACAAAAGACTAAAGTTCCACCACGGCCCATCAAGATGAAGCCGTGCTCGTTCTGCAAAGAAGGCGCACCAACTATCGATTACAAAGACACCGGGCTGCTACGTAAGTACATCTCGGATCGCGGCAAGATTCGTGCCCGTCGGGTAACCGGTAACTGCGTGCAGCACCAGCGCGACATCGCTATGGCGGTCAAGAACGCCCGCGAAGTTGCTCTGCTGCCCTACACGTCGAGCCCACGGTAAGGCGGAACTGATATGAAACTCATTCTGACTCAAGAAGTAGACGGTCTCGGCGCAGCCGGCGACATTGTCGATGTCAAGGACGGCTACGGCCGTAACTACTTGCTCCCCAATGGTGTTGCCATTGCGTGGACCAAGGGTGCAGAGAAGCAGATCACTCAGATCAAGCGTGCCCGTGAGGCCCGCGAGATCCGTGGTCTCGAGCATGCTAACGAAGTCAAGCAGCAGATCGAGGCGCTCGACATCAAGCTTCCAGTTCGCGCAGGCGAGCAGGGCAAGCTGTTCGGTTCAGTCACGGTTGCCGATATCGCTGGTGCGATTCGCTCCGCCGGTGGACCACTCGTCGAGAAGCGTTCGATCACCCTGTCGAAGCCAATCAAGACTGTTGGCTCGCACAAGGTGTCGATTCGCCTCCACCCTGAGGTAGCGGTTAGCGCTGCTGTCGACGTGGTGCCTGCTTAATCTGGACTACTTAATCTGAACGACTGAAGCGGGCTGTGAAAAGCTCCCCACGAAAAACGGGAACTACTTGCGTTTTTCTTAGGGGACTTTTCGCAGCCCGCTTCTCGTTTGGGTGAGTAGCTCCTTGGCTTAGCTGAGCAGGGTCGTGCGTACGTAGTCGACCACGCCTGGGGTGGAGGACTCGCATATGGCTAGTACGTGTTCGAAGTCGGACATGTTGCCGTACCAAGGGTCGGGGACTTCTAGGTCGCCGGCAATCGAATCAGATGAGTCGGGTTCGAACGAGCGGAACATTTTGATCTTATCCTCGTTGGACAGTGCTGTCGTTGATTCGGTGAGCGAGGCCAATCGCTTGACATCGTCGTAGTTACTGGAGTCCATCACTAGGACTAGGTCCGCATTGCGCAGCATTTGTGCGCTGAACTTCTGCGCGCTGTGGTTGAGCTCGTAGCCGTGGTCGGCTAGCACTCGGTTGGTGCGTCGGTCGGCATCTTCACCTACGTGGTACCCAGCTGTTCCGGCTGATTGGACCTCGACTTGGTCTCCAAGCCCGGCCCCATCCAATTGTTGCCGGAGCACCGCTTCGGCGATAGGTGAGCGGCAGATGTTTCCCAGGCAGACTGTGTAGATGGTGACCATGGGTGCGAGTGTATTGCGCAATCGATTGCGCTGCGTCAAGGGGTTTACGTCGAGTGGCGACGGGAATCATGAAAGGGAAGTATTTAGGTACCTAAACGAGGAGAATCCGATGGAACGCAATGAGCAGGATGGTCAGTCGAGTGAGGCGGACAGCAACCTCGATGATGAGCATGTGTTGAGCAACGACGAAGCCGAAAATGTAGTTGGCGGTGAGGGCGAAGATTCAGCTGCAAATATGGATCCTTCGGCAAAGCCTAAAAAGAAGAAGAAAATTGTCAGCGCATTCGGAAGTTGGGTTCATTAGGGCGCGACCTAAGAATGTTCGTGGCCTGAGTCGTGACGTGGGTAACTTTCTTTTATCAACAGGTTTGGGAAAGTATTTTCGCAGGTCAGAGGCCTATTAACAGCAGATAGGTCGCACTATCCACAGGCTATACACATGGCAATAACCACAGATTTGAGAGATATTCACAGGCTTTCCACTAAATGATTCACAGGTACTAGTCGGTAGCCACTGTTTATGGCCTCGTTTATCTGTAATTCGCCAGACGAATGTCTGACCTCCGATATAGACAAGTCTTATGAGTATTTCCGAATCGTTCCCGGCCCCTTCATACGCCCCTGGCGGTGAGGCTCCGCGTAGTGATTCGGACCGTCCATCAGTGGAGCGAACCCCGCCCCAGGACATCGCAGCCGAGCAGTGCGTCCTCGGTGCCATGCTGTTGAGCAAGGACGCAATCGCCGATGTCGTGGAGACCCTTCGCGGAACTGATTTCTATAAGCCAGCCCACGAGACAGTGTACGAAGCAATCCTCGATCTCTATGGTCGTGGTGAACCTGCCGATGCTGTCACCGTGGCTGACCACTTGGCAAAATCGGGCGATCTGCTGCGCATTGGCGGCGCCCCTTATTTGCACACGCTAACCGCCAGCGTTCCGGTTGCCTCCAACGCCGGTTACTACTCTCGGATCGTCAGCGAGCAAGCGACTCTTCGCCGGCTCGTCACTGCGGGAACGAGGATCGCGCAGTCTGGTTATGACGCCGAGGGAGATGTCGATCGGCTAGTTGATCAAGCCCAGGCCGAAATCTATGACGTTGCCGGTAACAACAGCTCTGAGGATTACCAAGTCATCGAGTCGATCATCGAGGGTGCGCTTACCGAGATTGAGACGATCCAAAGTCGTGACGGCCAGTTGGTGGGTGTTCCGACTGGCTATACCGAACTCGACAAATTGACCAACGGCCTACACCCGGGCCAGATGGTGATTATCGCTGCCAGGCCTGCCATGGGTAAGTCGACCTCGGGTCTTGATATTGCCCGCAATGCGAGCATCAAGCACGGTATGACCAGTGCAATCTTCTCGCTCGAAATGAGCCGCAACGAGATTCTGATGCGTTTGCTCTCCGCTGAGGCTCAGATTCACTTGGGCAAGATCCGCGGTGGTGGCATGCAAGACGCTGACTGGGCTCGAATCGCGGCCAAGCGCGAAGCTATGAGCAAGGCGCCGCTCTATATTGACGACTCTCCTAACCTCACCATGATGGAGATCCGTGCTAAATGCCGTCGCCTCAAACAGCAACACGATCTCAAGCTGGTGGTCATCGACTATATGCAGCTCATGACAAGTGGCAAGCGTGTCGAGTCTCGCCAACAAGAGGTCAGCGAATTCTCCCGATCCCTCAAGCTACTGGCCAAGGAACTCGAAGTTCCCGTGATCGCGATCAGCCAGCTCAACCGTGGCGCCGAGCAGCGCAACGACAAGAAGCCAATGCTTGCCGACCTTCGTGAATCGGGTTCGCTCGAACAGGACGCTGACATGGTCATGTTGCTTCACCGCGAAGACGCCTACGACCATGAATCAAGGCCAGGCGAGGCCGACATCATCGTGGCTAAGCACCGTAACGGACCGACGGCAACGATCACGGTTGCGTTCCAAGGCCACTACTCGCGCTTCGTCGACATGGCTCAGGACGACGGCGGCTTCTAAGGTTTGACCTTTTTAGCTTTCGAGGCTTTGGCCGCATCGATCTGAGACTGGATTGTTTTGAGGCCCGTGGTGGCATCCGCTTCAGTTTGAGCTGCCATCCAATGGAAGTACATGAGCCAGTCTTGCGCCCACACCATCGTGACAGCACTCTGACCATATGACTGCGAGAACTTGTGCGAATCCACCTCGAAGTCGAGATTGCCCGACTTGCCACTCCACCCACCAATAGTGCTGTCGATGAGTTCTGTAGCTGCAGATAAGTCATCGCCCGCCTCGGCTCGAGGCGTTACGACCTTTGGATCCACCGTTGGCTTTCTAGCTGCTTTCGCTTCTTTGTCCTGGATCGCTTGGTAATCGGCATCGATCGTGCGCGCGTAGTGGTGCGCAACGTCCGCCGCTTCGGTACGGGTGGCTGAAGCAACCTGGGAATCAGGAATCGGGGCAAGGCCAAACTGTGGCATCGTGCGCACCATAGAAGCCGCCACGAATACGTGATCGATTGAGTTGGCGACCGAGGACCAGGCAGTCGCATCGACTTTAGTCGCGCCACCCTGAGTAATAGCCATATCGAACACATCATCGGCCCGGATCTTGGCTTCAAATGCGTCGTGTGCAGCCTGGTGTACCTCAGCGTTGTCTGACTCCTGCAAAGCCGACGTGAGATACTTATAGGCAGCGGCGAAATAGTCCGCGGTCGTATTTACAGACTTGTCCAAGATGGTTTGCACTTGAGCTGCAACACCACTGGGCCACATGATGGCCGTCACCACGAGACTGCACAACAAACCAATGCCCACGTCTTGGAGTCTGAGTTCGTCTATCTTGATGGACAGACCGCCTGAAGCCAATGAAACCAACATGATGAACCAAACGGTAAAGCCAGCTTGTTTGGCGACCATCACGTATTTGCCAGCTGGATACCAGGTCGCAATAAATGCCACGAACGGCAGCAAAATGATCAAGGCAGTCATATTGCCACCGATGGTCACTAGCAAGAGGACACAGATAACGAAACCGATGATCGTACCCAAGGCTGCACCCCATGCGTTCTTGCGCGAGGACTGAGCATCGAGCTGCAGTGCTGCCACGGTTCCCAGCACCACCCAGAATCCCTGGGTGAGATGGAAGATTTGGGTGATCGCAACCGCCAGGGTCACTGTTGTCGCCGATTGAATCGCACGCCTAAACCACGGGGACTTGGGAGTGAAGTTAGAGCGCAGCATCCGGGTTGGGCTGGCCGTGGATTCGATCATTGAGATTGTTTGAACGTTGGGATCGTGCGCGATTTCGCTATTAGTCGTGTCGACTTTCTCACCAAGCGCTAACCGAGTATGGCGCACGATCATGGCAGTTAAAAATGTAGCGATCCGGTAGTAGAAACTGGCATCCAAGAACTTTTTGAGTTCGTCGATCTGTCCAGCTTCCAATTGTTTGCTAGCTATCACCGGGAGTTGCTCTGCATGTTGATTGTGAGCTTTGACAAGTCCATCAATCACAGGAGCAGGGCCTTGACCGACTATCGCTTTACCGCAGGCATCCAGCGCATCGTGAACTTCGTGCAACATCTCGAGGTCTGCTGGGGTCGCCGTCTGCGTTTTGTCGCTCGGCCAGCGCAGAGCGATTCGCAGACGAGTGACGTCATCAACTAGCTGAACAAGACCACGATCCCGGGAGGTGGCGTTGCCCGGCCGCTCAAGCTTGCCGTCGTGAGTCTCCGACACCTTGGTTGTCGCCGCGACCAGTTCGCGCATCTTTGATGCTGTTTGATCATCGGTGGCTTTGGGATCCAATGGTTTGGATCCGGCGACTACAGCAGCAGAAGCAATGAGAGCTTTGCTGACCGCTTTGCAGATGTCGGAAGTTTGGTAGCTCGGCCACAAGACGATGGCCGAGATCGCTGCAATCAGTGAACCTGCCGCGTAGCAGATGAGGGCCGATGGCAAAGTGTCGACAGGTTGCGGAGTGGTGACGGCGACAACGTAAGTAAGTAGGAGCGTGATGTAAGCAGAACCGACGTACCCGCGTAATAAGACTGAGTAGGCGAGGGCGAAAACCAAGAGGGCTGTCACGATCAAGGCCACAGCCAAAATGAGTGCGGCAAAAGCACCGATGGCGATCAAGGCCATTCCAATGATGCCGCCGACGATATAGGCCATGAACCGGTCTTTGCGGGTGCCACCAAAGTCCGATAAGACGAGGAAGCAGAACACACTAAACGTTGCATAAAAACCGGTCGGCCCGATGTCTAGGACCAGGTTCATTATGAGTGCAACTGCGGTAACGACTATGGCAGCGCGGAATGCTTTGCCAGTTGGCCGTTTCTGCGTCATGAAAACCTCCCGAAATGGATTCTGGAGTTCAGGTTACAGACTTTGCAGATTCGATTCGTGCCACGGTCTGCGATGCCATCCAGTGGAAGTACAAGAGCCAATCCTGCGCCCACAGCGCGGAGACCGCAGCGTTGGCGTAAGTCGACTCGAACTTGTGCCCATCGATCTCGAAGTTATCGGGCCCCGAGCAGCCA
>CAUJDH010000029.1 GCA_963169225.1 Actinomycetota bacterium
CTCGATGCCGAAGGCTCCGATCGCACCGAGCTTGGGGAAGAGCTCATGCGCAGGGAAGATCATGTCGCGTTCCCACTGCTCAAAGTGTGGGTCGATCTCGGTCTGAATGAAGCTGCGCAGAGTGGCGCGGAATTGATCATGTTCTGGAGTGAATTCCATCAGTTCTTTCTCCTTGGTTTTTGGTTTCTAGGTTCTAATCGGTTTCTAAACCCAGGGCATTGGCCCACAGGACGGTAAGGGTGTTGATGATCATTTCGGGGTCGTATTCTTCGTGGCGGAAGATCCACCGCATGGCGATTCCCTCGACCATGCCGCATAAGGCGGAGCCAGCTAAGTAAGCGTCGATGTTCTTGTCGACCTTTCCTGCCTTCTGCAGCCGTCGGATTCCGGCGACCGAACGCTCCACATAACGTTGGCGAATATCGATTGCGAGTTGACGGAACTCGGGATCGTCAGCACCAGCCTGATCCAGAATCTCGAACATGCGAATGTGTTTGCCAAACGTCATGACCGCGTTGCGGTTGCCCTCCTCGATGCGGGTGAGGGTGTCGGCATCCTCGTGACCCACACGCCAGTCAACCGCGAGTGCGGCCCGCAAGTCTTCAGCGACGGCAAGGAACACGTCCCGTTTGTCCGCGAAGTAGGTGTAGACCGTTCCGTGTGAAACGCCAGCGCTCTCGGCGATGTCGTTCATGGTGGTGCCGGGGTAGCCCTTGTCCTCGAACACTTTGCGAGCAGCTTCCACGAGCTGGGCGCGCGTGCGCCGCCCTCGGTCAGTCAGTGGCTCAACGTCAACTGAGGGTTTGGACTCGAGTTGGGTCCCTTCCTTGGCCAGACTCATGTCACACCTTGGTCGAGTGGAAGTGAGCTCTCGGGAATCAAGTCGGCCGGAATTCGGATCAAGCGCGCACGGAACTGCTCGCCCAAGCCTTTAGCTTGCGGATCGATTCGGGTGGTTTGTGCGACGCCACGATCAAGCAGTCCGTAGATCACGACATTGACCGAGTTCAGATTCGGCAGCGGGTACACATCGACCTTGAGACCCTCGGCCTCGGGAAGCAGATGGTGAACGCGAGATGGGGTGAGCCAGTTGACGAGCCAAGCAAAGCGCAACTCGTGGTTACCATCTCCGATGTCCGGAACCCAGAATCCGACGTTGGCATTGCCGCCCTTGTCGCCGGAGCGGGCACCAACAATGTCACCGAACGGCACTAGGCCGATCGAGACCTCGCTGGGGGCTTCGTAGGTGAACTCAGTCGTGTCCACCTGCCGGGTCGGACTGTCTGGTTCGGCAGTCACAGCAGCTTGGTCAGGCCTGCCACCTGGCGATACAACAATCGGGTCTTGACCCTCGATGTTCACAGTGACCGTGACGTACTTGGGGTCGACCAGGGCTGGCCAAAACACACCGTAGGGCGAACCTTCTGCTGGCGGCCGGGTTGGAAAGAGTCCGGGGTACGACGACAATGTCGCCTCAATCACTTTGGAACTGAACGCGCGACCGACCTTCTTAGGATCCGGATCCTTCACAGTGATGTTGAGGAACGATTGCGCCTCGGCCAGTGTGATCGGGTTCGTCTGGAACGTACGCAGTAGTTGAATATCGAGTTCGGTCACGTCCAGGCTCGAGAGTTCGGCTAGTTCGCTCGGGGTGGCGCCGGACTCGGCCTGCTCTAGCGAGATTCCACACACGGCATTCAATGCGATGTTGGCCTTCTCGTCTTGCTGCAGTCCGGTCAGTACGAGCGACACCGTGTTGCGGAATCCGCCGAGCATATTGATGCCGACTTTGAGTTTGGGCGGCGGCAAGATTCCGACGGTATCGCTGATGCGCACACGATCGGGTCCGACCTGTTCGAGTTTGATTGTGTCGAACTTGGCGCTGACGTCAGGGTTGAGGTAATCGGGTCCACCGATTTCGTAGAGCAGTTGGCAGGTGACGGTGCCAACGCTGACTAGACCGTCCGTGCCTTCGTGTTTGGTGATCACAGCGGCGCCGTCGGACTCGATCTCGGCGATCGGGAATCCTGGGTGGTTGAGGCTCGGCACGTCTTCGAAGAATGAGTAGTTGCCGCCGGTTGCTTGGCAGCCGCATTCGATGACGTGACCGGCAACGAGTGCACCAGCTAGCGCGTCGAGTTGGGCTTGGTCACCGGCGAGTGCTTCGTCGAATGACCATCCGTGCCACCAGGCTGCTGGCCCGATGATCAAGGCGGCATCAGTCACGCGACCGGTGATTACAACATCGGCACCGGCGGCCAGCGCTTCGGCGACTCCACGTGCGCCGACGTAGACGTTGGCGGTTAGTGGCTTTAGGCCGACTTCGGCAAGCTCTTCGCCGGTGTCGATGTTGGTCCAGTTCTCTGGGCTGTCGCTGCCTTGCGATTCCTCATGGATCTCATCGAGGCGATCAGTGATGTTGTCGCCCTCGACGTAGGCGATAGTGAGATCCAGACCTTGCTCGTCGGCCAGCTTACGTAGGGCCGCTGCCGCACCTGCCGGGTTGATTCCGCCAGCGTTGGAGACCACCTTGATCCCCTTAGCAAGGCAGTCGGCGAGCACGTCCTTCATCTGGATGCCAAAGGTGCTGGCCCAACCGGCATCTTCACCTTGGCGCATACGTTGCTTAGCCAAGATCAACATCGTGAGCTCAGCCAGCCAATCGCCAGTGAGTATGTCGATAGGGCCGCCGTCGACCATTTCGCGGGCGGCACTGATCCGGTCACCAAAGAATCCTGAACAGTTGGCGATCCGAATCGCGCGTGACGGGTCTGGTTGGGACATTATGATTCCTCACTGTCTTGGCTGGATGCGTCGTCGATCACTACAAGTGCTTGGCCGGCTGCCACCGAGTCGCCGGTGTTGACCAGGATCTGCGCCACGGTTCCAGCTTGACCAGCGGTGATCCGGTGTTCCATCTTCATGGCTTCGATCACGGCGAGCGTCTGTCCTTCGTCGACCTGGTCACCTTCAGCTACGTCGACCGTGATCACGGTTCCAGGTAGCGGCGCTACAGATGACCCCTCGGCGACTTGAGTCGCTGGGTTCACGAATCGCGGCGGGAGAGTGACGGTGGTGGTTGGCTCGGTGCCCATGCGGACAACCGCGGTTTGTTCGTACTCCTCACCCACTACCGGCGGAATCAACGTCACGCGTGTGCGGATATCTACTCCATCTTGTTGCCAGCGGAAGTAGACGTCAGCTTCTTCGGTCGTAACTGTGTCTTCTTGCGGGTGCGAAACTTCGTAGTGGATCTGCTCGATCCGAGCAGCCGAGTCATGGCGCTCACCCCTGACATTTCGATACCCAATCGGCGCGAGGTTGCCCCAAGGTTGTTCACCTGCGGCGACGAAACTTTGCGCGATCTTGGCTGCTTCTGTTGCGAGTTCGAGTCGGCTTTCCGGAACGCTGGAGTCACCGAGTTCGGGGTGGTGCTCCAAGGTGTCGGTGAAAGTTTGGCCGCTGACGAACTCAAGTGATTCGAGGATCGCGATGAGCTGCTCACGGTTGGTTGTGATACCTGAAATACCGCGATCTTTGAGATCCCATACCAAGGCGGAAGTTGCATCCTCGCGGGTGATTCCGGTCGAGACGATTTTGGCGACCATCGGGTCATAGTGAGGAGTGATGGTGTCGCCCTGAATGAACCCGACCTCCGCCCGAATCTGTTCGGACGGCGTACTTGACCAGCGGGTGATCAGACCAGTGCTGGGCAGGTAATCGTTGGCCGGGTCCTCTGCGTACAGACGAACCTCGATCGAATGGCCGCCACGGAAGGCGTGGATCTCGTCTTGGGTGAGTGGAAGCTCTTGGCCGTCGGCCACGCGGAACTGCCACTCCACCAAGTCGATGCCGTCGTGCGTTTGTTCGGTCACAGGGTGCTCAACTTGTAGACGAGTGTTCATCTCGAGAAAGAAGAACTCGCCGGTCTCGTTGCCCTGTTCATCGGCTGGAACCATGAACTCAACTGTGCCCGCGCCCAAGTAGTTGATCTTGCTGGCAAGAGCGACGGCCGCTGCAGTCATTCGTTCACGAAGGTCTTCGCTAATGCCAGGCGAAGGTGCCTCCTCGATGACCTTTTGGTGGCGGCGCTGGATTGAGCACTCGCGCTCGCCAAACTCGACGACGTTGCCATGTGAATCACCAAACACCTGAACCTCGACGTGGCGTGCGTGGGTCAGGTAGCGCTCCAAGAAGACGGTGTCGTCGCCGAACGATGAGGCGGCCTCGCGTTTGGCACCGACTACGGCATCGACCAATTCGTCAGCGGAGTTGACGATGCGCATGCCCTTGCCACCACCGCCAGCAGAGGCTTTGACGAGTAACGGGTAGCCAACGCTATCGCCAATCGAGGTCAGCTCGGCATCCAAAATTTCGCCCTCAAGCTCGGCACCTGGAACCAGGGGAACACCGGCTTCCTTAGCAAGATTCTTAGCCTCGACTTTGAGGGCCATTGCTTCGATCGACTCAGGATCAGGTCCGATCCAGACGAGCCCAGCTTCGCGTACTGCGCGAGCAAAGGTGGGGTTCTCGGACAGGAATCCGTATCCGGGGTGGATTGCATCGGCACCCGACTTCTCGGCGGCATCCAGAATCTTGTCGATTACGAGGTAAGACTCGGCACTGGTGGTTCCGCCAAGTGGGACGCCGTAATCAAAGGCAAGACGCCAGTCGCACTCGCTGTCTGGGTCGGAGAAAACTGCGACTGTGTCGATTCCAAGTTTGTCTGCGGTACGGGAGATTCGCAGCGCAATCTCGCCGCGGTTGGCGACCAAGACGCGCTTGAAGTTGATCTTGGGAAGCTCTTCGACTTCGAGAACCTCGACCCCTTCGATTCCTACACTCTCGCTCATGTCACATCCTCCACGTTCCGAAGTTGCCCGAGCGCGCGAAGACGCCAGCGCCCACCGTGCCTACGCCTTGGCCCTCACCGTTCGCTCCGCCACCTGGCTGTGCGTAGTTCTGCGCACCAACGCCAACGACCGGTGCACTGTGGCATGCCGATAGGGCAAGCGACAAAACAGCGCGGGTGTCACGTGGGTCGATGATTCCGTCATCCCACAGCCGGCCGGTCGCAAATAGTGCGGTCGACTGGGATTCGACAGTGTCCTCGAATGACTGACGGATCGGCGCGAATGCCTCCTCGTCGAACTCCTTACCCTGTGACTCGGTTTTGGAGCGCGCCACGATTGTGAGTACTCCAGCTAGCTGTTTGGGACCCATGACCGCGATGCGGTGGTTGGGCCAGGTGAACACGAAGCG
>CAUJDH010000030.1 GCA_963169225.1 Actinomycetota bacterium
CGGAACCGGGCCGATGCCCATAACCGCGGGATCCACGCCTGCGAAGGCGTAGGTGACCATGCGCAGCTTCTTTTGCAGGCCAAGTTCGTCCGCAACCTCTTCGGCAGCAAGGAACGAGCCGGTGGCACCGTCGGTGAGGCCCGAGGCGTTACCTGCGGTGACGCGACCGTGTGGACGGAACGGAGTCTTGAGGGTTGCAAGACCGTCGAGTGTGGTCTCGGGACGCATGAGCTCATCCTCAGTAGCAAGTCCCCAGCCGAGTTCGCCAGTGCGAATGGCAACAGGAACGAGGTCTGCCTGAATCTGACCTTCGGCGTAAGCCTTAGCGGTCTTGTTCTGTGAGTTGAGGGCGAATGCATCCGCGCGCTCCTTGGTGAGCTGCGGGAAGCGGTCGTGCAGGTTCTCGGCGGTCATACCCATGTTGAGTGCTTCTGGGTTGACGAGCTTCTCGGACACGAAGCGTGGGTTCGGGTCAACGCCTTCGCCCATTGGGTGGCGGCCCATGTGCTCGACGCCACCAGCAATAGCGATGTCGAGTGCGCCGATTCCGATTCCACCGGCAATGGTCGCGGTGGCGGTCAGGGCGCCGGCGCACATGCGCTCAATGGAGTAGCCAGGAACGCTGATCGGGAGTCCGGCAAGGATTCCGGCGGTGCGTCCGAGGGTTAGGCCCTGGTCGCCAATCTGCGTGGTGGCTGCGACTGCGATCTCGTCGATGCGGTCGGTGGGGAGTTCAGGGTTGCGGCGTACTAGCTCGCGAATCACCTTGACGATCAAGTCGTCGGCGCGCGTTTCCGCGTACATTCCCTTAGGTCCTGCCTTGCCAAACGGAGTACGCACTCCGTCGACCATGACTACGTTTCTTCCGAGTACTGCCACTGGATCCTCCTAGTGGGGTTAGAGCGCCGAATTGCCGGTTGTTCCGGGCTATTTCGAGTGCTTTAAAACAGCGATTTCACTGATGGATTAAATGTTACCCGTGAGTAACTTAGCCCTCGGAAATGGGGTCTTCTGGTAGCGAAACTCGCTCTGAGCAAGCCTCATCGAGGATCGGAACCGCAATCTCGATCTGCCACGGACGGGCGCGGCGTTGTCTGAGTTCGTGGGTCAAGGTTGATGGCGACAGATCTGACGGCGGGGCCCAACACACCTCGCGAACGGTCGCTGGGACGACCAAGTTTTCAACCGGGATTCCGGTTTCCTCGGATTTGGCGGCAAGCAACTCTCGCGCTGTTGCCAAGCGTTCGGCAGCGTCCGGATTTTTGTCAGACCATTGGTTGGCGCGCGGCAATGTTGGCTCACGCCTAGCCTTCTTAGGAAGTTGATCAGCTGGCAATGCCCGGGCATCTTCGATAGCTGTCCACCATCGGTTCAATCCAGACAATGCTCTTCCTTGATCGAACCCCGGCATTCGGCGAAGTTCGCGACGAGTCTTAGGCGGATTAGTGACTACCGACATCAGGGCGTCATCCCTAAAGATTCGGATGGGGGCGATGTCCTTAGCGCGAGCTAGTTCATCGCGTGAGGTCCAGAGTGCGCGAACTATTGCTAGTTGTTGCGGGTTTCGAGCAAGGCTAATGCGCTTAGTAGCCCGCCAGGGTTCTTCTTCGCGAGGCTTGGCTGGAGCGGCGAGCAATTCGGTGAACTCTTGCTCTGCCCACTCCCGACGTCCGAGGGAATCGAGGTTGGCGATCAGTTTCTCCCGAAGTTCGATAAGCAACTCAACATCGAGTGCCGCGTAGTTGCGCCAGTTCGGGGGGATTGGCCGCTTAGACCAATCAGCGGCACCGTATCCCTTGCCGAGCTCAACCCCGAAGTCCTGTTCCACCAGCGAAGCCAAGCCCACCCGTTCGCGACCAGCCAATTTGGCAGCGATCTCGGTGTCAAACACAGACGCTGGTCTCAGTCCAAGGTCTGCCAAGCAGGGGAGATCCTGATTTGCCGAGTGCAGAATCCATTCCTGTGGCCCAATAGCTTCTTGGAGAGGTCCAAAAGAATCAATGCTCTCCGGATCAAGAAGAAAAGTGCCCGAGCCAGTCCGCTTGATCTGCACGAGCATGGCGCGATGGTCATAGCGATAGCTGCCTGCACGTTCTGCATCGACTGCGATAGGGCCGGTGCCTTCAGCCAACCGGCTAGCTGCTTCGTCCAGTGCGCTCTGTGTGCTAGATACCTCAGGGGTTCCAGCTTTAGGTTGAGTCAGGCGCACTCGTTCACTTTAGTCAATGAAACTTGAAGTGTGAATCCCAATGAATGAATCGGTCTTAGTGAACGAATCCGGCGCGCATAGCCATAGCGACCATCTCAGCGCGATCTCCGGTTCCAAGCTTGCGGGCGATCCTGGCCAGGTGGCTCTTGACTGTCAATGCCGACAGTCCCAGTTCTTCACCGATCTGCTTATTGGAATGGCCATCGGATACGGCACGGATCACTTCGATCTCGCGAGACGACAGTTCGTCGGGGACTCCACGTCCAGGTGTGCGTTGGCTGGGGATGGCGGGGTTCGTAAGCGAGTGGTACTTCACACCATTGCGAGGAGCCACCACAAATGCGCGAATGTTGGCTTTGAGGGCGCTGCGTACTGCTGCCCGGTCGCTGCGGTTCGTCAGCACAACAACGCGCTTCCAACCGAGGCTTCGCAAGTCTGAGATCAGGGGTGAAATGGGGGTTTCGCCAGCAGTTCCATCGACCAGGGCTAGGTCTTGTGGGCCATCGATGCAGGCATTCTTCCTGGCCTCAGCATGAGTGGATGCTTCGATAGTGGTGGCGGCGCCGAAGTTGCGTAGCCGACGCATGAGGTTCTGTCTGCGGAGCGGGTCACTTGAAACGATGAGAGCCACGAAACGTGACTGGCTGAGCTTGGCGACGTGAGCTCTGGTGCGCTCTAGGCTGATTGAACGCTCTGCGGTCGTTTGCACTTGATTCCCCCTCAGGAAATGTTCTCTAGGAGGTATTCATCGGCAGAATGCGAGCGGGGCTTGAGTATTTGGTCGAACTTTTTAGATTTTTTAACGCGGTCCTGGGAATCCGGCGACGGCGGTGTCTTCAGGAGTCAAGCCCGCGCAGGACGAGGCCATATGTGCCCAGGCCACAGCATGGGGGACCAAGTCAAAGTTGTCGACTGCTGTCCAAGAAGCCCGAAGTTGAATACGACCTTCGGGAGCGCGTTCATCTAAAGCGCCAAAGGACCGTGAATTGACTTGCGTGACAGTCCCGCCTAGGGCGCGAGCTGGAGCGCCAGCATTCTCGATTCCTTCTGACAGCCAGTCCCAGCCGACCTCGGTGAGTAGTGGATCGGTAGCCACCTCTGGCTCAACCTCGGTGTCGATGTAGGCGATGACTCGGGTTTCACCTAGCCAACTCTCGCGGCCTTCCGGATCGTGCAGGATCACTAGTCGCCCGCTACCGATCTCTTGACCTCGGTAGTCGATATCCAGGGTTTGCGCATAGGCGAACGGAGCTAAGCGTGAGGGAGCTGGAGCCTCATCCACGGTGAACTCACGGCGGTAGCGGACACCGCGAAGCGTGTCGAGTGCTTGCGCGAAGCTAGTTGGAGTGTGGCCGTGAGATGTCATCTCAACAAGCCTAAAGCTTCTGCCCCCGTGACGCGGGTCAACGTGGCCGCATGAGTCAAGTTTTGCGAGGATGGAGCGGTGAATTCGCTTACTGACCTCAGCTCGGTGTTGGGTCCGCACCATCCGTTAGTGACAGGCCAAACCGTCGATGCATCGCTCGTGCAAGCGGCACTCGGTAATCGTCCGGAGCAAACTCCGGTGTGGTTTATGCGACAGGCAGGGAGGTCGCTGCCTGAGTACCGCGAAGTGCGTGAGGGAACCCAGATGCTCGAGGCCTGCTTCAACGCCGATCTTGTCACTGAAATCACTTTGCAGCCGGTAAGGCGTCACGGGGTGGATGCGGCAATTTTCTTCTCCGACATTGTCGTGCCGATCAAAGCAGTTGGTGTCGATGTAGAGATTCAGCCAGGCGTAGGGCCGGTGGTCTCTAAGCCGTTCCGTTCGCGTGCTGATCTTGACCGGTTGCGCGATCTCGAGCCTGACGATATTCGGCCGATCATCGAGGCGGTTGGCGCAATCACGGGGGAGCTAGGCTCAACGCCGCTGATCGGCTTTGCAGGCGCTCCGTTCACAGTGGCGTCCTATTTGATCGAGGGCCGTCCCAGCCGCGACTACCTCCACACCAAGGCATTGATGTTGCAGGATCCAGAGACCTGGAACTCGCTCTTGGACAAGATTGCTCGAATCAGTGGGGAGTTCTTGCGCCAGCAGGTGCTAGCTGGTGCCAGCGTCATCCAATTATTCGATTCTTGGGTGGGTGCGTTGAGCCGGCCTGCATACATTCATAGTGTTCAAGCCCACTCGGCTACAGCGCTAGGAATGGTTGCTGATTTGGGTGTGCCCAAAATCCATTTCGGAGTGAACACAGGTGAACTCCTTGCTGATATGCACGCAGCAGGAGCAGACGTCATGGGAGTAGACTTTCGACTTTCTCTCGACGAAGCGTCGAAGCGACTAGGCGGCAACGTTCCACTACAAGGCAATCTGGATCCCGCCACTCTGTTTGTGGATGCCGACGTGCGCGAACGTGCTATTGATTCAGTCCTGGATTCTGCGGCAGGACTGCCTGGCCACATTTTCAATCTCGGTCACGGGGTTCCACCAAATGCTGATCCAGGTGTGATCACTTCGGTCGTGGACTATGTGCATCAAGGTCGGGCCAGGTAGTGCCCACAACAACCAAGCTCTGCGATCGATTTCCTGAGGTTCCTGCTGACCAATTGATTGCCGGATTTGTTCCGCCCCCTCAATTCGCTCAAGTGAGTCTTGATTCGTACATCCCTGACCCGGCATGGCCGAGCCAAGCTGCCGCGGTAGAACGTCTGCGTGCCATATCGTCCACATTTGCCCAAGGCTCGGCACCTGGGGGCAATGCTCATGCCAAGCGCTCGTTACTCGGACGTAAGAAGAAGGACAAGAAGGGGGCCAAATCAAAGCAGAATGCAGGCCCCGGTGGCGTGTATCTCGACGGTGGCTTTGGCGTCGGCAAGACTCACTTGCTCGCCTCGCTCTATTCGATCGCAAGCCTAGATACGACCACACCTAAAGCAGCATTTGGCAGCTTCGTGGAGTACACGAACTTGGTGGGTGCGCTCGGCTTTGAACATGCCGTCGACGTTCTCTCGCAGTTCGACTTGGTGTGTATCGATGAGTTCGAACTGGATGATCCAGGTGACACGGTCTTGATCTCATCGCTCCTTGCCAGGCTTGCTGAGCGAGGTGTATTCCTCGCTGCAACGTCGAATACTTTGCCTGACAAATTGGGGGAGGGACGATTCGCCGCTGAGGATTTCATGCGTGAGATCCAAGGTTTGTCGTCGATCTTCGAGGTCATCCGAATCGACGGTGAGGACTACCGTCACCGTGATCTCGATCAAGTACCTGCGCCTGCCACCCCAGACGAAGTCGATGAGGCCGCGGCCTCTGAGGGAGCCACACGCGATTCCTTCGCTGACCTACTAGGTCATCTCGCACAGGTACATCCCTCGCGTTACGGTGCGATGGTCGCCGATGTCGACACAGTGTGCCTGGATGACGTCTGCACCCTCGAAGACCAAAGCCAAGCTTTGCGACTTGTTGCATTGGTTGATCGGCTCTACGATGCGCAAGTGATTGTGGTGGCCAGTGGTGTCCCACTAGATCAGGTCTTTAGTCAAGACATGCTCGCTGGTGGCTATCGCAAGAAGTACCGCCGCGCGATCTCAAGACTCACCGCAATGGCCTCAAGCGACTAAGTGCTGTCCTAGATAACGTCGACCAAATCAGTTACGCGGCGGATCAGTTCGGCCTCGTCGATCTTCTGGTCGAAGGCACCAAAGGTGCGTGGTGTGCCTTGGGGAGCGAACCTCGTAGCCATGAAAGCATCCGTCACTTGGGTCGGAGCAAATTGAGCCAAGATTGAACCTTGCAGTAGTAGTGCCATTTGTTCGGCCAAGAGGCGAGCGTTTGCTTGCTCGGCTGGGCTGCCGTGGGCAAACTCGTCGAGCACGGTGGCCAAGGCGGCGTCGTACCCAGAATCGGTTCCCTTGGCCTTGCCAACCTCAGTCAGCCAAGCATCGAGAGTCTCTGGCTCGCGGCCAAGCGCCCGCAGCAAGTCCAATGCGTTGACGTTGCCGGAGCCTTCCCAAATCGAGTTCAGGGGAGCCTCACGGTAGATCCTGGGGAGGCCAGACTCCTCGACATAGCCCGCACCACCAAGGCACTCCATCGCTTCAGCCACCACAAAAGGTGTGCGCTTGCATACGAAGTATTTGGAGAACGGCAACGAGATCCGGCGCAGTGCCGCCTCCTGCTCACTCTCAGGATTCGAAGAATCAAGTGCGCGGTCGGTGGCTGCAGCAAGGCGCATTGAGAGCCAAGTGGCTGCTTCGGACTCGATAGCCAAATCGGCGAGCACGCGGCGCATGAGTGGTTGGTCGATCAGTTTGGCGCCAAATGCCTCACGATGCGAAGCGTGCCACACAGCTTCTCGTACAGCCTTACGCATGAGAGCGGTCGATCCGAGCACGCAATCCAACCGAGTGGCCGAGACCATCTCGACGATTGTGCGAACGCCGCGGCCTTCTTCTCCGACGCGTTGTGCCCACGTGTTGCCGAACTCGATCTCGCTCGAGGCATTGGAGTGATTGCCCAGCTTGTCCTTGAGTCGTTGGATGCGAAACACATTTCTAGTGCCGTCCTCGAGTACACGCGGAACCAGGAAGCAAGTGAGTCCGCCTGGAGCTTGGGCGAGAACAAGGAACATGTCACTCATCGGAGCGGAACAGAACCACTTATGGCCATTGAGCAAATATTGGTCAGTGGTTCCCTCGATCAACTGTGCCGTCGAGGTATTGAGGCGAACATCCGATCCGCCTTGCTTCTCGGTCATGGACATGCCTGCAATCAGTCCGGCTTTGCCGCCTGGTTCACGAAGACCAAAGTCATACTCGCGAGAGGTAGCACCATTGATCCACTTGTTGTCGAGGCCTGGCTCGGTGCGAAGTGCTGGGACGACGGCGTAGGTCATAGAGATCGGGCAGCCGTGACCTGCTTCAGTTTGGTACCAAGTCACGAATCCGGCCGCACGCTCTGCGTGGGCGTCGGGTTCATCCGAGTCCCAGGCGGCTCCTGCCAAACCGGCACCAACTGCTTCACGCATAAGTTCATGCCAAGCCGGATGAAATTCGACCTCGTCAATTCGGTTTCCAAACCGATTATGTGTCTTGAGTACCGGCTTGTTGGCATCGGCTTGCTCAGCCCATTTACCGACCTCGGCGGATCCCGCACGAACACCCAATTGGTTCAGTCGACCAATAGTGGTTTCGCTTGTGAATGTTGCTGCAGCCTCGCTAAGACCAGTGTCGGTGCCAAACACATTGAAGTCCTCAAGTGGACGCGACTGGTTGGTTACCTCGTGTGTGGCTAGTGGATCGACGCCTGCCTGAAATTCGGTTGAAGTCACTTTCGGTGCGTTCATACCACTACCGTATCCCCATGGGACCGCAACCGGCTGAACCGCGCACAGGTGATCTCACCTGGAGCGAAAGGATGATGGGTCGTGTTCTGGCGCTGTTTCCACCGAGGTTCGCTGTTTTTTGGTTGCGATTCACAGGTGTTTATGTCGGTAGGCGAATGAGCATGATGGCAGCGGTAAGCGCATTCTGGGCAATTTTTGCATTTCCTTGGATCATTATCGTCTTTGCTTTTGCCTTATCCTCGATTTCGCGATTTTTGGGAACTGATGCGATTAAAGCGGTTGAAGAAACAGTGATCGACGCGTTGAACCACTTCTTGACTCCCGAAGCAGCGCAACAGTTTGCTATCCCGATCCTCGATACATTGATTCACGACTCAATTACTGGAATTGGCATTATCGGGACAATTGTTGCGTTGTGGTCTGGTTCCAAAGCAGCGATGTCGCTAATGGATGCGATCTCTTTTATCGAAGAAAATGCTGCGCCAGCAAGCTATGTAGTCCGCAGGGGACTCGCATTCGCACTCTTGCTGGGAGGAATCGTAGCTATGGCTGTTGTCTCGCCTCTGGTGGTGGTTGGGCCGCGCCAACTTGGCGAATGGCTTAATCTGTCATCGGAACTAGTATGGGTCATTGTTGTTGGCCTTGGACTGATTATCTGCTTCTTGCTTCTGCTGGTGCTCTATAAGACAGCAACGATTCATTTCAAGCACTGGAATAGGTATCTGCCCGGTGCCTTACTCTCTACTGTGCTCTCAGCGGTCGGAATGATCGGTCTGGGTATTTATATTCGTCGCATGTTCGAAACCAATGCAGTATTAGGGACACTAATTACGCCAATTGCTTTGATGACCACCGCATATATACTGTGTCTTATTGTGCTAGCTGGTGCCGTGTTCAACTACGTCAAGTCTGTGGGGCCAAACGTCGATAGCATCTTGACTCCCGCGATGAAGTCGGCGATCACGCAGGTCAACTCGTTTGAAAAGGCTTCAATTGTGGATTCAGATTAATCCGTTGGCGTGTAACAGGCCATCAGGAGTAGGCAAATGAACTAGATGGTGAGTATGCTGGAGTGAGAAGACAATTTGTCCCAACCTGCGTGGTCGACGCGCTCGTTGGACCCACGCACACTTAAGCAACATCTACGTGTCAAGGAGGAATCGATGCCACTGTCTGAAGGCGAACAGCGGATCCTTGAGCAGATGGAACGCGCCCTACACGCAGAAGACCCCAAGTTGGCTACTGCGCTCAAGCAGGGTAATCAGACAATCCTCAACGGACGCAAGTTCGCGCTGGGTATTTTGGTGTTGGTCATCGGAATCGGGGCTTTGATCGCGGGAGTTGCCTCCAAACTCATTCCAGTCGGAGTGCTGGGCTTTGTCATCATGCTGGTTGGCGTGCTCGTTATGGGGAGAGCCTTCAAGAAGGATGAGACTGAAGGCAAGGCCAAAGCAGACACTCCTCGCGTAACCAAACAAAAGTCTGCCTCGGCGCCCAGCGAAGGCTTCATGTCGAAGATGGAGGAGCGTTGGCGTCGACGGAATGAGGGAGAGGGTTTCTAACCCCTCTGACGGATCGCATAAGCTGGTCACTCCATTGACGAAAGGTTATGAAGTGACTGTTCACAAAGCTCAGCTTGGCCGATTTTTCGAAGACTTCGAAGTTGGAGACGTTTACCAGCACCCATTCGGTCGGACGATTTCTGAAGCCGATTCAACCTGGTTCACCTTGCTGACCTGCAATACGAACCAGAACCACTTCAATGCTCACCTTGCTGAGTCGAACCCGATTACCGACGGCAAGATCATTGTCAACTCAGGTCTGACTGTTGCGCTTGTACTCGGTCTCTCAGTGATCGACATGAGCCAGAACGCTGTCGCAAACCTCGGCTGGACTGATATCAAGCTGACGTTCCCGGTTTACATCGGCGACACGATTTACGCAGAGTCGATCTGTACCGATAAGCGTGAGTCGGCCAAGCGTCCGTTCGCCGGAATCGTCTCAATGGAGACTCGTGGCATCAACCAGAACGGTGACACCATCGTTACGTGGAAGCGTACGGTCATGGTTCCCAAGAAGGATTCGGGAATTGGCCAAGACTACTTCCCTGAGGCTAAGGGTGGACCAATGGAGCTTCCAGCTTCCGAGTAAGTCGTCTATGCCTGACACTTCAATTACCGCAGTTATCGCGGAGGATGAATCCCTGATCCGGATGGATCTGACGGAGATCCTTACCGAGCTCGGTTACGAGGTTGTTGGTACTGCCCGTGATGGCGAGGAAGCGGTCCAACTAGTTGGTGAGCTCAAGCCAGATATCGTGCTCTTAGATGTCAAGATGCCAAAGCTTGACGGTGTTTCAGCGGCTGAGATCATATCCGGTTTTGGAACAACGGCGATCGTTATGGTGACTGCCTTCAGTCAACCCGATTTGGTGGAGCGAGCAACAGCAGCCGGAATCATGGCGTTTTTAGTGAAGCCTGTTAGCGCGAGCGATATTGGTCCGGCAGTTAGCGTTGCTTTCAATCGATTTATGGAACTCAAGACCCTCGAGCAAGAAGTTGGGAACGTCACCACAAAGCTTGACGAACGCAAGCTTGTTGACAGGGCCAAGGGTGTGATCCAAGCCAAGTACGGTCTTGATGAGTCGGGTGCTTTTCGCTGGTTACAAAAAACAGCTATGGACAAACGGATGTCGCTTGCTGATGTGGCGCAGCGAGTGATCGACCTCAGTTGATTGGTTAGCGCTTACCAGATCGTCAGGCCCGCTAAGTTGTGTCTAGTTGAAGGTGCGCAAGTAGCAGGTAAGGCGAGCTGTACAGGTACGGTTACCGTCGTCATCGGTCAACACGATCTCCCAGCAGGTCATAGTTTTACCAAGCGAAATCGGCCGACCGGTCGCGGTCACATTTCCGGAGGAAACGGACTTGTGGTGGGCGCAACTGAGTTCGAGGCCGACGGGCAGAGTGCCAAATTGGCTTGAGTGAATAGCTGAACCTATTGATCCGATTGTCTCGGCAATAACTCCCGAAGCTCCGCCGTGGAGGATTCCGTAGGGTTGAGTGTTCCCTTCAACCGGCATTTGTGCGACAAGTTTTTCACGGTCGGCTGCAACGAAGTGGATACCCATGGATTCGTTCAAGGAGCCCAGTTGGGAGTTCAGCTGTTCCAGAATGTCGGCGGGGAGTTCGGGCAATAACGGCTGTGGGGCGGGGGCTGGGTAAGAGTTCGTCGAGTGAGAAGCAGATTGAGAAGCCATAGCTAAAGCCTAGAGGACAAGGATTTCTGGATCTTGCAGTAGCACTTCGATAGGTGAGATGCGCGTTTTAGGGCCGAACGTGATCTATCTACCATCTTGATATTTTTCTTATAAGCTGCCGGCTCCTTTGGCTAATGTTCCGAGTTGAAAGTGCCGAAGAACCTTAAATACGCGCCGATCTTGTGATGGGGAAGATCACTGATCGCCAGGCGCCTATGGAAGGTAGGGGAAAGTGAATAGCTCAGCAACATTTAAAAAGATTTCTGTGCCCGCAACTTCGGCTGCTCTTGTGGCAGGAGTAGCCATGAGCACCTTGTGCGTGGCTCCAGCTTCTGCATCCACAGTCGCTGCGCCTGCCGTGGCGACGAAGGTCGCGGTCGCAGCTAAGGCGAAGCCAGCCTTCCAGAGTGCTCACGCCCGCATTGGCATTCAAAATTCAGCATCTGTCCGCAATCTTCAGCGCGCCCTTGTTAAGAAGCGCTTTGCCACTAAGAGTCTCCGACGGGCTGGTGCGACAGGAAACTATCTCAAAGCAACCCGTCAGTCGGTTGCGAAGGTTCAACGCAAGATGGGCTTCAAGGGTAGGGCTGCAGATGGCGTCGTTGGTTCGACAAGTGCCAAGAGACTAGGACTTCGTTGGGTTGTCACCAAGACTGCTGTCAAGAAAGCTCCGACCACGACTTCGTCACCCACGGCTTATACCCCGCCAGCAGGCCTCAAAGTGGCTACCTACCCAGGCGGCAAGACCAAGCTGTCGGGTGCGAGCCTCAAGAGCGTGATCAGGAGTGCCGGATTCACAGGTTCCACTGTTTGCACGGCATGGGGTATTGCAATGCGTGAATCCGGTGGCTATCCAGGGATTATGGGTCCGATGAACTCGAATAAGACCTATGATCACGGCCTGTTCCAGATCAACGATGTGCATCGGGCGAACATCTCGTTCGCTAGCATTTACAACGCGACGTACAACGCCAAGTATGCCTATACCCTCTCGAACCGTGGCACGAACTTCAGCCATTGGGGAATCGGCAACCAAGGCTGGGCGGCCGAACTAAAGAAGCAGAACAAGAGCTACTGGCAGATGCTGCAAGACATTGCGGCGAATTACACCAAGCAGTGCAACGCTCTGTAGTTCAGCCAGGTTGAGTCATCGCCAAGGAGTTCTGCTCTAGGATCGAACAATGAGCACCGAAACTGATTCGAGGCCTCGGCTACTTCTCATTGATGGTCATTCTTTGGCATATAGGGCCTTCTATGCGCTGCCGGTCGAGAACTTCTCTACCTCAACCGGGCAGCCAACGAACGCCGTCTATGGCTTCACCTCGATGATGATTAACGCACTGCGAGACGAGAAGCCGACGCACCTGTGCGTGGCTTTCGACGTGTCCCGTAAGACGTTCCGTACTGAACTGTTCCCGGATTACAAGGCCAATAGAGCCAAGTCGCCGGACGAGTTCAAGGGGCAGGTGGAACTGATTCGCGATGTTTTGACCGCCATGAACGTCGTCAATGTCTCGGTCGAGAATTACGAAGCCGACGACATCATCGCCACGCTGACCAAAGAAGCGGAATCGGATGGGCTTGAGGTCATGATTTTGACCGGCGACCGCGATTCTTTCCAGCTGGTCGATGATCAGACCACAGTTTTGTACCCACGTAAGGGAACTTCGGATATCGCTCGTATGGGCCCTGAGGCGATCAAAGAGAAATACGGTCTGAGTCCAAATCAGTATCCAGATTTTGCGGCACTTCGTGGCGATCCTTCGGACAACTTGCCGGGCATCCCCGGTGTGGGCGAGAAGACTGCCACCAAATGGATCAACCAGTTTGGTGATCTCGACGGATTGTTGTCTAACGCAGGCGAAGTCAAAGGAAAAGTGGGCGAGGCTCTGCGAGACCACTTAGACCAAGTGAAGTCGAATCGGCAACTGACTGAGTTAGTGACCTCGGTTCCATTAGAGGTTGGGGTCGGTGACTTGACAGTTGAGCCAATTGACCGCGAGAGGGTGGAAGAGGTCTTTGACTCGCTTCAATTTAGGGTTCTGCGCGACCGGCTATTCAAGGAACTAGGGATCGAGGCAGGTTCAGATTCGTCGTCAACGGAAGGGTCCAGTGCAGATCTGGAAGTGCCCGAAGACCAACTCACTATTGCTGGCGAAGGCACGACGGTCAAACAGTGGCTTGCGACCCATGCGACGAAGGGAACGCGTCTCGCTATTGCGGTTGAGGGGACTTGGGGCTCAGGGACTGGAGAGATCTGGTCTCTTGCCTTGTATGCACCAAGCGGGGCGCTCTGGTTGAAACCAGAACACCTTAAGTCGGACGATCTAAAGGCTTTCTTGACATGGCTTGGTGATGAACGATCCAAAAAGGCGATGCATGCGGCCAAAGGCCCGATGCTTGCGTTCCTTACCGAGGGTTGGGTGTTGAAGGGGCTTGATCAAGACATCGAACTTAGCGCCTATTTGGTTCTAGCCGGTCAACGCAGCTTCAAACTAGGAGACCTTGCCGAACGTTATTTGGGAGCCACACTCGAGATTTCCCAACAGAAAGAGCAGTCGCTGTTCGACGACGAGGAGTCGTCTGAGACTGCAGCGGCCTTGGCTAAACAAGCTAAAGCGATTTGGGAACTTGGCGAAGTTCTCGACAAGCAAGTGGAGGAGAAGGGCGGTGCCAAGCTTCTACATGAGCTAGAACTGCCGGTGCAAAGGGTCTTGGCAGATATGGAACACGCTGGTATCGCTGTAGATAAGGACTTATTGACGACAACTTTGGCCAGCTATGAACTTCGGATTGCCGAAACCGAACAAGAAGCAGTCGAACTCGTTGGTCATGGTTTCAATCTGGGTTCACCTAAACAATTGCAAGAGATCCTCTTCACGGAACGTGGCTTACCAACAACTAAGAAGATCAAGAGCGGATTCACCACAGATGCTGAAGCGCTTGCTTGGCTGGCAGACGTAAGCAACGACCCATTACCTGAGGTGATTTTGAAGTGGCGCGATGTCACCAAACTCAAACAGACTGTCGCGGGACTTCTGCCACTGATTGCTGGCGATGGTCGCGTCCACACGACGTTCCAGCAGACTGTTGCCGCGACTGGACGACTCTCAAGTGCAGACCCGAACCTGCAGAACATTCCGATTCGCACAGAGGATGGCCGCAAGATTCGCTCGGCATTCGTTGTCGGCGAGGACTACTCGGAACTGCTGACGGCAGACTACGCGCAAATTGAGCTTCGCCTGATGGCGGAGCTGTCTCAGGATGAGGCTTTGATCGAGGCGTTCCGCAGCGGCGAAGATTTGCATACAACGATGGCCTCCGCGGTATTCGGAGTGGAAGCTGGCGAAGTCGATGCTGAACACCGTCGCAAAATCAAGGCAATGTCGTATGGGCTTGCCTACGGGCTTTCAAACTTCGGGTTGTCGCAGCAGCTAGGCGTCTCGGCTAAAGAGGCGTCGAGCCTAATGGATTCCTACTTTGGTCGATTCGGAAGAATCCGAGACTATTTGGATGACGTGGTGGCCCAGGCTAGAGACCGCGGCTATACCGAGACCATGTGGGGTCGCCGCCGGTACTTGCCTGATCTCAATAGTGACAACCGTCAGCGTCGCGAAATAGCCGAGCGGATGGCCTTGAATGCACCAATTCAGGGTTCAGCGGCTGATTTGGTGAAGGTAGCGATGCTCAACGTTGAGAAATTGTTGTCGGACAACAACCTCAAATCACGATTGCTGTTACAGGTTCACGACGAATTGGTTCTTGAGGTTGGTCCAGGGGAGCTAGATCAGGTACGTGAACTCACCATTGAAGGTATGACAAATGTGATTGAACTCAACGTTCCACTTGAAGTCTCAGTGGGGGTTGGATCCAATTGGCAAGAGGCAGGCCACTAAAGCTCCGCTCAGTCAGCGATCACCTTAACGGTGTTTTTGCGCTTCTTGAGCAATGCCTCGGAGATCGCGATCGCTAAGTCTTGTGGGCTTGTTGGCTTTTGCATCAAGCCGACACGAGATGCCCGAGCTCGAATCACTCGGACCCCGTGACTCTTGGCTGTCTCTCCCAGGGACTGGGCATAAGAATCGATTCCGACAGTGCTGGCAGCCTCGGCTATCGGATGATCATCTAGCGTTTCAGCATCGGTGAGTGCTACCAAGTGTCCGGAACCTTGGGATGCCATGCAGTTGGCTAGCTGACGCAACATGACCAGGCCTTCGGTGAAGGTTTGAGTGGCCTTGGCGATGCTCAGACTGTCGAATGGTGCCTCTCGGCTTCCGAGTCTTGGAGCTGCGTATTGCGAAGTTGTAGTCGTGATTGCCAGATCGATATCGCCAACTGCGAAGGCCTCGCTGATTTGTTGTTCAAGTTCCGCAACGTTTCCAGGTTGATATTTGCGAACTTCCAGGTTGGTTGCGCCTTGTCCACGCGCGTGAGCTACCACGGCATCAAGGTCTTGTAGCTGCGCCCCTGGGTGAGCGGCAGGGTTGGTTTCGTCGACTGCTGTGATCAATACGACCCGAGATGTGCTGGCTCGGATGAACTTTGAGATTAATACCGGAGTCAGGTTGAGCTGCGTGCCAATAATGATCAAGCTGCGCGCGTTGCCCATGGAATCAATCACAGTGCAAGTCTCCTGGACAGGTCCGAAGCGAGTCGCTGGTGAGTGTCAATCTGGGCTTTGAATTCGCGCCATTGGGTAATTTTCTCGAACATCTCGGAGACCAAAGCGGCATCTAGTCTGGAATCTGAGTCGAGCGCGACTTGTCCACCAAGGGCGACGAGCTCTTGGTCGCATTCATTGAGTACATCGGTCAGCGCCAACGTCGGGTTTGCCACGTCGATCGTGACGGACAAGCACGGGCGGCTGTGTCCGAGCATTGTTGGGCTGAAGCTGTTGGTCTGGTTGATTGACACACGACCGAAAGTAGAGCCTGTTTCGCGGATCGCGTCTAGAACACTTGCAATGTGAGGGCCAGAGGCCTGCGGAATCGAGAAGGCGTAGCGAACCATTCCTAGCGGTCCGACAAGCGAAGGATACTTACCGGTCACATCGTCTAGGTGGAAGAACTCAGCGATCGGCTGCAAATCAACGATTGGGGTCGTGGGCCAGGTGTAATAACGCAATTTATGGACTCGGTGGGCAATTCGTGGATCCAACAGTCGCGACGATACAGATTTGGGGGGAGAGGGAATTCGCTCGTCGTACTTGAGAGCTTCGGCTTGGCGATTGTCGGGAAGATCCTCAATCTCCGCATGACGAGCCGAACGGACGAGGCCGCGTCCAGTTTTGAGGCCGGTTGCTGAAGGGTCGATTAGGGCAGTTGCGTATGGCGAGGTCGTGCTTGCCATCTCAAGTAGCTGCAAGGTCTCGGCGAGACTGGTGCTGCGGACTGACTCGACTACCATCCAGCTGGTCGTCACCGGTTCAATGGCGACTTCGGCGCTCAGGCCAACACCAACGAGTCCTAGGCCGCCAATGAAGGCGCTAAATCCTGAACCGGAATCGATATCGATAGGGCCATCTTGCGTTCCCACGCTCGGTTGAGATTTATGTCTGTCTCGCTCCCATGTCACCACCTCGCCATTTGAGGTCATGGCGACGAGTGACTGCACGGAGCTATGGGCGTGGCCGTCTACTGTGCCACCGGGCCCGAGAGCATTGGTCGAAAGGGCGCTAGCAAACGTGGATTGGGACGTTGTCGACCCGGTAGGGATGAACCAACCACGGACCAGAAGTTCTTCATTGATCTGGGCGATTGTTGCCCCCAGGCGAACAGTTGCGCGTTGGGTTTCCCAGTTCAAGCCGGTAACTGCCGGGTTTGCCAGCGAACGCTTCAAGGTGACCACCGAGCCACCACCGCAACGAGCCGCGTCGCCAAGCGAGTGGCCATGACCACGAGGGATAAGGCCGCGGCCAGTGCTGGAGGTCACGACCTCACGGAGCTGATCCAAGTCACGTGCCTTGTAGACCTTGGCGGCAGTTCCGCTGGGTTGACCCCAAGATCGCAGGACGCGTACACCGTCGCGGAGGTCAACTATCTTGTTTGTAGGCGTCGCAGCTGAGCCGGTTGTTGCCTCTGTAGGCGCGTCTATTGGTGTGTTCGTGTCTAGATTCCCCATGAATCAAACAGTACGTGCCAAAACGACCCCTCAACGGTCAATTTGCCCGTGTTTCGCAGGCGATCGCGGCCATTGTTGGCCGCAGGTATCAAGGGGTGCCGGATCCGAGGGATCCCAGGACGCCAAGCACCATGCATTTCTTCGGGTGCCTGCCCATTGGCACTAGGTAGGTACTCGGGTATCGTTGAATAATCAGCACAACCGTGCCGTGTCCAATCACACCTATATGCCCATCCGGAGCAACTTTCTCCATGACTGCAACTGAAACAATTTCTTCCTCTTCTTCGACGCCCTTCGAAATCACTGTCAATGACATTGGCGATAACGACGCAATTCTTGCGGCGATCGATTCAACTATCAAAACTTTTGACGACGGCGACATCGTCGAGGGAACTGTGGTCAAGGTTGACCATGACGAAGTCCTACTCGACATTGGTTACAAGACCGAGGGTGTTATCCCTAGCCGCGAGCTCAGTATTAAGCACGACATCGACCCAAGTGAAGTAGTCGGCGTTGGTGACAGTGTTGAAGCATTGGTCCTCCAGAAGGAAGACAAAGACGGACGTCTGATCCTCTCCAAGAAGCGCGCACAGTACGAGCGCGCCTGGGGTGACATCGAGAAGATCAAGAACGAAGGCGGTGTCGTCAAGGGTTCGGTTATTGAGGTCGTCAAGGGCGGCCTGATCATGGACATCGGCTTGCGCGGATTCCTCCCAGCTTCGTTGGTAGAGATGCGTCGAGTGCGCGACCTCCAGCCGTACATTGGTCAAGAGATCGAAGCCAAGATCATCGAACTCGACAAGAACCGCAACAATGTTGTGCTCTCGCGTCGCGCCTGGCTTGAAGAGACGCAAAGCCAAGTTCGCTCGAACTTCCTCAACGATCTTCAGCAAGGTCAAGTTCGCAGTGGTGTTGTCAGCTCGATCGTCAACTTCGGTGCATTCGTTGATCTGGGCGGCGTCGACGGTCTCGTCCACGTGTCCGAGCTTTCGTGGAAGCACATCGACCACCCATCCGAGGTTGTCGAGGTTGGCGACGAAGTCACCGTCGAGGTGCTCGAAGTCGACATGGACCGCGAGCGCGTATCGCTGTCGCTCAAGGCCACCAAGGAAGATCCGTGGCAACACTTTGCTCGTACTCACGCCATGGGACAGGTTGTTCCAGGTCGCGTGACCAAGCTGGTTCCGTTCGGTGCGTTCGTTCGCGTCGAAGACGGTATCGAGGGTCTGGTTCACATCTCCGAGCTGGCCGAGCGTCACGTCGAGCAGCCTGAACAGGTTGTGACCGTTGACCAAGAGATCTTCGTCAAGGTTATTGATATCGACCTTGAGCGTCGCCGCATCTCGCTGTCGCTCAAGCAGGCCAACGATTCGACTGATGATGCTGTTGACGAGTTTGATCCGTACTTGTATGGAATGCCAGCCTCCTACGATGAGGCCGGCGAGTACATCGGACCTGAGGGCTTCGATCCCAACACTGGTGAGTGGAAGGAAGGCTTCGAGGATCAGCGCGAAGAGTGGGAGCGTCAGTACAACGAGGCTTACGCTCGCTGGGAGCAGCACAAGAGCCAGATCGGTGAGGCCAAGAAGGCCGATGCTGAGGCAGCCGACGAGGCTGGTGAAGCCCCGTCGAACTACAGCTCCGAAGACGATGCGAACGCTGGTGCCCTCGGCGAAGATGCCAACGAGGCACTCGCGGCACTTCGCGATCAACTGAGCGAGGACGACTAACCCTGGCTGGTAGCCGGCGCTTTGGCCTGACCGGAGGTATCGGTTCGGGCAAGAGCACGGTGGCTGCGTTCCTGGAGGCACGCGGTGCGTACATCGTTGATGCCGACCAGATTGCCAGAGCGATCTTAGAGCCAGGTACGCCTGGCTTGGCGGAAGTCGTTGACACTTTCGGCCCTCAAGTTTTGGCCGAAGATGGCGCGCTCAACCGTCAGGCACTCGCGACTGAGGTTTTCGGTAATGAGGAGCAGCTCGCGAAGCTCAATGCCATCACGCATCCAAAAATCGTGAGTCGCACTCAAGAGATCTTCGCTGCTGCACCTGAGGGTGCGATTGTGTTCCACGACATCCCACTTCTGGTGGAGTTGGGAATGCAGGACGCCTATGACGCTGTTGTAGTCGTTGACTGTCCAGACGATATGCGGGTGTCGCGTCTTGTAGCTCGTGGGCTTACTGAAGAAGATGCCAAGGCGCGAATCGCAGCCCAGGTGTCTCGTGACGAGCGTTTGGCTGTCGCTAATTTTGTGATCGATAATTCGCGCGACCACAACCATTTGATAGAGCAAGTGGATGCGGTTTGGCTTGAGCTTGCTCAGTGAGATTTCGATCAGCCAGGTGAGTGACGAAGAGGGTTGGGTGTGACATGAGTCGAGTAGAGAATGATGTTCGGCGCGCCCTAGCTCCGTTCAAGGTTGAGAGTGATTACGAACCCGCGGGTGACCAGCCACAGGCGATCGCCGAAATAGCCAAGCGCGTCCGTGAGGGTGAAGAACACACTGTGCTCCTTGGCGCGACCGGTACGGGTAAGAGTGCCACCACCGCCTGGTTGGTTGAAGAGTTGCAGCGACCGACTCTCGTGATGGCACCAAACAAGACTTTGGCCGCGCAGTTGGCTAACGAGTTTCGTGAATTGCTGCCCAATAACGCTGTCGAATACTTCGTCTCCTACTACGACTATTACCAACCCGAGGCCTACATCCCGCAGTCCGATACCTACATTGAGAAGGACTCCTCGCTCAACGAAGAAGTAGAGCGACTGCGACATAAAGCGACCTACAGTCTGCTTACCCGTCGCGATGTAATTGTGGTGGCTACAGTCAGCGCGATCTATGGTCTTGGTACTCCTGAGGAGTATGTGAACCGTGTAATCACGCTTGAGACCGACAAGGACTATGACCGCGACGGGATCTTGCGGCAGCTCGTTCAGAATCAATACACCCGTAACGACATCGCATTTACCCGCGGTACTTTCCGGGTTCGTGGCGACACTCTCGAAGTGTTTCCCGTCTACGAAGAGAATCCGGTACGTATCGAGTTCTTTGGCGACACCATTGATCGCATTTTGACCCTGCATCCGGTAACTGGCGAGATCTTGAGCGAGGATCCGCAACGGTATATCTTCCCAGCCACACATTATGTGGCTGGTCCTGAACGTATGCAACGTGCGATGACCGAGATCGAGGATGAGCTGCGCGGCCGGCTACAGGAGTTTGAAGGCTCGGGTAAATTGCTCGAGGCTCAACGGCTCAAAATGCGCACCGAGTACGACCTTGAGATGATCGAGCAGCTCGGATTCTGTACCGGTATCGAGAACTATTCGCGGCCGATTGATGGGCGTGCACCTGGTACGCCACCAAACTGTCTTTTGGACTTTTTTCCCGATGACTTCTTATTGGTGATCGATGAGTCCCATGTGACGGTTCCACAAATCGGAGCGATGTACGAGGGTGACATGTCGCGTAAGCGCATGTTGGTGGAGCACGGCTTCCGCTTGCCTTCGGCCATGGATAACCGGCCGCTCAAATGGGATGAATTCCGTGAGCGGATCGGCCAGACCGTGTATCTCTCGGCAACACCTGGCAATTATGAACTGGAGCAGTCCGAAGGCGAGTTTGTTGAACAGGTGATCAGGCCAACCGGCTTGCTAGACCCTGAGGTCATTATCAAGCGGACTGAAGGCCAGATCGATGACTTGCTGAGTGAGGTTCAAGAGAGGGTCGAGAAGAACGAACGCGTACTTGTGACGACCTTGACTAAGAAAATGGCTGAAGACCTGACTGACTATCTGTTGGAGAATGGGGTTCGAGCACGTTATCTCCACTCAGATGTCGACACATTGCGCCGGGTTGAACTGCTGCGTGAACTCCGCATGGGTGAGTACGACGTGTTGGTGGGTATCAACCTGCTGCGAGAAGGTCTTGACCTGCCCGAAGTTAGCCTCGTAGCGATCCTGGATGCCGACAAAGAAGGTTTCTTGCGTTCTGAACGCTCGTTGGTTCAGACAATCGGCCGCGCGGCACGTAACGTCTCTGGACAGGTTCACATGTACGCCGACAAGATCACGCCCTCGATGAAGGTGGCGATTGACGAGACGAACCGCCGGCGTGTCAAACAGCAGGCCTATAACGAAGCACACGGCGTTGATCCGCAGCCATTGCGCAAAAAGATCGGCGATATTACTGATTTGATCAGCAAGGAAGATGTCGATACCCAAGAACTACTGAATGACAGGTCGAAGGCAATTGCCAAGTTGAGCGGCAAAGGCGGTAAGGGCTCATCTACTCGTGCCGGTTCAGAGTTGGTTGCGCTGATCGAGGAGCTCACCGAGAACATGCATGAGGCGGCTCGCGAACTCAAATTTGAGGTTGCTGCTCGTTACCGCGACGAACTTCATGACCTCAAACAGGAGTTACGCCAGATGAAAGAGGCAGGTCACGCCTAGCAGGGAGTTCAACGAAGCTTCAGCGAAGCGTCGAGCGCCCCTGAGTAAGTTCGTATTCCAAAAACACCCGCTGGGTAGGTTCGCCATCAGCCATCCGCTCGATGGTGTCGGCCAAGACTTCGGAGGCATCAAGAGCCTGAGGCGAGATCCGGGTGAATTCTGGAATCTCATCGGTGTCGTCGATTGTTTCTTCCCAAGTGACCACCAGAAGATCTTGAGGAATTTGCTTATCGGCGTTTTCGATTGCCCGCAAAGCGGTGCCAAACGAGGGCAGCGCCAAAAAGATGCCATCCACACCATCAGCAAGTGCAGCCGTAATTTGCTCAGCTAGCGCGTCTGGATCAAGTTCGTCGACTATGACAATTGGCTCTTGATCCTCGCGTTCACACCAATTTTTATAGCCTTCGATCCATTGCTCAGCAGGCTGACCCACGGCAGGTCGGACAGCCAAAGCGATCTTCTTTGCACCTTTTTTGGACAAGTGGGTGCAAACATCCTCACTGATGGCCAGGTTGTCGTAGCTGATATAGGCCTTGATTCGCCCATCGTCAGATTCATCTGGGGCGCCAGCAACCACAATCGGCACGTCATAGCCAAGGTCGATTACTTCAGGCCTTGGCACTGAGAGCGCGGCTAAGACAATGGCTGAGACAGGTAGGGGAATGAGTAGGTTTTGGCTTTCGGTCGTTACCCAGACCACTCCAGAACCTTGACCGGTTAGTCGATTTACTACACCGTAAAAGATCCTGAACCAAAAGGTATGGGTTTGTTCCAAACCATCGCCACCGGCCAATTGGCTTGGTGGATGAGTGATAACGGCGACAAGCCTGGCTTTGTGTTCGGCTACGGTCTGGGGTTTGGTGGGGTAGCCGAGCATCTGTGCGACTGTGCGGACTTTGACCACCGTCTGCTCGTTGATTCGTCCTTTGCCTCGCAAAGCTCTAGAAGCAGTCGTGACTGAGACACCCGCAAGGCGTGCAATCTGGCTCAGCTTGGGTTTAGCCGGTTGGTTTCCCGAATCAGGCATATCAGCAGTTTAGTCAAATTTCTGACCGCAATCCGATTACTTGAGAGGGTGGCCGACTAATGTTGGGGCGTGGATATCTCCTTGACTCTGTGGACTGTCACCGTAATCGGCATCATTGCACTGCTGGTTTTGGATTTTGTTGCAAGCGGCAAGACGCACGTGGTGGGCACTCGTGAGGCGGCGCTATGGTCCGTCTTCTACATCGTTGTTGCCCTTGCTTTTGCAGCTGGCCTATTTGCATTTCACAGCCACGAGGCAGGCGCTGAGTTCTTCACCGCTTATGTCGTGGAGAAGAGTCTGTCCATTGACAACCTCTTTGTCTTTGCCATCATTTTGACGAGATTTGCTGTTCCCGACAAACTTCAGCACCGGGTATTGCTGATCGGTATCGTTCTCGCCCTTGTTTTCCGCGCCATCTTCATTGCCATCGGTGCAGCCGCGATCGCGCACTTTGCATTCACTTTTGTGATCTTTGGAGCGTTACTGATCTGGACGGGGATCGGCCTGTTGCGCAACCGCAACGAAGATCCGGATGTCAAAGACAGCTTTGCCGTCAAGATGGTGAAGAAGCGTTTCCCATTAGCTGACGATTTTCACGGAACGAAGTGGTTCATCGTCGAGAACGGCAAGAAGATGGTCACGCCCATGTTCTTGGTGGTCCTCGCGATCGGAACGACCGACATTCTGTTCGCCCTTGACTCAATCCCAGCAACCTTTGGTGTAACCCAGGAGCCATACCTCGTGTTTGCGGCCAACGCCTTCGCGTTGCTCGGACTGCGTGCACTGTATTTCTTACTCAAGGGCTTGCTCGATCGCCTTATCTTCCTGTCTACCGGCCTGGCATTGATTTTGATTTTCATTGGTATCAAACTCGTCCTTGCCTTCCTCCACGAAGAATGGCCGCAAGTTCCGCACATCACGACTGGCTTGTCGTTGCTGGTGATCGCCGTGATCCTGACCGTTACGACGATCGCGAGTATCGTGGTGTCGCGCCGAGACCCAGAACGCATCGCCCATGCGGGTACGGTCACCAAGCCAAAACGTCGCCCTGAGGACTCTGAGGTGTCTGAATCTGGAGGATCCGGTTCTAAGTCAACCGAATCTAACGCAGACTCCGGATCCGATGATGCCAGCTAGTACTACCAACCGCGTTCTCGCCATTGGTCCAGCTGCGGCCGTTCTGCTTCTAACGTGGTGTCGGAACCATGTCCGGGATAAATGTAGGTGTGGTCCGGGTACTGGTCAAAGATTTTCGATTTAACGTCACCGAAGAGCAGGTCAAAGCTTGTCCGGCTAGCTGTCTTGCCGATTCCGCCGGGAAACAGGCAGTCACCAGTGAATATGTGGACTGAACCATCGTGATCTTCGTGGATCAAGGCTAGGGATTCCAATGGGTGCTCGTCGTGTTCTGAGCCGTGTCCGTACAAAGTGATGGCTTTGAGTTCTGTGGCTCCCATTGTGACTGTTTCTCCGTCCGCAACTATCTGGTCGACTGGCATGGGAAGCAGGGGAGCGGCACCCTCACTGGCTAAGGTCGTGGCTCCAGTAGCGTCGATCACTTGGTTTAGTGCTTGAACATGATCCCAATGCCCATGGGTAGTGAGCACTTGGTCAAGTTCTCCACCACAAAGTTCGAGCACTGCCTCGGTATCGTCAGCGGCATCGATCAGCAAAGTTGCGCCAGTTGCTTTGTCTATGAGTAAGTACACGTTATTGGATAGCGGTCCAACAGCAAGCTTGTGAATAATTAGTTGCTCAGTCTCACGACATTGTGCAGGTCCGTCGACAACTACGTCTCCGTCATAGGCCATTGTTCGACTGTAGCGGCGCACGGCTTAAGCTGGCTTGGTGAGTGACACGCTGGTAGTCCGCGGTGCGCGGGAACACAATTTACGTGATGTGAGCCTCGACCTGCCCCGAGATTCTCTTATCGTTTTCACCGGTTTGTCTGGTTCAGGCAAGTCAAGTTTGGCCTTCGACACTATCTTTGCTGAGGGTCAGCGACGTTATGTTGAGAGCCTGTCGGCCTACGCTCGCCAATTTTTGGGCCAGATGGACAAGCCTGATGTGGACTTCATCGAAGGTCTGTCTCCAGCGGTCGCGATTGACCAAAAGTCAACATCTCGAAATCCTCGGTCAACGGTAGGAACCATCACCGAGGTCTACGACTATCTGCGCTTGCTCTTTGCCCGAATTGGCAAACCACACTGCCCAGAATGTGGCGATCCAATCGCCAGGCAGAGCCCGCAACAGATCGTTGATCAAATCTTGACTCTTGAAGAGGGAACTCGATTCCAAGTTCTCTCGCCCATCGTTCGGGAACGCAAAGGCGAGTTTGTCGACTTATTTGCCCAGCTTCAATCGGACGGCTATGCGCGTGTGCGAGTGGATGGAGAAACCTATGCCCTTGAGGACGTTCCTGCGCTCAAGAAGCAAGAAAGGCACACCATCGAAATCGTCGTTGACCGCCTAGCGGCCAAGCCATCAGCCAAACGGCGGATCACCGACTCGGTGGAGACGGCTCTGCGCGAGTCCAAAGGACTCGTCACTTTGGACTTTGTCGATCTCGAGCAGGACAGTCCGGAGCGGGAGCACACCTATAGCGAGCATTTGGCCTGCGTTCGCGACGGACTCTCATTCGAGGAGTTGGAGCCGAGATCATTCTCGTTCAACTCCCCATTCGGAGCCTGTCCAGAGTGCACGGGCCTGGGTGTTCAGATGGAAGTTGATGCCGAACTGGTGATTCCCGACCATGACAAGTCGCTACGAGATGGGGCAGTCACACCTTGGGCCGGTGGTTCAATGTCCAAATACTACGAACGCTTACTCGGAGCGCTCGCCAAAGAGACGAACATTGATCTAGACAAGCCATGGAAGAAGCTGACCAAAAAAGAGAAGGACATCGTGCTGCGCGGTACCGGCAAATCGGTGACTGTGAAGTACCGCAACCGTTTTGGTCGGGAACGTTCCTACACGACAGGCTATGAGGGCGTTTTTGACTTCATTAAGCGTAGGCATCAAGAAGCTGAAGGGGAGTATTCACGCGACAAATTCGCTGGCTACATGCGTGAGGTTCCATGCGAGGCGTGCCATGGCACGCGGCTGAAGCCGCTGATCCTGGCAGTGACGATTGATGGCAAATCGATCGCACAGATCGCCGATATGCCTATTGGCGAATGCGCTAAGTTCCTCGGCAATCTCGAACTTGATGCGCGTGACAAAACGATTGCCGAGCGTGTCATGAAGGAAGTCAACGAACGTCTCAAGTTCTTGGTTGACGTTGGTCTTCACTATTTGACGCTTAGTCGTGCTGCCGGAACCTTGGCTGGTGGGGAGGCTCAACGGATCCGCCTTGCTACACAGATCGGAAGTGGCTTGGTGGGCGTGCTCTATGTGCTCGATGAACCCAGTATCGGCTTGCATCAACGGGATAACCGGCGACTCATTGAGACTCTGGTCCGCTTGCGTAATCTTGGCAACACTCTGATCGTTGTTGAACACGACGAGGAGACCTTGCTGGCAGCGGATTGGGTCGTTGACATCGGTCCGGGTGCTGGTGAACATGGTGGCAAGGTTGTCTACTCCGGCCCAGTTTCCAAGTTTAAGAATGCCAAGAACTCGATTACAGCTGACTATGTTGCTGGACGCAAAACGATCGAGGTTCCAAGCGAACGCCGGGAACTCGATCCTAAGCGGGTTCTAGAGGTCGTGGGTGCCAAAGAGAACAACCTCACTGATGTCAATGTCACCATTCCGTTAGGTGGACTCGTCGCAATCACGGGAGTTTCTGGATCGGGTAAGTCCACGCTCGTCAATGAAGTGCTCTATAAGTCCTTAGCGAGGGACCTCAACGGGGCTTCGGCTGTTCCTGGTCGACATAAGTCAGTCAAGGGAATCGATCAACTCGACAAGGTTGTTCATGTCGATCAAGGCCCGATCGGTCGTACGCCTCGCTCCAATCCAGCGACTTATACGGGCGTGTTTGATCACGTGCGAAAGCTATTCGCTGCGACTGAGGAAGCCAAGGTTCGAGGCTATATGCCCGGCCGATTCTCGTTCAACGTCAAGGGTGGTCGTTGCGAGGCTTGTACGGGTGACGGAACGATCCGTATTGAGATGAACTTCTTGCCTGATGTCTACGTGCCATGCGAGGTCTGTCACGGTGCCCGTTACAACCGGGAGACTCTTGAGGTTCTCTATAAGGGCAAGAGCATCGCGGATGTTCTCGATATGCCAATCGAGGAGGGGCTGGAGTTCTTCGCTTCTGTCCCGGCCATTGAGCGACATTTGCGAACCCTCAACGAGGTCGGCTTGGGTTACGTTCGGTTGGGTCAGCCCGCACCGACCTTGTCCGGCGGTGAGGCTCAGCGAGTTAAACTCAGTGCTGAGCTGCAGAAGCGCTCGAACGGACGCACAATCTACGTCTTAGACGAACCAACTACGGGTCTTCACTTTGAGGACATCCGCAAGCTCCTCAACGTGCTCGGCAGGTTAGTAGATCAGGGCAATTCGGTGCTGGTGATCGAACACAACCTCGACGTGATCAAGACGGCAGATTGGGTGATCGATATGGGGCCAGAAGGTGGCTCCGGTGGTGGCCGAGTCGTTGCCCAAGGCACCCCCGAGGAAGTTGCTACCGTTAAGGGAAGTCACACCGGAGCGTTCTTGAAAGAGATTCTGTAGCCCTTTGGGTCCAGCGGGATCTCACAGCAAACCCTCAGGAAGTTCTCGCCAGTTTCAAATTTCCTTGGGAGAGGATCACATTATGACTACAAATAACGAGACTAAGAATCAAGAAGACCAACAGTCGATGACAGGAAGAGTGTCGATTACTCGTCGCGCTGCTTTGGCTGCTGGTGTTGCGGGAACGGCAGGAGTCGCATTGGCAGCCTGCTCAAGCGGCAGCGACTCGAGCCAGCCCGCAACTACCTCAAGCGCACCTACTACGCCAACAGGTGGTACGACACCATCAGGCACGGTAGTGACTGAAGTTTCAGAGGTTCCTAAGAACGGTGCCACAATTGCTAACACCTCCGGAGACGCTTATGTCGTCTCTCAGACATCCGACGGCAAGGTCGCGTGCTTTAGTGCTGTATGTCCGCATGAGGGCTGCTTGTGTAATCGTGTTGTCGACAACAAGGCAATCTGCCCTTGCCATGGAAGTGCGTTCGACGTATTCACCGGAGATGTGACTCGAGGCCCAGCTCAGACGGGCTTGGCAAAGGTCGAGACAACAGTTTCGGGTGGAAAGGTCATCGCAAAGTAGTTGGGAGAGGTATTTCAACCCCACTACATCGTCTTAGCGACCAGCAACATTGACAACGGTTTGGGCAACATATTTGCCGCGAACCTTGTATCCATAAGCAGTCATGTGGACACGGTCACCGGACAGTAGACGCTTGTTTTTCTTGACCACTTGAGCCCAGTCTGCAACGGTCAAGTTTGAGTAGCGTCGATCCATCTGCTTGAGCGCAGTATTTACGCGGTCATATTTTCCTGGACGCACAATGGTGAGCCAGACTACTTGGCGTTTTCCGGCCATCTTCATGACCTTACGCACGTTCTTCTTCGCAATTCCTGCGTTAGGTCCGTCGTTCGTGCCGAGAGCCACGACCCACACCTCAGCCCGCTTGGCCTGCCCGGATCGGAGCAGCGAGATGCCTGCAGGTGTGTAACGACCAACTTGGGCGTTGACAGCAACGGAACGAGTCTGGCGCTTGAGACCGCTTCGGATGCTCTGCTTAGAACCAACGGTCAGTGAGTCACCGACGACAAATACGTCTGAGCGCTTCACCTTAAGTGCGCGCATCTTCTTGGCTTGAGCGGCGCTAGAGGCAGCGCGAGTCTGCGGGCTTTGATGGCTGTCGGCAGCTTGGGCAGGTGTACTGACAGCAACCGCGGCACCGGCAACTACAGGTATCAAAGTTGCTACGGCAACGGCCTTGGTGTGGCGCATTTTGGGCGCAGCACAAGTAGAGGCTTGGTTGGTAAACATTGGGGGAATCACTCCTTCTGGGCCCCGGCTCTAGTTAGCAACAGGGCCAACGTCTCCTCGCCAAAATTCGGGGAAGGAAACTTTCTTACACCTATAGATTACCCGTTACGTTACGACCTCAAGCCCAAAGTGATCGACTCCACCTGGAGTGCTAACCGAGAGTGATGCAACCTTGTAAAATTGCAAATCATCGACACTCTGTGCAATGTAATTCACCCATATGGGTGAATGCCGAATTCGCGGAATTCGGAGCTATCGGCTGAAATTCCATGGAGGTAGTTCTAGATTGCGGTTGGCGCAATAGAGTAGACATATGGCAGATCCGTCCACCTACCGGCCAAAACCGGGAACGGTTCCTAAGGAACCCGGTGTCTATCGCTTTCGCGATGAATCCGGTGTGGTGATCTATGTAGGTAAAGCCAAAAGCTTGCGGTCGCGATTAGCCAGTTATTTCGCTGACCCCGCCAGGCTGCACCCTCGGACAGCTGCCATGGTCCAGACGGCTTGCTCAGTGGATTGGGTGACAGTCGATTCCGAGCTTGAGGCCCTACAACTTGAGTACACCTGGATCAAGGAGTTTCGCCCCAGGTTCAACGTGTTGTTCAAAGATGACAAATCGCACCCGTATCTGGTTTTGACGATGTCCCAGGAGTTTCCGGCAGCATACGTTTCCCGCGCCAAGAAGGTTAAAGGTAATCGTTATTTTGGTCCGTACGTCCATGCCTGGGCATTACGCGAGACGCTTGATCAATTGCTGCGAGTGTTTCCGGTGCGAACATGCTCACAAGGCGTGTATCAGCGGCACCAACGAATCGGCCGTCCCTGTCTGCTGGGCGATATCGGAAAGTGTTCGGCGCCGTGTGTGGGTCGCATTGACAAGGAATCTTACGACTCGATGATCGACGATATGACAGCCTTCATGTCGGGAAGATCGGATCAGTTCATTCGCGAGGCTAAAAAGGCAATGCTCGAGGCATCTGAAAACCAGGACTATGAACGCGCTGCAGTCCTGCGCGACGAGCTTCTAGCTCTTCAGACGGTGCAAGAGAAGTCGGCCATCGTGCTCCCCGACAACACTGACGCAGATGTGGTCGTGGTGGAACCTGACGAGCTTCAGGCTGCTTTCGAAGTGTTCCATGTCCGTGGTGGACGGGTCACCGGTCAACGCAGCACTATCGTGGAGCGTCCGATAGACGACACTGTCGCTGACGTTGTGCATCAGTTCTTGGTTCAGTTTTATGGACTTGCAGCAGAAGATCAAACTGTCACGGTTCCCCCCGAAATTCTTGTCAATGTGAACCCAACGTCAGTCGAGCTTGTGAGTGGTTGGTTACGCGAATCAGGCGGACGTCAGGTGGAGATTCGAATCCCGCAGCGCGGACCCAAGAAGGCTCTTGTCGAAACGGTCAAAGTCAATGCTCGTCAGGCACTTGCCTTGCACAAGCTCAAGCGAGGATCAGACCTGACAACTCGGTCACTCGCACTAGACGAACTCCAGGGTGCCCTTGGTCTGCGACGGTCGCCGTTGCGGATCGAGTGCATCGACATCTCCAGTCATCATGGGACCGACATTGTGGGATCTCTCGTGGTGTTTGAGGATGCACTTGCGAAGAAGAGTGACTACCGCAGCTATAACATTCCTGACGGGGCTGACGATCTGTCCTCATTGCGGCAGGTGATTACCCGTCGGTTTGCCAAGCGTCTTACTCAGGAGGAGGAGTCAGCGCAGCTTTCTCCTGCCAACTCGGACGATGTTCAAGGCGCCGAGAGTGATGATGAAGAAATCAAGAGGTCGCGTTATGACACGACCTTGCTCGTAGTCGACGGCGGTTCTCCGCAAGTTAACGCGGCGGCGGATGCGCTGAGCGAGTTGGGCATCACCGACTTAGATGTCGTTGGTTTGGCTAAGCGTCTTGAGGAAGTGTGGTTGCCCGGTCAAGAGGATCCGTTGATCATGTCCAGACGCAGTGAAGCCTTGTACTTGTTGCAACGGTTACGTGACGAGTCACACCGGTTTGCGATCGACCGGCACAGGAAGCGACGCACCGCCAAAATCAAGAAAAGTGCGCTCGACGATATTCCAGGACTGGGTGCCAAAAGGCGAGCAGACTTACTCAAACGATTTGGCTCGATCAAGAAGCTCAAAGAAGCGTCCGTTGACGATATTCAGGCCGTCCCAGGTATCGGTCCGCAATTAGCTCAAGTAATCGTTGAACATTTGCAGTGAGCATCTCGCTTCGTCAACTGATTTGCGCCATGCTTGTGCTGTGAGTCTTGACAATATGGAAGTAGTGCTCGTCACGGGAATGTCTGGTGCCGGGCGATCTACCGCTGCCCAGGCACTCGAAGATCTCGGTTGGTTTGTGATCGACAACCTCCCACCTAACTTGATTACGGCCGCAACAGAATCACTCAGCGAAGCAGGAACGGTCGACCGAGTGGGCGTGGTTATTGACATTCGCGGTGGTACGGCATCGTTTGTTGGTCTTGTCGATGAGGCGAAGGCATTGTCCGAGCGAGGCGTAGATTGTCGAATCGTTTTTCTCGAAGCGGACGATCAAACCTTGGTTCGAAGGTTTGAGAGTAGCCGACGTCCTCATCCGCTCAAGGGGCATCCGGTGATCCTTGAGAGCATTCAGAACGAACGGGGACTCCTAGCGGAAGTACGTGAATATGCCGATGTCGTGATCGACACAAGCCATCTCAATGTGCACGATCTGCGCCGTCGAGTAGAAGCCGCATTCGAGGATGAGGGCGAAGCCACTTTGCGAGCCACCGTTATGTCTTTCGGGTTCAAATACGGGATTCCGGTCGACGCTGATTTGGTAGCCGATATGCGATTCCTACCGAACCCTTATTGGGACCCAGAACTGCGTGACAAAACAGGCCTTGACGCTGATGTCAGTGATTATGTGACCGCTCATGATGAAGCACGCGAATTTCTTGATGTCTACACCAAATACATCAACTTGGTGGCCGACGGCTATATCCGTGAGGGTAAGCGGTACCTCACGATCGCAGTCGGTTGTACCGGCGGCAAACACCGCAGCGTCGCAATGTCTGAGAACCTCGCAGCACGGCTGGTACGCGAAGGTGTCGAGACTCTCGTTTATCACCGGGATCTGGGGCGGGAGTAAGAATGGCGGTGAACAATCGGGGACCGCAACAGAAGATCGGACCAGCCGTCGTAGCCCTTGGTGGTGGACACGGCCTCTCGATGTCTTTACGTGCCTTACGCAATCTCACTGACAACCTCACCGCAATCGTCGGTGTATCAGACAACGGCGGATCTTCTGGGCGACTTCGCGACGAGTTCGACCTGATTCCACCCGGTGATTTGCGTATGGCTTTAGCCGCTCTATGTGGTGACGATGCCTGGGGGCGCACGTGGTCGCGGATCATGCAGCATCGGTATCCAGGCGACGGTGAGCTAGCCGGCCATGCAGCCGGAAACTTACTGATCACTGCGCTGTGGCAAGAGACAGCCAATACCGTTGAGGGTCTGGATTGGATGGCAGCCCTACTTGGGGCACATGGACGTGTGTTGCCAGTGGCCAACGAACCTCTCAGCTTGGTGGCTCAAATTGAGGGAGCCGATCCAGCGCATCCTGACGAGGTCAAAGAAGTGGTGGGCCAAGTCCAAATCGAACGTTCACCGGGCATCGTGAAGAGTCTCGACATCGTTCCTGCCGACCCGCAACCGTGCCCGGAGGCTATCGCCGCACTTGCTGTGGCAGATGGCATCGTTTTGGGGCCAGGTAGCTGGTACACGAGTGTGTTGCCGCACTTACTGGTCCCCGAGATTCGTACGGCGATCCGAGAGTCCACCGGAGTCAAGATCCTTGTGCTCAATCTTGACCCGCAAAAGGGCGATGAAGCTGAGGCCAAACCGCATTCAAATCTGGAAACTTGGGTCGAACAATTTGGCGATGTGCCCCTTGACTATGTGCTGGTGGATACCAGTTCTGAATCCGAACGAAGCGAGCTAGAGCGCCTTTGTAGTGCGCTTGGGGCACGCCTGGTTACCGAAAAACTAGCCCGAATTGACCAGGATGGTTCCCGAATGAGGGTCCATGACCCATTACTTTTGGCAGCTGGGCTACGGTCTTTGCTGATCCATGGCACTATTTATCCATGGCAATGACTTCCGCTGTAAAAGACGAGCTCAGTAGATTCGAACTTAAGAAGGCCTGTTGTCGCAAAGCCGAAGTATCCACGATGCTGCGTTTTGCTGGTGGGCTCCATTTGGTCTCAGGAAAAATCGTCGTCGAAGCTGAACTAGATACTGGCAATGCTGCGCGCCGCTTGCGTGCCAATATTCAAGAGATCTACGGTCACAATCCTGAATTGGCTGTCATTCATCCAGGTGGACTTCGTAAGGGCAATCGCTATCTCGTGCGAGTTACCCGCGGGGGAGAGGCGCTAGCTAAACAGACCGGACTCATCGACGGTTCGGGTCGTCCTGTTCGTGGACTTCCTCCCCAGGTAGTTACCGGCGCTGATTGCGACATCGAAGCAGCGTGGCGTGGAGCCTTCCTTGTTCACGGATCGTTGACCGAACCCGGTCGTTCGTCTGCGCTGGAGATTACGTGCCCAGGACCTGAAGCTGCTTTGGCGCTGGTCGGGTCAGCGCGCCGCATGGGCTTGGCAAGCAAATCCCGTGAAGTTCGTGGGGTTGACCGGGTTGTCATGCGTGATGGCGACGCAATCGGTGCCATGCTTACCCGTCTTGGAGCACACGAAACTGTGCTCGAGTGGGAAGAGCGCCGCATGCGCCGCGAAGTGCGAGCGACTGCCCACCGACTAGCCAACTTTGATGATGCGAACTTGCGCAGGTCCGCCCGTGCAGCTGTAGCCGCCGGGGCTCGAGTCGAGCGTGCGCTTGAAATCTTGAGTGATACCGTTCCTGATCATCTGCGCGAGGCAGGAAACCTTCGAATCCAACACAAGCAGGCCAGCCTGGAAGAGCTCGGCGCTTTGGCAGATCCGCCCATGACCAAAGATGCGATCGCCGGCAGAATCCGCCGTCTGCTTGCCATGGCAGACAAGCGGGCACGAGAACTTGGCGTTCCTGACACCGAGGCTGCACTAACGCCGGACATGCTCGCGCCTTGATTTTGTTAGCACCTTTAGTCGGGTAGGGTAAGCGGCAAGGACTAAAAATAGCTTGCCGGTTTCGGTGACCGGTTCCTACCAAGACAGAAGGTGTATCTAAGTGACAGTAAAAGTAGCGATTAACGGATTCGGTCGTATTGGCCGCAACTTCTACCGTGCAGTAGAGGAAACTGGCGCAGATATCGAGATCGTGGCAGTTAACGATCTCACTGATACTTCCTCGCTCTCGCACCTTCTCAAATACGACAGCATCCTCGGACGTCTCAAGGGAGACGTCACTGCAGGCGAAGGATCCATCACTCACGATGGCCGCACATTCACCGTATTGGCCGAACGCAATCCAGGTGAAATCGACTGGGATGCGCATGGCGCAGACATCGTGATCGAGTCGACTGGAATCTTCACCAATGCCGACGATGCCAGGGCGCACGTCAAGGGTTCGGTCAAGAAGGTCATCGTCTCGGCGCCAGCCAAGGGCGAAGACCGCACCATCGTGATGGGCGTCAATGATGAGACCTACAACCCCGAGACTGACGTCATCATTTCGAATGCTTCTTGTACCACCAACTGCTTGGCTCCGATGGCGAAGGTGATCAACGATTCGTTCGGAATCAAGGGCGGTCTGATGACCACGATTCACGCTTACACTGGTGACCAGCGTCTGCATGATTCACCACACAGCGATATGCGTCGTGCTCGCGCTGCAGCGCTCAACATGGTTCCTACCTCGACCGGTGCCGCCAAGGCGATCGGGGTCGTTCTCCCGGAGCTCAAGGGCAAGCTGGATGGTTACGCGATCCGTGTACCAGTACCGACTGGTTCGGCCACCGACCTCACCGTAGAGCTTGAGAAGAAAGCCACAGCCGAGGAGATCAACGCTGCGATTAAGGCCGCGGCTGAGGGTCCAATGGCTGGAGTCTTGCAATACAGCGAGGCACCAATCGTCTCGACTGATATCGTGACCGACCCCGCTTCCTGCATCTTCGATGCTCCGCTGACCAAGGTGCTGGGCAACCAGGCCAAGGTGCTGGGTTGGTACGACAACGAGTGGGGCTACTCCAACCGCCTGGTCGACTTGGTCAAGCTCGTCGGTTCCAGCCTGTGAGCGAGAACCACGTCCAGCAAAGTGTGAGCCAAGTCGCTGATCTTGATTCGCTCGATGTCACCGGCAAGGTTGTTGCTGTTCGTCTGGATCTGAACGTACCGACTGAAGGCTCGGCCGACGGTGCAGGTGTCACGATCACGGACGATAACCGGATCCAGGCCGCGATTCCGACACTAAAGGCATTGGTAGAAGCTGGAGCACGAATCTTCGTACTAGCTCATTTAGGTAGGCCCAAAGGCGAGGCAAGTGACGATCTGTCGCTGGCTCCAATTGCTGCTCGTTTGGCGGATCTGTTGGATGCGCCAGTAGGGTTTGTCAATGTGGTTACGGGGCCAGACCTTAAGGCCGCAGTAGATGCACTGGAACCTGGACAGGTTGTGGTTGCTCAGAACGTACGTTTTGACTCCCGTGAAACTTCCAAAGACGAGGCAGAGCGTGGCCAGCTAGCTGCCGAATGGGCGGAACTGGCTGATGCATTCGTTTCGGATGGTTTTGGCGTTGTGCACCGCGAACAGGCGAGCGTGACTGATCTGGCCAAATTATTGCCGGCAGCGGCTGGTCGTTTGGTGGCTAAAGAAACACAGGTTTTCGATCAGATTCTGGGTGATCCTGCACGCCCGTTCACTGTCGTGTTGGGCGGTTCGAAGGTTTCCGACAAGCTGGCAGTAATTGAACACTTGCTCGACAGCGCCGACAAGCTAGTAATCGGTGGGGGAATGTGCTTTACATTTCTCAAGGCCCAAGGATTTGAGATCGGTGGATCGCTGGTCGAAGATGACTTCGTCAGTTCTGCCAACGAGATCCTTCAAACCGCCACTGACAAAGGCGTCGAGGTCCTCTTGCCTGTCGATATAGTCGCGGCTAGCGCATTTGCGGCAGATGCCGAAACAAAGGTCGTCACGATCGAAGAGGGAGTGCCTGAGGGTTGGCTGGGTCTCGATATTGGGCCTGAGTCAGCGGAAACTTTCGCTGAGGCTGTCGAGAGTTCTAAGACTGTTGTGTGGAACGGCCCCATGGGTGTATTTGAATTCCCAGCATTTGCGGGCGGAACGCGTGCCGTGGCAGAGGCTCTCGGCAAGGTAGACGGAATCTCGGTTGTTGGTGGTGGCGATTCTGCCGCAGCAATCCGACTTCTGGACATCGATGCATCAGGAATCTCACATATTTCAACGGGCGGCGGCGCCAGCTTGGAGTACCTTGAGGGCAAAGTATTACCTGGAATTGCAGTTCTTAGGTCCTAGGACCTAAGTTTGAAGCTCGGATTTACTAGAGGAGATGGAATGGCTCAAGAACGCAAGCCTTTGATGGCGGGCAACTGGAAGATGAATCTTAACCACCTTGAGGCCATTGCCTTGGTGCAAAAGCTGGCATTTGCACTCAAGGGCGACGACTACGACGCTGTGGATGTAGCCGTCTTGCCGCCGTTCACGGACATCCGTTCGATTCAAACTCTGGTCGATGGTGACAAGTTGCGTATTGAGTATGGAGCGCAGGACATCTCGGAACATGATTCCGGTGCCTATACCGGTGAGATCGCTGGCAGCATGCTGGCCAAGCTCGGTTGCTCGTTTGCCACGGTGGGGCACAGTGAGCGCCGTCAGTACCACAACGAGAACGATGAGGTAGTCAACGCAAAAGCCAAGGCTGCGCTCAAGAATGGGATTACGCCGATTATTTGCGTGGGCGAAGGCTTAGATGTTCGCCAAGAAGGCAACCAGGTTCAATACACGCTAGCCCAGGTCGATGGGGCTCTTGACGGCCTAACAGCCCAAGATGTGGCAAGTTCAGTCATCGCTTACGAGCCGGTGTGGGCAATCGGAACTGGTGAAGTCGCTACGCCTGAGGATGCACAAGAAGTGTGCGCAGCAATCCGTGCCCGTCTGGCGGACCTTTACGATGATGAAACTGCACAATCGACCCGCATTCTTTATGGCGGATCCGTCAAGCCAGACAACGTAGCGGGCATCATGGCGATGGGTGACGTAGATGGCGGACTCGTCGGTGGCGCGAGTATTGATCCAGACGATTTTGTTGCCCTGATACGCTACAGGCTGTTAACAAATTGAGTTTTCGTCCGAAATTGCCGAAGGGTATGCCGTGTTACTAGCGCTAGAGATCATTCTGGTTATTACCAGCATCCTCCTTATTGCCTTGGTGCTTATGCACAAGGGCACGGGTGGTGGACTCTCGGACATGTTTGGTGGCGGTATGTCGAGCACCATCGGTGGATCGAGCGTTGCTGAACGAAACCTGGACCGCATTACTGTTGTCGTTGGGCTAGTTTGGGCCGCAACGATCATCGGTCTGGGCCTAATCATCAAAGTTTCTTAGGGGACTGACTTATGGCCGGAAGTAGTGGAAGTTCGATTCGAGGCAGCCGCGTCGGTGCCGGACCAATGGGCGAGGATGAGCGAGGTGAACCAGCTCCACGCGTTGCTATTTCTTTCTGGTGTGCCAACCAGCATGAATCCCAGCCGACCTTTGCTGTCGGTGTAGAACCACCGGAGGAGTGGGACTGTCCACGCTGCGGCTACCCTGCGGGGCGCGATAAGGATAATCCGCCTGCACCGCCCAAGAACGAGCCGTACAAGAGCCACTTGGCATATGTCAAAGAGCGTCGCACCAACCGCGACGGCGGATCGCTACTTCGCGAGGCACTGAAGAAGCACCGAGAAGACAAAGACGAGTTCTAGATTTTTGGCTTAGGTTTTAGTTCTTAAGCATCTTCTTCATCTGGGTGATTTCGGCCTCTTGAGAGGTAATGATCTCCTGGGCGAGTGCCTTGGCTTGTGGATTCTCTCCGTTGGCAAGTTCGTCTTTCGCCATGATGACGGCACCTTCGTGATGTTTGATCATCATCTCGATCCACATTCGATCGAATTTCGCGCCAGTTGAGTTCTCGAGTTCCTGCATTTCTGTAGCCGACATCATTCCGTGCATGCTTGAGTCTTCAGTGCTGGATCCGTGATCGCCGTGCCCGTTGGAGTCGGCTGTTGAGGTCGGTGCTCCCCATACTGCAAGCCACGCTTTCATTTGCTCGATTTCTGGGCCCTGAGCATTAGCAATCTTTTTAGCCAGCGTGATGAGTTCTTTGTTCTGTGAATGAGTCGGAACCATGTCAGCCATATCGAGGGCCTGCTCATGGTGGGGGATCATCATTTGGGCAAATTTGATGTCAGCATCGTTATGAACGGCATCAACCTGAACCGTACTCGAAGCAGTCGGAGTGGGCTGTGAGTCGTGTGATGAACCACAACCGACAAGGAACAAGGCAGCGGCAGCTACCGGGGCGATCAGAATTCGTTTCCTTGAGTTCACAGTCATTCTTTGAAGATACACCATGAAGCCAAAGACGAACTCTAGTTCGTTGCGGACGCTGTCGGCGTCGGGGTTGGGGTGGTGTGACCCTTGTGATTGCTGCAAGCCGAGAGAGCTACAACTGCGGCAGCAGCGGTAACGACTGCAGTAATTTTCTTTAGGTTAGAGCGTCGGGTTTTCATGACAGCAGTTTAGCGGCTAAACGGTCGCAAAACAGCACGGTGGAGTCTTGGCCGCGGGCTGCTCCTGCTGGGGCTTCTATGGCGGGGAGGTTCGAAGTAGCGAGTTTGATTGCATCGGCTTTGCCGTCGCCGAACGCTACTAGCCACACCTGTTTGGAATTGTTGATCACGCGCATGGTGAAGGTTGTGCGCTGAGGTGGAGGTTTGGGGGAGTCTGAGATCGATACCACTGTCTCAGGAGCGAACTGTTGCTCGTGACCTGGGAACAGTGATGCGATATGAGCATCCTCGCCGATGCCTAGAAGTGAGACGTCGAATAACGGACAGTCGCCGGACTCTGCGGCAGCAGCTAGTTCGGCAGCGTAGCCTTTAGCCGCAGCCTCGACATCATCTCCGTATTCTTCACCAAGGGCAGGCATGGGGTGAATACGTGCCGGGTCCAAATCCACATGGTTGAGCAGTGCATCCCACGCACCGGTCTCGTTGCGCTCTGGGTCACCATTGGGCAAGAACCGTTCATCCGACCACCAAAGCTCGACGCGCTTCCAATCAATCTCGTCAACGCGATCCTGACTACGCACAGCGGCAAGAGTGTTGAGGCCTCCTCGACCACCAGTCAGGCTCAGGTGTGAGACCTGTCCCTGTGACTGGGTGGCGAGGATGGCATCAACAAGCCTGGCGGCGGCAGCATTTGCTACCTGATCTTGGTCGTCATAAATGTGAAGTTCTTGACCAGTGTTGAGCTCAGCTGACATTTGGTTTGCCCTATTCTCGCCAGAACTAGCTGATTGCCTTCTGGAGGTTGTCGAGTAGCTCTTGCCAAGCGACGATGAACTTGTCGACGCCTTCGTCTTCGAGCTCCTGAAACACGGCAGGAAGGTCAACACCAGCGGCAACGACCTTGTCGAATACCTCCTGCGCCTCAGCCTGGGTACCCGAGATGGTGTCTCCACCGTCATGTCCGTGGTCTTCAACGGCGCGCAGAGTCTTCTCCGGCATGGTGTTGACGATCTTCGGTCCGGCCAACTCGACCACATAGCGGTCATCTGCGTAGGCAGGGTCCTTGACGCCAGTGGAGGCCCACAGGGGACGCTGTACACGTGCACCCTTGGCTTCCAGTGCCTTCCAACGCTCACTAGCTTCAGCCTTCTGGAACGCACCATAGGCAAGACGCGCATTGGCGATACCAGCCTGGCCAAGGAGAGCCTTCGCCTCATCGGTTCCGATCTTCTCGAGTGCGGCATCGATATTGCTATCAACACGGCTTACGAAGAACGATGCGACCGAGTGGATCTTCGACAGATCGTGACCATTGGCATCGGCCTTCTCAAGGCCCGAAAGCCAAGCGTCGATGACCTGCTCGTAGCGGTCGACGTTGAAGATCAAGGTGACGTTGACCGAGATTCCATTGGCTAGAACCTCGGTGATGGCAGGTAGGCCCTCATTGGTGGCAGGAATCTTGATCAGTACGTTCTCGCGGTCAACCAACCAGTGCAGTGCCTTGGCCTCGGCAATAGTGGCTGCAGTTTCGCGAGCCAGACGCGGATCAACCTCGATCGATACGCGGCCGTCGTAGCCTTCAGAGTTGTTGTAGATGTCCTCGAAGATTTCGCAGGCATCACGCACGTCCATGGCGGTCATGGAGCGAACAGCCTCGCCGACATCTGTTTTGCGGGTCTTGAGGTCAGCAACTTGCTCCGCATAGTCTGCGGAACCACCGGAGATAGCGGCATTGAAGATCGCCGGGTTCGTGGTAACGCCAACAACATGCTCATTGTCGATCAGTTCCTGAAGGTTGCCGGTGTTGATGCGCTCGCGGCTAAGGTCATCTAGCCAAATAGAAACGCCTGCATCGGATAGTGCTTTCAAATGGTCGCCCATGTTCTCAATTCCTTTGAAGTAGTTGTTTTGGTTGTCGTTGGATTTGGCTATTTATTAGCTTCGATGGTTTCTTTGGCTTTTGCCACAACATTGTCGACAGTGAAACCAAATTCCTTCATGAGGTAGGCGCCATCAGCCGAAGCACCGTAGTGCTCAAGGCTTACCGAACGACCGTTGTCGCCCACGATTGCACGCCATGGTTCAGCTAAGCCGGCCTCAACCGAAACTCGTGCCTTGACATCTGGCGGCAGAATCGAATCTTGGTAAGCCTGATCTTGAGCGTAGAACCACTCGAAGCAAGGCATAGAGACAACGCGGGTTGGTACACCATCAGCCTCAAGCTGTTCAGCGGCACCAACTGCTAGCTGAACTTCGGAGCCTGTGGCCACGATGATCAGCTCTGGCGAACCGCTGGAAGCCTCGACACGGACGTAGGCACCTTTGGCGACATCTTCGTTCTTGTCGTAGACAGGCAGTCCTTGGCGGCTCAAGACCAGACCAGCTGGTTTTTGGTTCCGGAGGATCGTTTGCCAAGCAACAGCCGTCTCGTTGGCATCCGCCGGGCGAACGATGTGCAGATTCGGGATCGCACGGTACGCAGTCAGATGTTCGACTGGCTGGTGAGTTGGTCCGTCTTCGCCCAGACCGATCGAGTCGTGAGTCCAGACATAGGTGACAGGGATGTCCATGAGGGAACCGACACGAACCGCGCCGCGCATGTAGTCAGCGAAAGTAAAGAACGTTCCACCGTAGATCTTGGAGATACCGCCAACGGCGATTCCGTTGATGATCGAACCCATAGCGTGCTCACGAATACCGAAGTGGATGATTCGACCACCAGGTGAAGGGTTGTCAGCCTTAGAGCCTTCTGGCAAGAAGGAGAGGCCACCTTCGATGCTGGTGTTGTTCGAGCCTGCGAGGTCAGCAGAACCGCCCCAGAACTCGGGTAGAACCTTAGCGATGGTGTTGATGGTCTCGCCAGATGCCACGCGGGTAGCGACCGAAGATCCTGTCTCCCACTCAGGAACAGCAGAATCGAACTCGGCTGGGAACTCGCCCGAGGTAATCCTGTCGAAGAGTGCAGCCTTCTCGGGGTGGCTCTCGCGCCACTTGTCAAAGTCGGCCTTCCAAGCCTGGTGCGCCTCTTGACCGCGACCCTTGACCTCACGTGCGTGGTCAAGAACCTCCTGCGAAATCTCGAATTCCTTCTCTGGGTCGAATCCGAGAATCTCCTTGATCTTGGCGATCTCATCCGCACCCAAGTCAGCACCGTGAGCCTTACCGGTGTTCTGCAGGGTCGGTGCAGGCCAGCCGATGATCGAGCGAACCTTGATGATGGTTGGACGCTTATCGTCAGCCTTGGCTTCTTGGATCGCCGAGTAGAGGGCGTTGATGTCGATGCTGCCGTTTGGTTCCAGTTCGACATCTAGGGTTTGCCACCCGTAAGCCTCGTAACGCTTGAGTACATCCTCGGTGAACGCCACATTAGTGTTGCCCTCAATCGAAATGTGGTTGTCATCGTAAATAAGAATCAGGTTGCCAAGGCCCTGAGTGCCAGCAAGTGAGGAGGCCTCGGAGGTGACTCCCTCTTCTAAGCAGCCATCTCCGGCGATGACGTAGACGTGGTGGTCGAAGGGGCTTTCACCTGGAGCGGCAGCCGAATCGAATAGTTCGCGGGTGTAACGGGCGTCCATAGCCATGCCGACAGCATTGGCAAGACCTTGACCCAGCGGACCGGTTGTGACTTCGACGCCAACCGTGTGGCCGTACTCGGGGTGGCCAGGAGTGAGGCTTCCTGCTTGACGGAAGTGCTCGATGTCCTCAAGTTCGAGTCCGTAGCCCGAAAGGAACAGCTGTAGGTACAGCGTGAGACTGGAGTGTCCGGCCGAGAGCACGAATCGGTCGCGACCAACCCAGTTTGGGTCACTGGGGTCGTGACGCATGATGCGTTGGAACAGCAAGGTGGCGGCAGGGGCAAGGCTCATAGCCGTACCTGGGTGACCGTTTCCTACACGGTGAACCGCATCGGCGGCTAAAACGCGGACAGTATCTACAGTGCGACGATCCAGATCGTTCCATTCCAGCTGGTCTGACACGAGGTTTCCTTCCCGGAGGGCTATGAAGTAGGTGGGCGTGCCGCTTATATAACGGACGTCCGCAAAAAAGTCCTTGCGTGCGTGAGCGTAGCGAAAAGCAAGTTAGTAAGCCAGTTATGGCCGCCGACGGGTGATTTCGTATAGAGTGGGCATCGTGGATCCCGCCCAGTCCCCAGACACCTCTTTGTCGCCTAGCGTTGTCACGCCTGACGAGCAATCAGTCGTGCCAGGCAAACGGGTCGAGCGCGAGCGTACTACGCGGACGAAAAAGCCGACTCGATCGAAGTTTGCTGCCTATATAGCGTTGACTAAGCCACGCATTATCGAGCTGCTGCTCGTCACAACTGTTCCCACCATGTTCCTGGCCGCAGGTGGGTTCCCAGGTCTCTGGGTCACTATCGCGACTCTGATTGGTGGGGCATTGGCAGCTGGTGGAGCCAACACGCTTAACTGCTACATCGACCGCGATATTGATGCGGTTATGAAGCGTACGGGTCACCGCCCCCTTGTTACCGGCGAGGTGACTCCTAGGAATGCGCTGATTTTTGGCCTCGCGTTGAGTGTGGCTTCGGCTCTTTGGCTTTGGGCCACGGTGAACCTGCTGTCGGCGGTTCTAGCTTCTGGCGCTATCGCCTTCTACGTCATCATCTACACCCTCGGCCTCAAGCGCCGCACAGCGCAGAACATCGTGTGGGGTGGAGCTGCTGGATGTTTCCCCGTGCTTATCGGATGGTCGGCGGTGACCAACACTCTAAGCTGGGCGGCACTAGTGTTGTTCATGATTATCTTCCTGTGGACACCGCCGCACTACTGGCCATTGGCTATCAAGAACAAAGATGACTACGCGACCGCCGGTGTGCCGATGCTGCCAGTCGTGGCCAGCAACAAGCGTGTTGCTATCGAGACGGTTATCTACAGCTGGGCCATGGTGGCATGCTCACTCGTGTTGATCCCAGTCGCTCACATGGGTTGGGTCTACACCGTTGCAGCAATCGTGACCGGTGGCTTCTTCATCTTCGAAGCTCAGATGATTCTGCGCCGGGTCATCAAGAATGTGGATCCGAAGCCAATGCGCTTATTCCACTACTCGATTACTTACTTGTCGCTACTGTTCCTAGCAATCGCCATCGACCCGTTCTTTGTCTAGAGCTGGATGTGAAGGCCGGTCCAGCGGTCTCGAAGCCAGCGATCGTGGCTGGCGATTATAACGATTCCTGGATAGTCGGGGATTTGTTCTTCGAGCACAGATACCAAGGACAACGCTAGGTGATTTGTCGGCTCATCCAATAAGAGAATGTCAGGTGACTGAGCCAGCACTATAGCTAGTTCTAGTCGCTTGAGTTGGCCAACGCTGAGAGCGTCAACTGGTAGATCTTCATCGGACTCTCTGAGGAGGCCAAAGCTTCCGATTGTATTCCTCATCGCGCAATCTGCACCTACGGCTGAAGTGAATGCTTCTGCGGCTGTAGGGCTTCCTTCTGGTGAGTTTGTAACTTCGGCATTGGGTGTGTTGGACAGAAGCTTTGGAATCCTGTTCTCTTGATGAAGCAGTCCTATACGGGCATCAGGCGAGCGCCTGATGCTACCGCCTGTCGGCGTGAGTTCACCCGCAATCAAACGTAGAAGAGTTGATTTGCCTGTGCCGTTTACCCCCGTTACAAGCAACTTCTCATCTGGTGCCAGCTTGAATGACACTGGTTCTAACCGACTTTCCAATTCGAGATTCGACACAGCTAAACCTTGGCGCGACTTTTCGAGCTGTGAGTCGTGTCTAGCGACGGCCATTGCACTGAATCGAGGTTCGGTCGGAGGCTTCGCTATTTGATTGGATTTCAGAGTCTCAAAACGAGCCGTAGAATTTTTGACTCGTCGAGAAACCACAGCAGCATTTCGGTCTGCGTGAAACTTCTTGGCTGCTCCGCCTTCGGTTCGTGGCTTCCAGTCAAGGTGGCCAATTTGTTGACTATCTTGGATAACCCTATGCAACCTCTCTAGTTCGGCCTGTTCATCTCTGTACTGCCGCTGCCATTGAATGCGAGCGAGCGCTCGCGCCGCTAGATAGTCACTGTATTTTCCGGTGAACTCGCTTATGCCACTGGAATCTTCTTGCACGTGATCAGCTGAATGGTTCTCTTGTGCGGGGATTGGAGAAGGGTCGAGGTCTGCAACGCCAGTAATCGTAGAATCCAAAAAGGAACGGTCATGGCTCGCGACAAGCACGGGTCCTCGCCAAGTACTAAGGGTTCGTTCAAGGTATTCCTTGGCGTAGTCATCTAAATGGTTGGTTGGCTCATCTAGTAAAAGAATTTCAGGCTCATGTAGCAACAGCCAGGCAAGTGATAGTCGGGCCAGTTGACCGCCAGAAAGTTCATCACACCGCCGATCCTCGGTAATATCTTCCAACCCTAGCCCTGACAGGGTGGTAGCAATTGTGTAGTCGATGTCCCATGCATTGAGTCGTTCTGCCTCCGTCAAGGCAACGGCATACCGTTCGACAACATTGGTGTCTGACGGCGCTTTGGCTATCTCTTGCGCCAGGCTATCGACCCTGTCAGTCACCATCCGGACCCGTTTGATTGCAGATTCGATTGCTTGGGCCACTGTGGCGTCGGGTGCAAATGGTGGAGTCTGGTGGAAGAGGCCGACAGCAGTTCCGAATTGTGTCTCGTGTCGAACCGTGCCTTGGTCGGGCGTGAGCAGCCCAGCGGCGACCTTTAACAAGGTTGATTTTCCAGAACCATTCTCGCCAATTAAACCGATACGTTGCCCGGAAGAAACCGTCAATGAGATGTCGGTAAGTACCTTGCGGTTGCCCAGTGTGAGTGAAATACCGTCGATCCGTAGATGTGAGGTCCGCAACAGACGAGACGAACGTTCAGGTTGAGGATTGAAAAAAGAAGAAAGGTTTGAAGTCATGCATGTCCTTGAGCTTGAGTGACACCGCAGAATCCTGCCGGGCTGGGCCGCAGATGCAGGAATGTCAGAAGCTCAAGAATCCATGAAAACGTTCTACCACAAAGGCAGTTTTGCTAAACATCTAACGCATGCGAAAGGTGCGTGGTGAAGCCTTAGTCGCTAGCCGCGCTCTACTTCTGAGAAGTGTGTCGTTAGGACGGCTAGCCATACGGCGCAGGCACCGAGTAAGTGGAACATGACCAGAACCCACGGCACAGCCAAGAAGTATTGCGTGTAGCCGATCACGCCTTGAGCTAGGCAAATTACGATGAGAATCCAGGCTCGCTTTAGGATCCGCTTTGGTGCTCTGGTGGCGATCAGACAAGCGATGAGGCCGACGATCAGGCCAATGAAGACCATCACCGAATCAGCGTGAAGCCAACTCATGGTTTGCACATTGAACGGGAGACGATGTTCGACGTCAGCATCGCCTGAGTGGGGGCCTGAGCCGGTGACGATTGTTCCGAGGGTCAGTACAACAAAGCCAACAACCACCACGGCCCATGAAAGCCAGCGAACTGCAGGATGCACGACAATCCGGACAGGTTCGTCAGCTGGCTGCTTGGAGCGAACCACCAGCGCCAAACTTGCTGCCATGAGCAGTGCAGAGACCAAGAAGTGTGCTGCCACGTAGAGAGGATTCAGGCCGGTGATCACAGTCAATCCGCCGAGAAATGCCTGAGCGAAGGTGCCAACCAAGGGGACAACAGCTAGCCATTGCAGGCGAGTGCGCGATTGGGCACCTGCCTGCACACGGCGACGGTTCCAGAGGATCACCCCGACGAGGGTGGCGATCGCCAAAACCGTCAAGACGAAGGTCAGCGTGCGATTGCCGAACTCAATGAACTTGTGGAATCCCTCTTCTTGGGCCGACACGGGAACAAGCGACTCTGGCGTGCACTGTGGCCAGGTCGGACATCCCAGCCCTGATCCTGTAAGGCGGACTAGTCCTCCGGTGATCACGATGCCGGTTTGGGCAATCAAATTGCCGACGAGGATGTTGTAGAGCCAACGTGGCACGCGACCAGTTGTTTGATCGCCTGGTACGTGATCGTTGGGTGTAGCGGTTTGGGTGGTCAATGTTCTACTCCCACTTGAAGAACTTGATAGTGAGAAGTGAACCAATAACGCCCCAAAGTACGAGCACTAAGGCAGCTGAACCGTCGAAAGCTCCTGACCCCATAGCGGCGCGTAATCCTTCGCCCAGAGCGCCAGACGGCAAGCTGCCAGCGAACGAAGCCATCCAGGCTGGGGCGTTGGTTAGGGGGATCATGACGCCGCCAACAAACATCAGCAGTAAGAACACAGCGTTCGCAACAGCCAGTGTTGCCTCTGCCCGCAGCGTTCCCGCTAGTAATAGTGCCAGTGCCGTTAGGCTGATCGTGCCCAACACGATGAATATGAGTGCGTTGAGTGCATTCCCGTGAGCTCGCCATCCCAAGGCAATGCCCAAGATCAAGATCAGCACGATCTGAACGAACTCGACGGCAAGGATCGCTAGGATTCGCGAGGCTAGTAACCGTCCACGCGACAGGGGAGTTGTGCCCAGTAACTTGATCACGCCATACCTGCGGTCAAATCCGGTACTGATCGCCTGCGAGGCGAACGCCGTGGCCAAGATAGCCAGTGCGATCGTTCCCGGCACGATTACTTGGATGCGATCGTCAGTACCTAGGTCGATGCCGGACACAAAATTAAGACCGACCATGGCGGCGAGCGGAATTATCAAAGTTAGGAGGATCTGCTCGCCATTGCGCAAGATCAAGCCAAATTCGAACTTTGCGTGATTTGACACCATTTTGAGTGCACCAGCTGAACCAGGCGCAGGTGTGAAGCCTTCGGTGGTGACATTCTCAGTCGTTGTCACAGTTCACCACCTTGTAGGTCGAGGCGGGTGATGACGTCTTCGAGACGCTCTTGTTCGGTGGAGACGCTCGTCAACGGAATTGAATTGGCGACGCACCAGTTGGTGAGTTTGGCTAAGGTTTCCACGTCGCTGGCCGACATGATCCGGTAGCTGCCAGGAGCGAACTCTTCGACCGAAAGGTGGTCGTCTAGTTCGGCTGACAAGGTCGAGAAGTCAATACCGACAGCAGCGTTGAAGCGAATGCTGGCACGGTCCTGCTGAGTGAACTCGACAGGTGACCCCTCAGCGACAAGCTGACCGTTGTTAATCAACACGATCTTGTCGGCCAAACGTTCGACATCCTCCATCTGATGGGTCGTGAGGATAATGCCAACGCCCGCTGCCCGCAGCGAGTGGATGATCTCCCACACCACGTTGCGGGTCTCAAGATCCATGCCGGCAGTTGGTTCATCAAGGAACACAACCTCTGGTCTACCGATAATCGAGATCGCAAACTTGAGTTTTTGCTGTTCGCCGCCAGACATCCTTCGATACGTAGACGTCACTGCGTTAAGTCCAAGAGTGTCGGCAAGTTCATCTGGATCTAACGGGTTGGCGTAGAGGGAAGCCATATACCTAAGGGCCTCGTCGGCTTTGGAACCCAGTGGAACCCCGCCGTCCTGGAGCATGACACCAACTCGGGCAGTCAGCTCCTTATGATGTCTGCGAGAGTCCAAACCCAGAACAGTGATTGAACCCGCGCTAGCTTTGTGGAACCCCTCGCAGGTTTCGACTGTTGTTGTCTTGCCTGCACCATTTGGTCCCAGCAGGGCGGTTACTTGACCCATTTCTGCAGTGAACGAAAGGCCATTGACGGCTAGATGCTTGCCACGATGGACTGCCAATTTCTCAACCGAGACTGCGGCTGCCGGGGTCGGCGATTCGACTGGCGACTCAGAGGTTGAACCGCCAGACGAAATACTGTCGGCGGAGAGGGCATTGGACACCTTATGAGTCTAAGCCGTAGTGTCCTTAGCTGTGGTCAGGACTATTGCATTATTAGGTGGTGAGTCGTCCGGGAAGACGACTCTTGCCTCCGAACTTGCGGAAACCCTGTCGATTTCAAACTCGGTTGCCGTTACCGGCGAGGTTCTCCGGGACTTTGTGGCCAAAGAAGGCCGAGCCCCCAATGTTGATGAGCAGAACGCGATCCTCAAGCTCCAGATTCAGTCAGAGGCCGATTGCACCCGCGAAGTCCTGGGCGACGAAGACTGGAACTTGGACCCAGATCGGGCTTTCGTGATCGCTGACCCCTCAGTCCTCATGACCGCGGTGTATTCGATCCTGTACTTCGATGACGATTCACTGGTCGAACGAGCGGTTCGTCATGCGAGGGGATATGACTTGCATCTCTGGTGCCTGGGTGACTTCGAGTGGCAGCCAGAGCCAGGTGTCCGCGATGGAGCTTCTTATCGAGATAGGGCAGAGCAGATCATCGACCAGATTGCGGTCACTTACAGCTTGGACTTAGTGAGCCTTCAAGGTTCGGTAGAACAGCGTGTTCTTCAGGTCGAACAGGCACTTGCCGAAATTGGTATGTGATCAGTAACTCACGGACCCCTCTTCCGCTCGCGAACTAAATAAGACACAATAGAGTGGTGAAATTAGAACTCGCGAACGAAAGTCGGCTGACTAGCGCAGCCCGACGTGTGGCGCGGCAGATCCTCGAGAATGGGCCTGCCAGCGTTGCTGAACTTTGCGAGCAACTAAATCTGACCCCGACCGCAGTACGTCGGCCACTTGAACTTCTCGAATCTGAGGGTGTTCTGGAAGCCCATGAGCGGGCACCGTTTGGCCCGACCAAACCTCATGGTCGTGGACGCCCAGCTAAGGTTTATTCACTCACGACGCGAGGTCGCGAGGCGTTCGACCAGTCCTATGACGACGTGGCTATCGCTGCCATCAAGTTCATCGAAAGTCTCGGCGGCGAAGATGCTGTCGCGAACTTTGCCAAGACCCGCGCCGAAGAGTTCCGTGCCCGACTTGATGAAGCTGTACCGGCAGACCTCGACACCCGAGCCAAAGTTGCCGAAATTGCTAGAGCATTGAGCGATCAAGGTTATGCGGCCGCAGTGGCTGAAACAGGCGAGCTCGGAGTGCAGCTGTGCCAGCACCATTGCCCGATTGCCCACGTGGCCACTGAGTTCTCGGAGTTCTGTGAGGCAGAAACTCAAGCACTCAGTGATGCGCTTGAGGTTCACGTCACGCGGCTTGCGACTATCGGTGCGGGCGACGGCGTTTGCACTACCCACATTCCATTGCACGAGGTAACCGACAAGACAAACGACAAACAACCAGTTCTGAACTAGCTCTCGCCCAAAACGAGCTAGCTAAGAACACAGCCAAGACCCGAGGAGAGGAACGCGACATGTCTGAGACAGTCGTCCATCCAGAGTTGGATGGTATTGGAAATTACGAATACGGTTGGCACGACCGCGACGAAGCTGGCGCGATCGCCAAGCGTGGTTTGTCAGAACAAGTGGTGCGCGAGATCAGTGCGCTCAAGAGTGAACCCGAGTGGATGCTGGAGCAGCGTCTTAAAGGTCTGCGCCTGTTCGATAAGAAGCCGATGCCGAACTGGGGTTCTGACCTGTCGGGAATCGACTTCGACAACATCAAGTACTTCGTGCGCTCCACTGAGAACCAGGCAGCTTCGTGGGAAGACCTGCCTGACGACATCAAGAACACTTACGACAAGCTCGGCATCCCAGAGGCCGAGAAGCAGCGTCTCGTGGCTGGTGTTGCGGCTCAGTACGAGAGTGAAGTGGTTTACCACAAGATCCGCGACGATCTCGAAGAGAAGGGCGTCATCTTTGTCGACACCGACACCGGACTCAAAGAGCACGAAGAGCTCTTCAAGGAGTACTTCGGCACGGTGATTCCGGTTGGTGACAATAAGTTCGCCGCGCTCAACACTGCTGTGTGGTCGGGTGGATCTTTCATCTACGTGCCGCCAGGTGTCCATGTGGATATTCCGTTGCAGGCGTACTTCCGAATCAATACCGAGAACATGGGTCAGTTTGAGCGCACGCTCATCATCGTCGACGAAGGTGCCTATGTGCACTATGTCGAGGGATGTACTGCCCCGATCTACAGCTCGGACTCGCTACACAGCGCGGTAGTTGAGATCATCGTCAAGAAAGGCGGCCGCTGCCGTTACACGACGATTCAGAACTGGTCCAACAACGTCTACAACCTCGTGACTAAGCGCGCTGTTGCCCAAGAAGGCGCAACGATGGAATGGGTCGATGGCAATATCGGTTCCAAGGTGACGATGAAGTACCCGGCGATTTGGCTGACGGGCGAGCATGCCAAGGGTGAGACTTTGTCGATTGCGTTTTCAGGCGAGGGTCAGCACCAGGATGCTGGCGCCAAGATGGTGCATGCAGCCCCCAACACGTCCTCATCGATCGTGTCCAAGTCAGTGGCGCGCGGTGGCGGGCGTACTTCGTACCGCGGGCTAGTCCAAGTGCTTGAGGGTGCCAAGAACTCCAAGTCAAACGTGCTGTGCGACGCACTGCTCGTTGACCAGATTTCGCGTTCGGACACCTACCCCTATGTCGATGTGCGTGAAGATGACGTCCACATGGGTCACGAGGCAACCGTCTCGCGCGTGAGTGAAGAGCAGCTGTTCTACCTCATGTCGCGTGGAATGGAAGAGACAGAAGCGATGGCCATGATCGTGCGTGGATTCGTCGAGCCAATCGCTCGCGAACTCCCGATGGAATACGCGCTCGAACTCAACCGCCTGATCGAGCTACAAATGGAAGGAGCCGTCGGCTGATGTCTACAACTGACGCTCCCACGAACCAACCCTTGAAGACCGATCATTCCAGAGCACAATTGGCAGGCGATCACAGTCACGTGATCGTTCCTGATGCCTCGCGCGCAGACCGAGTGACATCGTTCGATCCCGAAACCTTTGGTGTTCCTAACGGGCGTGAAGAGAACTGGCGCTTTTCGCCGGTACGCGACCTAAAGCAGCTGTTCTCGCTTGACACAGGCGAGGGCCACCTTGAGTGGCACTTGCCAGAGCTACCCGCGGGCGTCACCTTTAGTGAGGTGTCCGCCGATGAAGCGCAAGCTCGTTCGGTCAAGGCGCCAGCTGATCGTGCTTCGGCGATTGCTACTGCCAAGAGTGGCGGTGCTGCTGTCTTGTCGATCGCACCGGGTGCTCAGGTTGACGAGCCGATCGTGATCGAACAGGTGGGTAGCGGGGAAGATGCACGTGGCCATGTCCTGATCGAGGCTGGTGACGGTTCGAGTGCAGCTGTGATTATCAAGCGCACTGGATCCGCTGTTTACTCCGAATTCGTTTCGGTTGATGTTTCTGACAATGCGTTCCTCGGTCTCGTCCTTATGCAGGACTGGGACGATGATGCGATTCACGCAGGTGAAGTTGTAGCCAAACTTGGAGCGAACGCTCACCTGCGTGGATTTGTTATCACGCTCGGTGGCAAGGTTGTGCGTCTCAACACCTCGGCTGCTTTCGCGGGAATTGGGGGAGAGATCGAGCTGTTCGGCCTGTACTTTGCCGACGCCGGTCAACACCAAGAACACCAACTGTTCGTCGACCATGCTGTCCCGCGTTGCAAATCTCGCGTGACCTACAAGGGTGCACTTGCCGGTGAGACCGCACACACCGTTTGGATCGGTGACGTGTTGATTCGTGCTGCGGCCGAAGGTACCGACACCTACGAACTTAACCGCAACATTGTGCTGACTGATGGCGCTCGAGCTGACTCGGTACCGAACCTGGAGATCGAGACCGGCGAGATCGAAGGTGCTGGTCATGCTTCGGCAACTGGTCGATTCGACGAAGAGCAGATGTTCTATCTACAGGCTCGAGGGATTGACGTAGATGTTGCCCGCAGGCTCGTACTCCGTGGTTTCTTCGCTGACGTGGTCGACGAGATCAATAGTGACCAAGTCCGCGAAACCGTCTGGGCCAGTATCGACCAAGAGATCGCCAACTTGGCAGCTCTCGAAGCACCTAGCGGAGGCGGGTCATGACCGCGGCCACATTGGGCGAGGGATTTGTCGACATCGCAGCGGTGAAGGATCTGGCACCGGGAACAGCTACCTATGTGGATGTTGACGGTGTCGATATTGCGCTCGTCAATGTTGATGGCACGATCTACGCAATCAACGACATCTGTTCGCACGCAGAGGTTTCCCTGTCAGAGGGAGAGGTCGAGGGCTGCTTGATCGAATGTTGGCTGCACGGCTCGCGATTCGACGTGCGCACAGGAGAACCAACCGGACCGCCCGCGGTGGAGCCGGTAGATACATACGCCATCAAGATCGATGGCGAAGGGGAAGAAGCAAGAGTTTTGATCGATATCAATCAGGAGGCCACCAATGGCTGAGTTAGTTGTCCAAGACCTACACGTTTCGGTGGAGGGTGAAGAAGGTCCCCGCGAGATCCTAAAAGGGATCGACCTGACTGTTAAGTCAGGGGAAACCCACGTGATTATGGGCCCGAATGGCTCAGGTAAGTCGACTTTGTCCTATGCGATTGCTGGACACCCTCGTTACGAAATCACCGGCGGTTCGATCGCCCTTGACGGTGAAGATGTCCTCGAGATGTCGGTGGACGAGCGTGCCAAGGCTGGTCTGTTCCTTGCGATGCAGCATCCCGTCGAGGTTCCAGGCGTCACAGTGTCGAACTTCCTCCGAACTGCAGCAACTGCTGTTCGTGGTGAAGCTCCTAAGCTGCGTGACTGGCTTAAAGAGATGAACGGTGCACTCGACAGTCTGTCGATGGACCCGGCATTCGCCCAGCGGAATGTCAACGAGGGATTCTCCGGTGGTGAGCGCAAACGTCACGAGATCCTACAGATGGAACTCCTCAAGCCCAAGATTGCGATCCTCGATGAGACTGACTCTGGTCTCGACGTGGATGCACTCAAAGTTGTCTCCGAGGGTGTCAATCGCGTCAAGGCGACTGATGACACTGGCCTTCTGTTGATCACCCACACCACGCGCTTGCTCAAGCAGATTCCTGCTGAGTATGTGCATGTGATCGTTGACGGCAAGATCGTCGAATCCGGCGGCCCTGAGCTTGCCGAGAAGATCGATGCTGAAGGTTACGAGAGCTTCCTGCCTGCAGCAGCGGCAGCAGCTAAGTAGAACCTGATACTCGAGGTAGACATGGCCGAAGATTTAGCACTCAAGTTCAAGGAGCAATTCCCGCTTCTTGAGCGCACTGTGCGTGGTGGCAAGCCATTGATCTACCTAGACAGCGGAGCAACCTCGCAAAAGCCCACGGTGGTGTTGGATGCTGAACGTGCGTTTTACGAGCAGCACAACTCAGCCGTACACCGCGGTGCTCATCAATTGGCCGAAGAAGCCACCGATGCCTACGAGAGTGCGCGCGCGACGATCGCAGGGTTCATCGGGGCGACGCCTGGCGAACTGGTGTTCACCAAGAACGCGACAGAGTCCCTGAACTTGGTGGCCTATGCGTTCCTCAACTCAACCCTGGAGACCGAGCGAGGGCTCGAAGTAGACCCACGTTTTGTCTTGAGGCCTGGCGACGAGATCGTGGTGACCGAGATGGAACACCACGCCAATCTGATTCCGTGGCAGGAACTTGCGGCTAAGACGGGTGCGACTCTGCGCTGGTTCGGGCTGACCGACGACGGTCGCTTAGACATGTCGAATTTGAACGACCTGATCAACGAGAAGACCAAGGTCGTCTCAGTTGTTCATCAGTCCAATATTTTGGGCACGATCAACCCTGTCACCGATATTGCCAAGCGCGCACACGAAGTAGGCGCACTTATGGTGGTCGATGCCTGCCAGTCGGTTCCGCACATTCCGGTGGACGTTAAAGCTCTAGGCGCGGACTTCATCGCCTGGAGTGGCCACAAAATGTATGGGCCAATGGGAATTGGATGCCTGTGGGGGCGGACTGAACTCCTCAAAGTCATGCCACCGTTTATCACTGGTGGATCCATGATCAAGAAGGTCACTATGGAGTCCTCGACTTATGCCGACCCGCCTCAACGCTTTGAGGCAGGCGTGCCGATGGCTGCGCAAGCTGTGGGTCTCGCCCAGGCAGTCGACTTCATTAACGAACTAGGCATTGAGAACTTGGCTGCACACGAGCATGAGCTCACTGGTTATGCACTCGACAAACTCAATGTAATGCCTGGAATTAGGATCATTGGTCCCACTGAGAACGTGGATAGGGGAGCGGCGATCTCGTTCGAAGTTGACGGTGTTCATGCGCACGATATCGGCCAAGTTCTCGACGATGCTGGCGTTGCAGTGCGCGTTGGTCACCATTGCGCAGCCCCTGCTTGCCAACGTTATGGAGTGACGGCGACCGTGCGTGCATCCTTTGCTGGTTACAACACGAAGGCCGATGTGGATGCGCTTGTAGCAGCCATCAAGCGTGCCCAGGAGTTCTTCGGTGTCGCTGGCGATTCTGTGGAGGGAGCCACCGATGGATCTTGAGTCGATGTACCAAGAGGTGATCCTCGATCACTACCGCAGTCCTCATGGCAAGGGTGAGCTCGATCCGTTCGATGCTGAAGTTTTCCACGTTAATCCGACCTGTGGTGACGAGGTGACTCTCAGAGTCAAGCTCTCAGATGACGCGGATCCATTGGTCGAAGGGCTAGGCCACGTGGGCCAAGGTTGTTCGATCTCACAGGCGTCAGCAAGTGTGCTGTTTGACCAAGTCAACGGCCAACCGTTAAGTGAGGCCATGCCAATTGTGGATGAGTTTTCGATGCTCATGTATTCGGCAACCAGCGATGTGGATATCGCCACGCTTGACGACGAGAAGCTTGGCGATGCCATCGCTTTTGAAGGTGTCGCGAAATATCCAGCTCGAATCAAATGTGCCCTGCTGTCATGGATGGCGTTCCGTGAAGCGGTAGAGACCGCACAGGCAAGCAAGACGAACTAAGGAGAGGCCAATGACGGCAACTGACGAAGATGTTCTTGAGGCACTCAAGGATGTTGTGGACCCCGAGCTCGGGATCAACGTGGTGGATCTCGGTTTGATCTATGGCGTAACGATGGACACCGACAACACGGTGACTGTCGATATGACGCTAACTTCAGCTGCTTGTCCGCTGACCGATGAGATTGAAGACCAGACACGTGGCGCACTTGACGGGGTTGTCGATGACTTCCGAATCAATTGGGTTTGGATGCCGCCTTGGGGTCCAGACAAGATCACCGATGAGGGTCGCGAGATGCTTCGTGCCTTGGGTTTCAACGTTTAGCCCACTAGGGTTTAGCGCGAGAAGCTAAGGTCTTTATCGGATTTTGGGTCCGATAGTGTGATCAAGATTATGTAAAACGGTTGACCAAGATCATAATTAGATTTGTAGACCCTCTCGATTCACGCCACAATGGTGAGAAGAAAGAGAATTAAGTTTTGAAGATCATTTAGAGACTTCGCTTCGGCGGGGACAATAAAAATCATGTCGCATATGCGACGGAGGAGTAAACACAATGGCAAAACTCAAGGACGATCTCAAGGACGAAATCTCCAAAGGAAAGCGCGTAATTGGTCGTGAGCGTGACAAGCTTGCTGCTGAGCTCAAGCGTCGCTACAAGGGCGGTGCAAGCATCCGTGAGCTGTCCGAGTTGTACGGTCGCTCGTACGGATTTATCCATCGTGTTCTCACCGAGTCGGGTGCGAAGGTTCGCAGTCGCGGAGGCGCTACTCGCGCGGACGTCAAGGCTGCTGCAAATCGCGCAAGCGATCGAGCCAAGACCACTGCTCAGAAGGTGAAGAAGACTGCGGCAAAGAAGGCTCCTGCTAAGAAGACTGCCGCGAAGAAGACCACTGCTAAGAAGGCAGCTCCTGCCAAGAAGGCGCCAGCTAAGAAGGTCACGAAGAAGGCACCTGCTAAGAAGACTGCCGCGAAGAAGACCACAGCTAAAAAGGCTCCCGCCAAGAAGTCGGCTGCCAAGAAGACTGCAAAGAAGAAGTAACTTGTCGAACGAAACAGTTGCCAGCCTCGAGTTAGACCACGAACTACTCGAGGCTGGCAACATCGACGTTGAGAGCCAAACTGATTCGATCGTTGTCGCTCGGCTCGCACGTCCCGATGCGAAAAATGCCCAAACACCGGCAACCTGGCGCGCACTTGCGCACGTAGCTAGCGCAATTGGCGAGTCGAGTACTGTCCGTGCCGTGATCTTGGCCGGGTCTGGTCAATCGTTCTCGGCCGGTCTCGATAGGCGGATGTTCGGTGAGGGAATCGAGGGGGAGATCCCGCTAGCTGCGATGTCCTCGATGGACCTCGAAGAATTCCATTCCGTTATCGGTGAGTATCAGCAGGCTTTTGTTCGATGGCGAAACCTGCCTCAAGTTGTCGTTGCGGCCGTGCAAGGGTATGCAATCGGAGCTGGGTTCCAGCTAGCACTCGGAGCCGACATTATCGTTGTGGGCGATGACGTCAAGTTCTCGATGAAAGAGACTCAGCTTGGCTTGATTCCTGACCTGGGTGGCACCAAGCCTTTGGTCGACGCTGTCGGATACCAAGCCGCACTAGAAATGTGCCTGACCGGTCGTTGGATCGAAGCCGAAGAAGCAGTCGCTAGCGGAATCGCGCTCAAGTCAGTGCCGACCGACCAGCTTGCTGACGAGGTGAATGCCTTGACTGCGACTTTGATCAGCTCGATGCCAGGAGCCCAGTTCGAGACGAAGGCGCTGCTCGCCGGTTACGCCGCGAAGGGTGATTCGGATCAGCATTCCCGCGAGCGCGAGGCGCAGAACCGTAGAATCAGGGAATTAGCTGCGCTGATCTCCGGTTAATCAAATTGGTTGGTTAATCAATCAGCTATGCCAATCGTCCTGGCTAGCAGCTTTTGCACAATGTTTTCGTGTCTGATTCAAGGGGTGAGTTGATTGTCGAGTGCTGGGCATTGGGGAACACTTCGTAGCCTCAGTCGCGACTCGTCGGTCAAAGACTCCAAGCTCGCCCCGGGGACCGTTAAGCGTGTCATCAGCTATGCGAGCCCATACCGACGAATCATCGTGCTGTTTGTTGCGGTGTTGGTTGTGGAGTCCATTCTCGTAGTGGCGCAGCCGCTACTCTTTCGGCGAATCGTTGACCAAGGCATAACTCCAGGCAATGCCTCGCTCGTGACATGGACGGCCGTATTGATTGCCATAATCGCAATCTTCGATGCGATCCTCAGCCTGGTGGAGCGTTACTGGTCGGCACAGATCGGTGAAGGCCTGATCTTCCAACTGCGTACTCAGGTGTTTACTCACGTTCAAGAACAGTCCATCGCCTTCTTTACGAGGGCTCAAACAGGTGCATTAGTCTCTAGGCTTAACAACGATGTGATCGGGGCGCAGCAAGCGTTCACCTCGACACTGTCTGGCGTATTAGGCAATCTGATTAGTGTCGGCATTGTGCTAGTCACTATGTTCTTGCTGTCGTGGCAAATCACCCTGATCGTGCTGATCTTGTTCCCGATCTTTCTACTGCCAGCTAAGTACATGGGCCGTCGGCTGCAGTTGCTCACGCGCGACCAAATGGAAATGAATGCCCATATGGGTATCCAAATGACAGAGCGCTTCAATGTGGCAGGTGCTCTGCTGGTGAAGCTCTTTGGTCGTCCCAACGAGGAAGATGCCAAGTTTGCAGCCGCGTCTGCCAACGTTCGTGACATTGGTATTCGGATCGCGATGTCGAACCGGTACTTCTTTACTGCTCTCACTTTGGTGGGGGCGTTGGCAACGGCGATCGTGTATGGAATCGGTGGCAACTTTGTCATCGGTGGGACTATGACGCTAGGAACCCTGCTAGCGCTCGCAGCCCTAATGGCGATGCTCTACGGACCGTTGACCGCACTGTCCAATGTGCGGGTTGAAGTCATGACGGCACTTGTCAGCTTTGAACGCGTATTTGAGGTGCTCGACCTTGTTCCGCAACCGCAAGACAAGCCCGATGCGCGTGAACTCCCAAACAATCCGCGAGATATTCACTTTGAGGATGTCAGGTTCCGATACCCAACTCCTGACGAAGTGTCGTTGGCGTCGCTTGAGGCAGTAGCGAGGACCGAAGAAGTCCCATCGGGGGAGATTCTCAAGGGCGTCGATTTCTCGGTGCCAGCAGGACACATGGTTGCCTTGGTCGGACCCAGCGGTGCAGGTAAGACAACGATCACTCAGCTCGTACCGCGACTCTATGACGTGGAGAGCGGGTCAGTATCGGTATCAGGTGTAGACGTGCGCGATGTTCAGATGAGCTCTTTGCGTGACAATATTGGCGTCGTCACCCAAGAGGCACACCTGTTCCACGACACGATTCGTGAGAACTTACTCTTCGCGAGACCCGGTGCAACTGACGATGAATTATGGGATGCCTGTGAGCAGGCGCAAATAGCTAATCTGATTCGATCTCTGCCCACAGGACTCGAGACCGTCGTTGGTGACCGTGGACATCGCTTATCAGGTGGAGAGAAGCAGCGCCTCGCGATCGCGCGCTTGCTTCTTAAAGACCCAGACATCGTGGTGCTCGATGAGGCGACCGCGCACCTCGATAGCGAGAATGAACGTGCAGTACAGGCGGCATTGTCGACAACCCTTGAAGGTCGTACCTCGCTCGTGATTGCCCATCGATTGTCCACAATTCGTAAGGCAGACCAGATCCTAGTGGTCGACCAAGGAACGATTATCGAACGTGGCACTCATGAAGAACTCATGGCGCTCGACGGCAGTTACCGTCAGCTCGTCGAGGTTCAAGCGCTGAGTGAATAGCGGTTAGGGCTAATCCAACAAGCGCCTTAGTGGCCAAACGGTCGCTTGCTCAGGTGGTCAAACCACCGTCGATCGGAATCATGGCGCCGGTGATGTAGGAACTGGCAGGCGATAGAAAGAAGGCAGCTGCTTTACCAAACTCGTCCGGTTCGCCGTAACGTCCGAGAGGAATTGACTCCTCGTTGCGCTTGCGTACGTCATCTGGTGAGCCGGACCGGGCATCCAAGGCAAAAGTGCGATCAGTGGCGAAGCGCCCAGGCAGGAGCCCATTTATTCGAATGCCGCGCGGGCCGAGCTCTCGAGCAAAATCTTGGAGAGCTGAGGCAAGGCCGGGGCGCAAACCGTTCGAGATGCTCAAACCAGGAATTGGTCTGATAACTGAGCTCGAAAGCACAGCCACGATTGAAGCACCGCCAGGAGCGGGTGTGGCTGGATCAATCGTATTGGAGACGGCTTGAACAACCCGGAGTGCACCAAGGAAGATACTGGAGAACGACTCTGACCATTCTGCGTCAGTCGTAGATATCGCCGTAGTGGCCGGCGGGCCACCCACGCTAATGACGGCACCGTCGAGTCGTCCAAATCGAGCCATGGCCGTTGCAGCTAGTTGATTGGCAGCATCAGGACTCGCCATATCGGAGGGAAAAGCGATGGCGCGCTCGGCGTCTAGCTCGGCTGCTGCTTGGGCACAACGATCAGCGTCCCGGCCAGATATGACCACCCGTGCGCCTTGAGAGATGAGCTCTTTGGCACAACTGAATCCCAAACCACGGGAGCCGCCGGTAACGACAAATACCCTGTCTTCAAGCTCCAAGTCCACGTACCTATGGTGCCCGTTCTAGGTCAGCGTTGCTGGAAATGTAACTCCTGGAAACCGGACAAGTATTCGCTATTCAGTGCTCTCGCCCTCGTCCTGGTATCGAGCCTCACGCCGAACCAAGATCACGATACCCACGATCAGGACAATGGCGAACGCGATCCATTGCAGGGCATATGACAAGTGTGGCCCACTATCGATTTCGGGTTCGGGCATCACCGTGATGTCGCCAGTCTGTGGTGGGTTGGAAGCTTGCAGATTGATGTAGAGCGGAGCGACTTTGGATCCGGTTGGCAAAGTCAGTTCTGTCGGATTGACGCTTAAGATTTGCTTGTCCGGAAGATCGTCCGGAAGTTGCTCCGCAACCTGCATGTCTTGGAGCCTTCCAGTAATCGTGACTTGACCAGACGGCGCTTCGGGAACCTGTAGCGGTGCATTTGGATTGGTCGCAGGCGGCACCCAACCTCGGTTAACCAGCACGACGGTGGTGCCATCGGCGAGGGCTTGATCAAGCTTCAAAGGGGTCACGACCCAGAATCCAACTTTGCCCTGCATGGGCTTCTTACGGACCAACGCTTGGCTTTCGGTCAAATAGGTCCCAGACGCAGTAACTTGGCGCCATTGCGCGGTTGTGCCGCTCGCAGGAGGCTCTGCCAGCACCTCGTTTAGCGGGGCGGTTGGTTGCGAGATCGTTCGCTCAACTACCGCGTTGGCGTCATTTCGACCGTCGTAACGTTCACGTTGCCATTCCGAAAGGTAGAAAAACAGCACCACAAGTACCGGGACGAGGATCATCAGGAAGATCCACCGAGGCTTCCGGAGGAATTGGTACATGGTCACACACTAATTGAGGCTGTCGACAGGTCTGGTAGGTATGGTCATTCGGCGCGTTTGCTCGCTTCGTCACAAGCCTTGAGAAACGATTCAGCATCGGTCAGTTGTGCAGTCTGATTGACGATAAATGGAGGGATCTCGTCTGGTTCGGTTTTGCGTACTGGCGAGTTGGCTAAGACAACCGCGATATAGGGAAGCCCGATTGCGCACGCTACGAAGACCCAGCGCAGCGGGCCAGTCGTCACTATGGCGCCGATGAAGCACAAAGTTCTAATTCCCATTGAGATCAGGTATCGCCTAGTTCGTGCTTGGCGCTCAAGTTTGGCAGACTCTGGTGCCGAAGTGATTCGGTAGACCTGGTCGTCGTCGGAACGACCTCGAGCGAAACGTTCGCCCTTTGCGTCCCCGCTATTTGGATCACCTACCGCCATATTGCCACCATAGACCTGTTCTAGGACCTTGTGAAGCTGCTGAGGTGTAAGTTTGGGGTATGGCAAATCGAAGCTACGGACTTTTGGAAATCGTCGGAACCTCAACTGATAGCAGTGATGATGCGGTCCGCAACGCTGTTGAGCGTGCGGCCAAAGACACTCGGCACATTGATTGGTTCCAGGTCATTGAAACTCGAGGCTACGTCAAGGATGACGTGGTCCATCACTTTCAGGTGACTGTGAAAATCGGTTACCGACTCGAAGACTAGCGAGGTGGGCGCTCCACATTAGTCGGTGTTGTCAGCCTCTTTGGCTTCTGCTTCAAGCTTGGGGTCTGGCGCTTCGGCCTTAGAGCCTAGATTACCGAGTCGCGCAATCGATCCCAAGAAGAACAGTCCGAACAGCCCCCAAAGCGTACCGCCACCCAGGAACGGAGCAAGGCAAGCCAAAATCAAGATGTAGATGGCAGCCGCTAATCCGAATACCCAGCTGTTGGTGTACCAAGCGCGTTCCGGATCGCGAAGTTCTGGGTACTTTTCTATATGGTATTCCATAAGGAACATCGCCAAATTGGTTATAAACAGAACAAGTAGGTATAGGCATACGATTTCGCCAGAGGGACCTGCGTCGCTTTGGCCAAGCAGATTTGTCGGGAACGGCAGCACAACGATGGCGAAAAGCCACAGCATGTTGACGCGAATCGTAAAGTTGTCAACGTAGTTGAGTCGGTTGAAGAGTTTGTAGTGGTCAAACCAATAGGCGATGATCACAAGCCATGTAATAACAAAGCTGATCATCAGTTGCGAGTAAGTGTTCCAGATGTAACTGGCAACAGTGCCTGAGTCAATAACTTGCTGAGGTAACTCAATGTCAGCAAGCGGCAAAACCAACACCGTTATTGCTACTGCTACGACTCCGTCAGAGAGCGCAAGCACTCGTTCTGGTTTGTGTAGTTGTTCGAGGCTTAGGCGCTTGCGTGCCGAACGACTCTTGACGGTCTTGTCTCTAGCCATGATCAAAGATTAGCCAGAAACGAGCGGCCTAGCCAACATTGGAGATTTCACTGTGAGGAATTCCCAATAGGAACAGCACCGAATCCAGGTAAGGAACGTTGACTGCGGTGTCGGCTTGTTGGCGCACAATCGGCTTAGCGTTAAAGGCAATTCCGAGCCCAGCCAGTCCCAGCATGTCGAGGTCATTAGCGCCGTCGCCAATCGCAATCGTGTTCTCAATCGGGATGCCGATCTGTGCTGCGATCTCTCGCATAGCGGTGGCTTTACCTGGGCGATCAACGATCGGACCTTCAGTTTTGCCAGTGAGCTTGCCGTCAGCCACTTGCAATCGATTGGCTCGTACGTGACTAATTTGGAGTTCGCTCGCTACCGAATCCACGATCTCGTGGAAACCACCGCTCACCAGGGCAATCTCGTAACCCAATCGCTGGAGGGTAGTCACTAGCGTGCGTGCACCAGGAGTGAGGTTGATCGACTCGCGCACCTCATCTAGCGCGCTAACCGGAAGGCCCTCGAGTAATGCCACGCGCTCTGCAAGAGACTGGGCGAAGTCGATTTCGCCTCGCATGGCGCGAGTGGTGATCTGCTCTACCTCAGCCTCACATCCCGCATGACTGGCAATGAGTTCGATAACTTCCTCGCGAATAAATGTCGAGTCGACATCCATCACCACGAGTTTGCGTGACCGGCGCATAAGGTTGGCGTCTTGAACAGCCAAGTCAACGTCTGATTCGAGAGCCACCGAGGTGAGCTTCTCGCGTAGAACGCCTCTTTCGCTGCCAGAGATCTCCAGCTCCAAAGCGGTGACAGGGTAGTGCGAGACACGCGTGATGCGGTCGATGTTAGCGCCAACCGACGCGACAGCGTCAGCGACTTTAGCCAGCGATTCAGACGTAAGTGGGTTGCCGATTACAGTCACCAGCAGGGGACTGTTACCTGCATGGCAGGTGTCCTCGACTCCGTGGGTGATGGTGCACTCGAGATCCAAGTCCTCTGCGGCTTGTTTGACGGCCTGTTCCAGTTGCGGGCGTTCTGCTGGCTCACAAGACGGCTTGTCGAGCAAAATGCCCAACGTCAGTTTGCCGCGGATCACCACTTGCTCAATGTCGAGCACGACCATGCCGGTTTTGGCCACAGCATGCAGGAGCGCAGAACTAACTCCGGGGCGGTCTTGGCCCGTTACCGTTATCAATGTGGTGGTGTCGAGAGCGATCTCGTGTTCTGAATGATCCATCAGTCCAACGCTATCGGTTGTTAGTGCCAAAGCAGTGCTTTGGGATTGGCTAGCCGGCGTGTGTGGCTCTCAAGGACCAAAATAGGAGTCGAATGTGGACTATTAGTGGGTGGGGAAGTAAGATATTAGGAGCATCAAAGCGCAATACGGATGCTTGATTTTTCGTTCTGGGCCAATGAAGTCCCTGAACTCTACGGAATCGCTGAGCTAGTATCCCGACTCTTCGCCTCGTCGGGCCGATTCCTCCGCATTTTTCTTGGGAGATTTGCCGTGCAACGAACCTTTTCGAACCTGCCCGAAGCGCAAGGTCTCTATGACCCTGCGTTCGAACACGACGCTTGTGGTGTCGCATTTGTGGCAACCCTTACGGGTGAACCCACACACGAGATGGTGCAAAACGCGATCGTAGCCCTTGAGAACCTTGACCACCGTGGTGCGTCAGGTGCCGATCCAGCAACTGGCGACGGTGCAGGAATCCTGACCCAGATGCCCGATGAGTTCTTGCGGGGCGTTACCGATTTCGATTTGCCAGAACCAGGGCACTACGCCGCCGGTATCGGTTACCTTCCCGCCGACCTCGAGGCTGCTGAGGCCGCAGCTCTAGTTGTTGAAACTATTGCTCAAGAAGAAGGCGTTACGGTTCTTGGTTGGCGCGATGTTCCGATCGTGTCCGACATGATTGGACAGGCTTCGCTCGATGCCATGCCATCTTTCAAGCAGCTGTTTATCTCAGTTGAACGCGACGGCACCTTACTGACGGATCTTGCCCTAGAGCGCAAGGCGTTCGTGGTGCGCAAACGTGCCGAGCATGAGGCAGGCGTGTACTTCCCATCGCTCTCAGGCCGCACCATCGTCTACAAAGGCATGCTCACTACCGGTCAGCTCAAGGAGTTCTACCCGGATCTTTCGGATGAGCGTTTCAAATCGGCGATTGGTTTGGTTCACTCGCGCTTCTCGACAAACACGTTCCCGAGTTGGCCGTTGGCGCATCCGTTCCGTTTGATCGCACACAACGGCGAAATCAACACGGTCAAGGGCAACCGCAACTGGATGCGTGCCCGTGAGGCCACGCTTGTGTCGGACTTGATCTATTGAGACCTCAAGCGACTGTTCCCGATCTGCAGCCCTACGGGCAGTGACTCGGCTAGCTTCGACGAGGTTCTTGAGCTTCTCTACTTGGGTGGACGTTCGCTGCCACATTCCGTGTTGATGATGATCCCTGAGGCTTGGGAGAACAACCTCGATATGGATCCGCAACGTCGCGCGTTCTACCAGTACCACTCTGCGCTCATGGAGCCGTGGGATGGACCCGCGAGCGTCTCCTTCACCGACGGCAAGATGATCGGCGCCGTGCTTGACCGCAACGGTCTGCGCCCAGGTCGATTCTGGGTCACCGATGACGGTCTTGTCGTGTTGGGATCCGAAGCAGGCGTTCTCGAAGTCGATCCGGCCAAGGTCGTCAGGCGCGGACGCTTACAGCCAGGTCGCATGTTCTTGGTCGACACTGAAGCCGGTCGAATCATCGAGGATGACGAGATCAAGGCGCAGGTCGCTAGCGAAGCTCCGTATCAGCAGTGGCTCAATGATGGCTTGGTTCATTTGGAGGAACTGCCAGACCGAGAGCACGTCGTCCACACCCACACCTCGGTTCAGCGCCGCCAGCAGGCTTTTGGATATACCGAAGAAGAGCTGCGGATTTTGATCAAGCCGATGGCGGTATCGGGTGCTGAGGCTATTGGTTCCATGGGTACCGATACGCCGATTGCTGCGATCGACGAACGGCCTCGATTGCTGTTCGACTACTTCTCGCAGCTGTTCGCCCAGGTGACTAACCCGCCGCTTGATGCGATTCGCGAGGAGATCGTTACTTCTTTGCACTGCGGTATCGGCCCCGAGACAAACCTGTTGGAGGCCTCGCCAGACGCTTGCCGTCATATCGCCCTGTCGTTCCCGGTGATCGACAACGATCAATTGGCCAAGATCCTGCACATCGAAGATGGCGAAGGCGTCGAGGGTTATTCGGCCATCAAGGTTTCCTCGTTGTACCGCGTCGAGGGCGGGGCCCAGGCGCTTGAGGAGCGCCTTGAGGAGATCTTCGCTGAGATCGACGCAGCTGTTGAACAAGGCGTCGACTTCATCGTGCTGTCCGACCGCGATAGCGATATGGACCTAGCTCCGATCCCATCTCTGCTCGCGACTTCGGCTGTGCACCATCACTTGGTGCGTCAGAAGACCCGCACCCAGGTGAGTCTGATCATCGAGTCCGGTGATGTCCGTGAGGTTCATCATGTGGCCTTGCTGATCGGTTATGGCGCAGCTGTGGTCAACCCATACCTCGCGATGGAAACCGTCGAGGACATGGTGCGTGACGGCTCGATCGTCGGTATCGAGGCTGAGAAGGCAGTACGCAACTTGGTCAAGGCGCTCGGCAAGGGCGTGCTCAAGGTGATGAGCAAGATGGGTATCTCGACTGTTGCCTCCTACCGTGGTGCGCAAGTGTTCGAAGCTATCGGTCTGTCCCAAGAACTGGTCGACAAGTACTTCACAGGCACCACCTCTAAGCTGGGCGGAATTGGACTCGAAGGCATTGCGCGCGACGTTGAGCGTCGCCACCGCGTGGCCTACCCACTGTCGGGCATTGCGCCTGCGCACCGGACTCTCGTGGTCGGTGGCGAGTACCAGTGGCGCCGTGAGGGCGAGCCACACTTGTTCAACCCGGAGACCGTGTTCCGTCTTCAACATTCGACTCGCGCCAAGCGTGCCGACATCTTCAAGGAATACACGGACTTGGTGGACGATCAATCCAAGTCACTCATGACCTTGCGCGGAATGTTCAAGTTCAAAGAAGGTGAACGAGAGCCGATTTCGATCGACGAGGTCGAGCCAATCAGCGAGATCGTCAAGCGATTCTCAACCGGCGCTATGTCCTATGGTTCGATCTCGCAAGAAGCTCACGAGACGCTTGCTATTGCCATGAACCGCTTGGGCGGCAAGTCCAATACCGGTGAAGGTGGCGAAGATCCTGCGCGCTGGACTCCAGATGAGAATGGTGATTCGCGTCGCTCTGCCATCAAGCAGGTCGCGTCCGGTCGGTTCGGTGTGACGAGTGCCTACTTGGTCAACTCGGACGATATTCAGATCAAGATGGCCCAGGGTGCCAAGCCCGGCGAGGGTGGACAGTTGCCCGCGCACAAGGTGTATCCGTGGGTTGCCCGCACGCGTCACTCGACACCGGGTGTTGGTTTGATTTCGCCTCCACCGCACCACGACATTTATTCGATTGAGGACTTGGCTCAGCTGATCCACGATCTCAAGAACTCGAACCCGATTGCTCGTATCAACGTCAAGTTGGTGTCCGAGGTCGGTGTCGGAACTGTTGCTGCTGGCGTAGCCAAGGCGCACGCTGACGTGATCTTGGTTTCCGGTCACGACGGTGGAACCGGCGCCTCGCCGCTCACTAGTCTCAAGCACGCAGGTGGTCCTTGGGAGTTGGGGCTTGCCGAGACTCAACAAACTCTGCTGCTAAACGGGCTGCGTGACCGTGTCACGATCCAGACTGACGGTCAGCTTAAGACTGGCCGCGATGTCATGATCGCTGCGCTCTTGGGTGCAGAGGAGTATTGCTTCGCAACTGCTCCACTCGTGGTCATGGGCTGCATCATGATGCGCGTATGTCACTTGGATACCTGTCCGGTCGGTGTTGCGACACAGAACCCGGTGTTGCGTGAGCGTTTCACGGGCCAGGCCGATCATGTCGTGAACTTTTTCGAGTTCCTGGCGGAACAAGTCCGTGGCTACCTGGCTGAGCTTGGCTTCCGCAGTCTCGATGAGGCAATCGGACATTCGGAGATGATCGATGCCAGTGCAGCAATTGATCACTGGAAAACCGAAGGTATGGATCTGACTCCGATCCTGGAGCAGGTTGACGTTCCGGAAGGTAGTTCGTTCATTCGTCGAATCGACCAAGATCATGGCCTCGACAAGGCTTTGGACCAAGAGCTGATCAAGATCTCGTCTGACGCTTTGGCTGATGGTTCGCCGGTTCGAGCCCAGCTCAAGATCCGCAATGTGAACCGTACTGTCGGCACCATGCTCGGTAGCGAGGTCACTCGCCAATTTGGTCCCGCGGGACTTCCGGACGGAACGATCGATATCACCTTCGAAGGTTCCGCTGGTCAATCCTTCGGAGCATTCCTACCTAGCGGTGTGACGTTGCGACTCGAGGGTGATGCCAACGACTATGTCGGCAAAGGACTTTCGGGTGGACGTCTTGTCGTCCGGCCAGATCGCAATGCGCCAATCGTGGCAGAGGAACACACGATTGCTGGCAACGTGATCGCTTACGGTGCAACCTCGGGCAACATCTTCCTGCGCGGAATCGTGGGCGAGCGCTGCTGCGTGCGAAACAGCGGTGCGACCGTCGTTGTTGAGGGCGCGGGTGACCACTTATGCGAATACATGACTGGCGGTGTAGCTGTGGTGCTTGGGCCAACTGGGCGCAACGTTGCTGCCGGTATGTCCGGCGGTGTGGCGTACATTCTGGATCTTGATGAGCGTCAACTCAATCGCGAGTTGGTGGAGATCGAAGAGCTTAGCCAAGCCGACAATGTCGAGCTACGCAAGATCGTTGCCGACCATGCAGAAGAGACACACTCCGAGGTAGCCCTTGGGCTTCTTGAGCAGTGGGAATCGTCGATCAGCCGATTCAAAAAGATCATGCCACGTGACTACAAGAAGGTCTTGCTGGCGATTGAGAAGGCTGAACTCGAAGGAACGAATGTAGACGAAGCGATTATGGAGGCTGCTCGTGGCTGATCCACAAGGTTTTCTGAACGCGGACCGCGAGGTCCCAAAGTCCCGGCCAGTTGATGTTCGTATTCAAGACTGGAAGGAAGTCTACGAAGACTTCGAAAAGGACAAGCTTGAGCGCCAAGCAAGTCGCTGTATGCAGTGTGGAATCCCGTTCTGCCATCAGGGCTGCCCACTGGGCAACTTGATCCCTGAGTGGAACGATTTGGTGCACCGTCAGCACTGGCACGAGGCTAGTGAGCGACTGCACGCCACCAATAACTTCCCTGAGTTCACCGGTCGTATTTGCCCGGCTCCTTGCGAGACTTCCTGTGTGCTGGGCATTAGTCAGCCGGCGGTGACGATCAAGCAGATCGAGGTAGAGATCGCTGACGCAGCGTGGGATGAAGGATGGGTTCAACCTCAGGCACCTGATCGACTAACGGGTAAGACGGTAGCTGTCGTGGGTTCCGGCCCAGCTGGTTTGGCTGCCGCGCAGCAGTTGGCTCGTGCCGGTCACACTGTCGCTGTCTACGAACGTGACGATCGCCCGGGCGGACTGCTTCGTTATGGCATCCCGGAGTTCAAGCTCGAGAAGCGCCACGTCGACCGTCGGATCGAGCAAATGGAGGCCGAAGGCGTCAAGTTCCGTACTGGCGTCGAGGTTGGCGTTGACATCACAGGAGAACAGCTGCGTGCTCGCTATGACGCTGTCGTGATCGCTACAGGTGCTACCGTCCGTCGCGAGCTTGAGATCGAAGGTCGCGAACATAAGGGCATCCATCAGGCGATGGAATACTTGCCGTGGGCCAACCGAGTCCAAGCTGGTGACCTTGAGGTGTCGCCGATCCACACCGAAGGCAAGCATGTTGTCGTGATCGGTGGCGGTGACACCGGAGCTGACTGTCTCGGTACAGCCACCCGTCAAGGGGCCGCCTCGGTAACTCAGCTTGAGATCATGGCTCGGCCGTCTGAGGAACGCAGTAGCGCACATCCGTGGCCGACTTATCCGATGATCTACCGAGTGTCCTCAGCTCATGAGGAGAATGGTGAGCGCGTTTACGCGGTCAACACTCAACGATTTATTGACGATGGCAGTGGCAATGTTGCTGAACTCGAACTGTCCGAAGTTGAGTTCAAGGACGGACGTTTCGAGTCGGTCGAAGGTTCGACTAAGCGGCTACCCGCTGACTTTGTGTTCTTAGCAATGGGGTTCACCGGACCTGAGCAAGGCACCGTGGTGGCTCAATTGGATCTAGAGCTCGATGAGCGTGGAAACGTCAAGCGTGATTTGCAATACCAGTCGTCGGCTGAGGGTGTGTTCGTCGCAGGAGATGCTGGACGCGGTCAAAGCCTAGTAGTCTGGGCGATAGCAGAGGGAAGAGCTGCAGCTGCCTCGGTTGACAAGTACTTGACTGGTCATACGAACCTGCCGATTCCTATCCCACCAACAGCGCGTCCAATGGCGGTGTAAATGCAAGCAAGACGAGCCAAGATCGTTTGTACGCTCGGACCAGCGAACGAAACCTATGACGAGATCGAAGGTTTGATCCGCGCCGGAATGGACGTCGCCAGGCTCAATTTGTCACACGGTTCGCACGATGTGCTCTCCGATGTCGTCCTCAACATTCGCCGTGCCACCGACCACACCGGTCGCGGGATTGGAATCTTGGCCGACCTCCAAGGACCCAAGATCCGGCTAGGAAACTTTGCCGAGGGTTCCGCAGAGCTCAGCGTGGGTCAAACATTCACTATCACCATCGAAGATATCCCCGGTGACGGCACGATCTGTTCCACAACTTACGAGGGCATCGTCAACGACGTGAACATCGGTGACCTGCTCTTGATCGATGATGGACGAATCTTGCTCCGCGCGACCGACAAGACCGAAACGCGAATTATTACTGAGGTTCTTGAGGGTGGGCGCGTGTCCAACCATAAGGGGATCAACCTTCCAGGTGTTGCAGTCAATATCCCAGCGTTGACCGACAAAGACCAGGCAGACTTGCGCTGGGCACTTAGCGCCGGTGTTGACTTGATCGCTTTATCGTTCGTTCGTGACGCAGATGATGTCGTGGACGTTCACCGAATCATGGACGAGATGGGTGTCCGAGTTCCGGTCTTAGCCAAGATCGAAAAGCCTCAAGCAGTGGCGAACTTGGACGATATTATTTCGGCTTTTGACGGGATCATGGTTGCTCGTGGCGATCTCGGTGTGGAGTTACCGATCGAACAGGTGCCGTTGGTGCAAAAGCGTGCGATCGAACTTGCCCGCGAAGCCGGAAAGCCAGTGATCGTGGCTACACAAATGCTGGATTCCATGACGACTGCCAGGCGCCCAACTCGCGCCGAGGCCTCCGACGTGGCGAACGCCGTGCTTGATGGGGCCGATGCGCTCATGCTTTCGCAAGAGACAAGTGTTGGCGACCATCCTGAACTGGTAGTTGACACTATGTCCCGGATTATTCGGCACGTCGAAGGTGATCATGAAGACTATGTGCCTTCGTTGTCAGTAGATGAATCCGGTTCAACAGCGCGGGCGTTAACTAAAGCGGCGACAGCAGTTGGTCTGTCGGTTGGAGCTAAATTTCTTTGCGCATTTACCGAGACCGGTCGATCAGCTCGTCTATTGGCTAGGCACCGACCTGGGGTGCCGATCATGGCATTCACGCCCAACCAGAGTGTGCGCTCGCAGTTGGCGCTTGTCTGGGGCATCGAGACATTCCTGGTGGAAGAAGCAGATTCGACCGACCATATGGTCGAGCAGGTTGATCAGGAACTACTCGGTATTAATCGTTGCCAGCCTGGTGACCGAGTGGTGGTTGTTGCCGGTGTGCCACCGGGAGTAACGGGCACCACAAACGGCATGCGTGTTCACGTTATGGGCCAAAAGGAACTAGACATCCGAGGTTCGGGGACCTAGCGGTTAGCGATTGTTGGTTGGGGACGGTGGAGTAATCGACTTTTTCTAGATTGTCTCGGCTTCATGGTTCTCATTCGTTGCGAGTCCGAGGTATGGACCGGCCACGATACCGTTTTCCTCTATTGGGTCGATCGACAACCTGATGTCCTCATTACTGCCGATTGAATCCACGATGTCGCTGATGATGGTTGTTGTAAGTCCAGCGGCGAGTATCTCTGGATTTTCGTGAACCTGGTTGAGGACTAGCGGGACACCTGTCATATCTAGACTGAGAAATTCGGAGGTCTCGTCTGTCCGAATCCGACAACGAAGGGTGTCGTCTTCTCGCGCTACTTCAAGCTTTTCTATCGAGACTCCTGCCGGAATCAGGTTAGGTACCTCGGATATGAATCTGGTTATACCTTCTTCAAGATCAGTGTCTTTCATATGAGCTCGAGCGAAAGGGCTGTCGTTCAGGCTTATGTCACCCCAGAAGCGAACGTGCTCGCCGATAAATGGATGCCAGTACACGAAAGATTCCCTTAAACCCGAGTTGCCGTCGGTTGCTTCTATATCTAAGTGGATGTCACTTGCGAAGGTTTCAGGGTCGAGGTTGAACCTTCCCATCTGACCGCCTTGGCAAATCTTGTTTGATTCCAGTACACGTTCGACATAAGCCATAAGCACGTCATCTTTATACCGATAGAGCGTTGTTATGAATCGGTCGTCTCCGGCCACGGTTGGATAGGCTCCAACGATCCTTAGTTCATCAGTATTTCGAGTCCAGTGAACTGGTGCTGGCCAATCAACGTGAGCGGACACCAGTTTGTGAGTGAGGACAGTGAGCCACGCGTTCGCTTGCTCGGGAGTGAGTTGTCGCTTCATTGAAGACTCCTAGGGAACCGTTCTGGGTTTTGTTCAGTTTGATCGTAGGGCCAAGTCGCCTTCAGAACCTACAGCTGGCCAGATCGTGGATTAGTTGTCGAATATGGTCGAGGTCAATATGTAATAGCAGTTCTCATGTTGTCCTCTGAGTGGGTGAGCTTCTAAGAGGTTCGGCTAGTCGGCCGGGCAGCTCATATTCTTGGCTGCCAGGTACTTGATCTTGTGGCTGGAGTAGTTTAGAATCGAACAGATGTTCGATAGGTGAATCCGGCTCAGGCTTCGGCTAAGGACCCAGGTTCGTGCTTTTTGTAGATGATCTGTTTGTTGGATGGCGTGTTGGTGAGGATGTGGTTTCCATTCGTTTTCGTTGAGTGCTGCTAATTGACTTTGGCAGCACACTAATCCGTGAGGAAGTGGTCTGTCATGGCGGCACTAGCAAGTAACACGTTGACACATGCAAGCGATTTGTCGACTCTTGGCGAATCGTTGACCTCAAGTGATGCTGTGTCCATCGGCGACCACTTCTCCGTGAGTGACATTCTGACTAGCCAGAGCGAGGGTCTGGGCAGCAAGAACGTATTCGTCGGTAACCATACTGGCGATTTGGTTGGCCACGCGGCGACGGATATTGATCACGCTATTGATTGTGCCGAGTTCTTGTCTGGTTCAGAGGCAACGGATGAGTTGCAGCGGGTATCTGAGTTGTCGGCGAAGTTGGAGGCTTACCGGATCGCGCTTGTGGCCCGGGTGAACAAGACTGAAGTATGGCGCGAGAATGATCCGAATGGAACTCCGTTGTCGTATTTGCGTCGTGAATTGACGTTGGATCATCGTGAGGCGAGAGCCGATTTGCGTCTGGCTGAGGGTTTAGAAGATGTCCCCGAACTTGCCGAGGCATTACGCACCGGGCGTATCACTCGGACAGCAGCAGATCTTATTTTGTCGATCGGTCAGCGTAATCCTCAACGCCAAGCAATGTTTCCCCAATATGTGAGCCTGTTCATCCAGATTGCCCGCAACGGAACCTTGTCGAAATTGCGGCAAGTCTTGCGTGCCTGGGCCGACCAAGTAGACCCGCTAGTGACTGCTTCGGACGAGTCGGACGCATTCCACCGACGTTATCTGCACATTAGTGAGCTTGGTGACGGAGTGAAACTTGATGGCTTCTTCGAT
>CAUJDH010000031.1 GCA_963169225.1 Actinomycetota bacterium
GTTAGCACAATCCAAAGACTAGAAGAAAGTGACTTGTTACACACTCGAATTGGGGGCGTGTTCCACTATTTCTTTCTCAGATTCTAGATTCGCCGGACTCGGAGGCTCAGCCACGAGCTGCTGGGCCCTATACCTGGCAAGGAGGCCGTCAGGAACTTCCTCATGAGTGATGGCAAAACTCAAGTGATCGCGCCAGTCGCCGTCGATGTGGAGATACCGCTCGCGCAAGCCCTCATAGCGCAGACCCAGCTTCTCCACGATTCGCTTACTCGAGGCATTCTCTGGACGGATGTTCACCTCAACCCGGTGCAGCCCCTCCTGTTGGAACAGGTAGTCGATTGCCGCGCCCAGAGCCAGAGTCATGATCCCTCGGCCCGCATAGTCCTTGGCTATCCAATAGCCTGCGTGCGCCGAACACAACGAACCCCGAGTAATACCGCCGATCGTCAGCTGACCAATTATCTGCCCGTCCAGTTCGAGAACCCAAGGGATTAGACGACCAGCCTTGGTTTCTGCTCGCAGGCCGCGGACCATGGCAGCAAAGGTCGGGGGTGGCCCAGGAGAAATCGGTGGGGTAGTCGCGTCCCAGTTCTTAAGCCAGTCTCGATTCCGCAAACGTACTGCGCGCCATTCCCTACCATCACGATGACGAATTACACGCAGAAGCAATATGCCTAATGGAGTCTCGACCTCAACTTCGTGCATCTGACTTCCCTATAGTTCGTCTTCGTTGCGCTAAGTCTCAACTACTCGCTCAAATAGCTCTTCAGCCATTCACGGAACGAGCCACCTAACTCGTCGTTATCGAGCGCAAGCATGACATTAGCCTGCAAATAAGAGAGCTTGTCCCCGGTGTCATAGCGACGTCCATCGAACACTACGGCATGAACACCACCACCGTCTTGAGGGTCGATGTCAATGAGTTCATGCAAAGCATCAGTCAACTGGATCTCACCACCGCGACCCGGTTCGGTTCGCTCAAGCACCTCAAATACCTTGGGGTCAAGTAGATAGCGACCGATCACAATCAGATTGCTGGGTTCCTCGCCCGGCGGTGGCTTCTCGACCAATCCCGTCACCCGAACAACATCTGGCGAATCGGCCGGTTCCACCGCAGCACATCCGTAAAGGTAAACCTGGTCTTGCGGCACCTCCATAAGACACAACACCGAACCGCCGTGCTGCTCACGAATTGCGATCATCTGTTCCAAAACCGGATCGCGCGCATCGATCAAGTCATCACCGAGCATGACAACGAACGGCTCGTTGCCCACATGTCCTTTGGCACACAACACCGCATGCCCCAAGCCGAGAGCTTCACCTTGTCGCACAAAGTGGATCTGCGCGAGGTTCTCAGATTCGGCCGCCAGCGCGATCCTGGCTTCGTCTCCTTTGGCTGCAAGATTCGCATTGAGCTCAGGCATCGCATCAAAGTGGTTTTCGATTGCCTCTTTATTGCGACCTGTGACCATCAGGACATCCGTAATACCGACTGAAGCAGCCTCTTCTACGTTGTATTGCACAGCTGGCTTGTCAACTACGGGAAGCATCTCTTTAGGTACTGCCTTACTCGCGGGCAAAAAGCGAGTGCCAAGCCCGGCCACAGGAATTACCACTTTGCGCACTGAGTTCATACTCTGACCCTAAAGGACTTAGGGCAATAGTTCCTGCGCAGTCCACGTAAAGTAGGCACGTGACCAGCGATCCGCGCAACAGCGACAAAGCTCTACTGCGCACTCAACTCGTCTCTGCTCGGGCCAAGCGTGCTGCTGGCCTGACCGCGGATGATCGCGCCGCGGACGCAGTCCAAGTAGCGAGCGCGGCACTGGGTGTACCGCTCATTGCCTCGGCCGTGGAGGCTGACAAGACAATCGCGAGCTACCTCCCATTGAGTTCTGAACCCGACACGACCGCACTCCACACCGCCTTGCTGCAACAAGGAATCCGAGTGCTAGTTCCTGAGTGCGTGCCTGGCACAGCAGGTGAACCGACACTGGCTTGGATCGAGCTTGACGCAGTCAACTCCATCGAGCTACAACGCGACGAACGCGGAATTCCGATTCCAAAAGGTCAGCGAGTTGGTATCGGGGCACAAGGACTAGTCGATGCCAACTGCCAGGTGATCCTCGTACCTGCTCTCGCTGTAACCAGCGACGGCCAGCGGCTGGGTAAAGGAGCTGGCTATTACGATCGGTTGTTCGCCGAACTTGCCAAGCTCGGCAGTCAAGACACCAAATTGAACTCAATCGCGATTGTGTTCGCGGGCGAACTACTTGACTCAGTTCCTACCGAACCTCACGACGCCCCAGTAACTGCTGTCTTGGCCGTGTGAATCAGCTAAGCGTCACGCTTGTCAAACAGGATCCAAGAAACACCCAAGACCAAAACAACCCAGGCAAGGAACACTAAGCCACCCGACGCCATGTTTTGCGTTCCCTCCACGAATTGCATTCCGTTGTGGAACGGCAAAATCTGCGCGATCCAAGGTTGGCTTTGCTCCACAGTCATGGAACCGTCGGTACCTCCTGACCCTGCGACCGAACCACCCAAGGTCGTAATCAACAGTGGCTCAGCCACTGCCCAAAACACGGCTGGAATGATCACACCGAGCGCCAGGATCCGCGTCAGCAAAGTGACACCAAATACGATCGCACAGAACCCTAGAACGAACAGCAGCCCACGACCTAGATAGCTAAGCTCGAGCCCGCCAGACTGACCGCCCGACTTGCTACTAAGCACAACTGACATGAGTAGATACGTAAGGATCGTGGTGATGACCCAACCCACTGCGACGACCAACAACATAACGATCAACTTGGCCGAGAACACGCGACCGCGGAACGGGATTGACGTCAAGGTCAGGCGAATGGTTCCTTGGCGATACTCCTGCCCAAATGCTTGAGCCGCGATCGTCCCCAAGAAAATAAGCGGGATCACCCCACCTGTTGTGGCGAACACCATTTCGGTGAGTTGCATGCCGGCGAGCTCAGCGGTCTCTGGCGACTCTTGCCCCTCCGACATGCTCCCAATGGCGTGAAGGGCTTCGATCGTGATCCAACCGAGTAACAACGAAATTACGAGTGCACAAGCGAGCAAGATGAAGGTGGTGCGGATCGTGAAAATGCGGCGCCACTCATAACGCAAAGCCGAGATCATGAGGCGCTCCCATCGCTCGGTGCGGCAGAGCCGGGGACTTGTCCACCTGGTTGTCCACCACCGCCGACCCCGTACTCTTGACCCTCAGATGTCAGTTCCATAAACGCCTGCTCGAGGCTTGCAGTTCTGGCTCGAAGTTCATTGACCTGCACCCCTGCCCCAAAAGCGAGTGCGCCGAGCTGATCGGTAGTCACGCCGTGGACTGCGATGCCACCGTCACCTTCAGATGTGGCAGCGAAACCCTTGTCTTCGAGTGCAGCCATCAACTTGGCTGGATCTGCCACGCGAATCAGCACATCGTTTTGTGCGCTTCTGGCCACGAACTGCGCCATCGATTGGTCGGCTATCAAGGCACCACGAGAAATGACGACCAGGTGGTCAGCCATCGTCTGCATCTCTGAGAGCAGGTGACTCGACACGAACACCACATTTCCCAAGCTCGCGTAATACTTGAGGAAGTCTCGTAGCCACAAGATCGATTGCGGGTCCAAACCGTTGGCCGGTTCGTCGAGCAAGAGCACCTTGGGTTCACTCAGCAATGCGCCGGCAAGTCCCAGACGCTGCCCCATGCCAAGCGAGAACGATTTGGGTCGCTTCTTCGCAACGTCGGTTAGACCCACAAGGTCGATAACCTCATCGACCCGCTGATTCGAAATACCTGACTCGGCACCAAGCATGCGCAAATGGTTGCGAGCAGTTCGGTTTGGATTGAAGAATTTAGCGTCAAGGTGCGCACCCACCACTTGAGTAGCGTGAGGGTACTCGGTTAGCGATTTGCCGTCCCAAGTCGTAGATCCTTCACCATGATCAAGCCCAAGCATGAGTCGCAAAGTGGTGGACTTGCCCGACCCATTGGGACCCAGGAAGCCAGTAACGGTTCCAGGATCGAGCGTGAACGATAAGTTATCGACTGCGCGTTTGCCGCTATATGTCTTCACTAGACCTTGAGTCTCAACGATCATGTAACCAACCTAACGCACGCACTAAGGATCGCCTGCCAACATCGCAAGACAACCTCATAAACTAGTGGAACAAACCATCGGGCAACGCCTCAATTGGAACCCGCAGCCCAGCAGCGAAAGCGAAGTGAATATGCCAACTTACGAGTACAAGTGCGCCGATTGTGGTGCCAATCTCGAAATCGTGCAGTCGATTCACGATCCATCACTCACTGATTGCCCCGAATGTGGCGCAAGTGCCCTGCGTAAACAGTTCGGCAATGTCGGAGTTGTATTCAAAGGCAGTGGCTTCTATAAAACCGACAGCCGCAGTTCGGACAAGAAGTCGTCAACAAAACCTTCCGGAACGTCGGACAAGCCCAAGAAAACAGAGAGCACTACCAGCACATCATCTGAGTCAAAGTCGAAGCCTGTGGACAACTCAAATTCGAATTGAGAAATTCGCGTACCTTGCCAGGTATGACGTCTCGAAATCTCGCCAGCCCACAGTCCACTGCTAGAGCCAAACTTCTTAGAAAGCCCAATCTTCGGCATTTGCTACACCGGTACCGCCGCCCCTTAGCAATCGTCCTAGGGGTTCTTGCCATATTGCTCGCAACAGCTTCGGCTCGTCCAAGTCCTGAGCCCACGACGAGGGTAATCGCCGCGAGCCGCACTATCGAAGCAGGTCACACATTAACCCAAGATGATCTTGTTGCTACCGAATGGCCTGTCGGCTTGGGCGCTGGATCGACCTACTTCTCCAATCCAGAGGATGCCGTCGGTCGTATGACAGCTGGCCCGGTAGCTCAAGGCGAACCGCTCAACGCTGGACGGATCGTCGGGCCGAGTTTGCTCAGTGGTTCGGCAATGTCTGGCGGCAATCAATCCGAAAACGGCGATGAGGTCCGAACTCAAGAAGTTGCGGCAATCGTGCGGCTAGCCGACAAGGCCTATTTGGCACTCGCCAGACCAGGTGACCAGGTAGACATTCTGGGTGCGGATTCGCAAACCATTGGAGACTACGAGCGAGAGAGTTCACCTGACTCAAACAAACCTGCACCCACTGCGATTGTCCTCGCAAAGGATGCTCGAGTACTGGCGATCCCCGGCAACGATTCCGAATCAGGAATAGGCGCAACTGTCGGCCTGCAATCGAACAACACCGAATCGGTGGTGGTTCTCGCAGTCAACCCAGAAACCGCAGCGACGCTGGCCGGGAGTTCGACCAGATATCGCCTGAGCATGGTCGTGAACCCCCGCACGCCCGAATAAGACCAACCGGGTATCGCAATAGAGATTACTTAGTCTTTTGCCTGCGCCTTGAGGGCGTCGCGGATCTCTTCAAGCAGTTGAACCGTCTTCTCTGAATCCTCGAGTTCGATCTCTTTCTCTTTGGCATATCTCGCGGTGATCTTCTGCATCGGCAAGACGAATACGAAATATACGACTGCGGCAGTGATGATGAACGTGATGAGCGCATTGATCAAAATCGCGAAATCAAAGGTGATACCGAGAACGGTGACGCCTGCACCATTGACACCACCACCAACAAGCTTGTTGATGATCGGGTCGATAAGTGATGCAGTGAAGCCGTTAACTACCGCAGTGAAAGCGGCACCAATGACCACTGCAACAGCAAGATCAATAACATTACCGCGCATGAGAAATTCGCGGAATCCTTTAAGCATTTGGCTCTCTTTTCTGTAGTTGACACATAGGATTATAAGTCGTGATGTGGTGGGCGATCCTCGTCAAATCGCCGCTTGGCTACTTGATCCGACTCAGGGTACTCATCGAGAGATTCCGGGTCGCCTGCATCTCGTTCCAGTTCTTCTGGATCACGTGTCATGCCTCAAGCTTAGACCGATATATTTGAGCCATGGCTCGCATCATCCTTTTTGGAGCATCCGGCTACACCGGCGGGCTCACAGCGCATAGCTTGGCCTCGGCAATCGAACCCGATGACGATGTAACTGTGGTTCTTGCGGGCCGAAACGAAGAGAAGCTCAAGGCTCTCCTGGGAGAGCTTTCACTGCATCGCGATCAACGTTCCAAATTCCTTACCCAAGTTGCCGATGTCGACAATCCCGAGTCTGTCCACGATTTGGTGACAAGTCCAGACGACGTGCTAGTTTCCACTGTCGGGCCATTCTTACGATGGGGTCAACCGGCGGTAGATGCAGTAATCAACAAGGGTGCTACATATATCGATTCGACGGGTGAGGCTGCGTTTTTGCGTCGCCTATTCGATGTCGAAAGCCAGCGCGCCATCGAGACTGGTGCCAAGCTGGTGCCTGCCTTCGGTTTCGACTTTGTTCCTGGCAACCTTGCAGGACTCCTCGCACTCGCCGATGCCGATCAGGTCGGAGGCATAACTCCGACCCGGATCGAGATCGGGTACTTCATGAGTGGCGGTGCTTTGGCCTCCACCGGAACGATGGCCTCTGCACCCGGCATCGTACTTCAACCTTCGTACGCATTCCGCAAAGGCAAACTTCGTAAAGAACAGACCGCTAGGCGCACACGAGTGTTCGGACTTGGTGACCGCGAACTGAACGCCATCTCGATCGGCGGTACGGAACCATTCGATCTTCCACTGGCGGCTCCCGAATTGCGGGACATTGGTGTGTACTTGGGAGCAGGCAAGAAATGGACGGATGCCGCCAGCGCTGCAAGTCGCACAGTCGGCGTTATCGCTAAGGTTCCTGGCGTTCGTCAGGTCGCTACCGCCGCAACCTCCCGACTGGTCAAAGGGTCCGCGGGTGGACCTAACCAAAGCCAGCGAGCCAAATCTCGTTCAATCGCAATCGCCGAGCTCTTCGACCAAGATGACAACCAGATCAATCGAGTGGTTTTGCAGGGACCAAGCCCATATGACTTGACCGCCGGTCTACTGACCTGGGCCGCACTTAACGCCGACGCAATCTCACAACCAGGAACACATGGACCTGCGAGTGCGTTTGGCCTACCACTACTAACTCGCGGTTGTGCTTCGCTTGGACTGGATCGATCACCCGATGCCTATCCAAATAAATAGGTACCAAAAATTTTGCAGATTTTAGGTTTGAATTCCGCAGTCGTGGGTATATCTAATTCGTCTGGTGCTTCCGGCGAAATATCCAGACATTGTGCATGCAGAACTCTCTGGGGGGAGCAGTTTCGCTAGCACTTAGGAGCACTGCATTGGTGCCGGTTGGACTGACCGAGCGTTTGTCCGATCAGAGCACACTGCAGTGCTCCAGTTCTTTAACGACTTCCTAGCGTTAGATGGCGGATCGTTGTCGGAAAGCGACAAAACCCACCATCTAACCCCTATTTGACGCCCAACAAATCGATGACGAACACCAGCGTGCGACCGGCTAAACGGTGCATGCCGGACTCACCGTAGGCAAGGGCAGGTGGGCACACAAGCTGACGACGACCGCCGACCTTCATACCAGGAATTCCCTCTTGCCAGCCAGCAATCAGCTGCCCCAGTGGGAATTCGATGGACTCGCCACGGTTCCAGGAGGAATCGAACTCCTCACCAGATTCGAAATCGACACCGAGGTAGTGAACATCAACAACGGCACCTGGCGTCGCCTCTGCCCCGTCACCGACTACGAGGTCAGTGATAACGAGTTCGGCGGGAGGTGGGCCTTCAATAAAATCAATCTCTGGTTTTTCCATGGGACTACCCTGCCACATCAGCGGAACTTGGACTTCGGATACGCCCCTCAAAACGAGTGTCCGGAATCTCCCTAGGGGATAATTCAACGGTGACTACGTGGCTCTATGGAGTGGCCCGCCGATGCGCCGATCGCTACAAGCTGGTGATCGCCCTGTGGATCTTCGCCCTAGTCGCAGTTTCTGCCATCAATCACACTCTAAGCCCAGGTCAGCCAGAGCTCTATGTCCTCAAAGGAACCAACAGCGCCACAGCCCAAAACCTTGTCCGCCAAGCGTTTCCCGGATCTGCCAGCGACTCCAACCCCGTGGCGTTCTACAACGCTCAGGTCGACTTCCGAAGCGGCACCGGCAAGAGCGACCTTGAACGGATAGCAACCAAGCTCAAGTCCGATCCCGAAATCGCTGGAGTGACGACTCCCGAACAGCGCCCAGACTACGTATCGACTGATGGTCACACAGCGATCCTCGGTGTCACGATCGCCGACCAATACTTGGGCGAGGATGAAGTCGCCCAATACATTTTGACCACAGCACAAGAGATGGCCCCTCCCGATTCCGAAGTCGGCCTAGGCGGGATCGCTGGGTCTCAACTTTCTCGCCCGAACACGCACACCTCCGAACTAATGGGAATCGTTGCTGCACTGATCGTGCTGAGTTTCGCTATGCGACGATTCGCAGCCGTAGCAATTCCACTGGTCAACGCGATCGCGGCTGTCGGCGTGGGTCTGGCAGTTATCGAGATCATCGGTCGCGTCGTGTTCATCCCAGATGTCGCACCAACGCTCGGAATCATGCTGGGCCTGGGTGTTGGAATCGACTATGCACTGTTCATGATCACCAGGCACCGACTGCTACTGCGCCAAGGATACGAAGTTCCCGACGCTATCGGGCGAACAGCTGGAACTGCCGGTGCCGGCATGATCTTTGCCGGTGGAACCCTGATCGCCGCGCTCGTCGGCCTTACCTTGACCGGGATCTCGTTTCTCGCTTGGCTTGGTTACGCCGCCGCGATTGTGGTGCTGATTGCGGTTGCTGCCTCGATCACTTTGGTACCAGCTCTGCTGGCTCTGTCTAAGCAGCGGATCCTTCCCAAAAATGCTGCCTCACTCGATGTCAACGACGAGCATTTGGACGACAGCGCATGGGGGCGGCTTGCCACTCGTGTGACCAGCCGCCCATGGCGATACGCAATCATCTCGGTACTGATACTGGTGATCATGGCGCTTCCCATGACAAATATGTCGCTCGGGGTCAGCGATGCTAGCGACCTTCCTGAGAGCACAACCTCACGCCAAGCAAACGACATTTTGACTCGCGGTTTCGGCCCAGGCAGCACTGCCCCACTGGCGGTTGTCAGCCAGCTCTATAGCCCAGCACAAGCCCCAAATAGTCAAGCTTCAGACTCCACCACGCCTACACAAACTGGAACAAATTCCACCGGCGGGGATCCCCGCACTCAAGACCCTAGGCTGACCGAACTGCGTAAGAAGATCGAACAGACGCCGGGAATTGTCTCGACCGGGCCTCCGATCGTCTCGACCGATGGCGGTGTCGCCATCATCCAGGCCACGACCGAGTATGCGGCTTCGGATCCTCAAAATGAGGCTGTCGTTGAAGACCTGCGCGACAATGTGATTCCGCCTGTGACTGAAGGCAAAGGCATGTCTTCATATGTCGGTGGAGTCACGGCTTCGCGCGCAGATCTCTACGACCAGATCACTGAACGAACTCCCTGGTTTATCGCCGGGGTGGTGATGCTGTCGTTCCTTCTGCTCATGGTCGCCTACCGCTCACTACTAATTCCGTTCAAGGCTGCGGCCATGAACCTGCTGTCGATCTCGGCTGCCTACGGCGTCGTCACCATGATTTTCGACTGGGGCTGGGGAGCTGGCCTGATAGGTCTCGACGGTCCAGTACCCATCGATGCCTATGTCCCGATGATGATGTTTGCGGTTCTATTCGGATTATCGATGGACTACGAGGTGTTCTTGTTGACCGCGTTCCGCGAACACTGGGAACGCACACACGATATGAAGACAGCGATCCGACGCGGACTAGCAGACACTGGTCAACTGGTGACTGCAGCAGCATTGATCATGATTGTGGTGTTCGCCAGCTTCATCTTCTCCGACTATGCAGAGGTCAAATTATTTGGTGTTGGCTTAGCTACCGCAGTTGCAGTAGACGCAACTATCGTGCGTTGTTTGCTCGTGCCAGCCATCATGATCCTTGCTGCGAAGGGGACCTGGTGGTTGCCTGGCTGGCTCGATCGTCTAATCCCTCAGTTGCACGTTGAAGGCGACCCAGCCGCTCTTGATACAGCAGCTCACCAAGCACCCTCAGCCGCTGTCAAGCCAGTTATTTCAAGTCGACCAATTGCTGCTATCGGTGTTTCGATAGGCGCACTACTGGCCTGGATTCTCGTCTCACGCTTGCCAGATGTCCCCAGCTCTGCACTACCTGCACTGGCCTTGAGCGCGGTGCTAGCAGGCATCACTCTTCTACTGCCGCCGTGGCTAGGAGGAGGAAACAGCAGCCGAGGTTCTCGCGCTACCGCCTATACGATCGGCGCATTAATCGGTATCGCGATTACCTCTTTCTTGGCGTTGCTCACGCCACCGGGATCCGAAGGTTCTGGCTTGTCAGCAGCCTGGGCCATCATCTTGTTGGCACTCGTGATCGTTCTAGCGATTCGTCGATCAATCGCCCTCCCAGCGATCCTGGGAGCCCTCACCACAGCGATTTGCTTCACCTTGCTTCCCGCCGCGGAGAGATCCGCCAGCACAATGCTGATCGTGAGCGTGCTGCCATTGATTATTGTGGGTGTGACGTATTACATCATCACGTCAATTGCCAAGGGTCTCGGACACGAAGAGCAGATTCAACCAGCAGTAGAGGAGGTAGAAGTTCACGATGATCGAACTCCGACCCCTCTCTAGCCGCATGCCAGGTCTTCCGTTGCGAGCATTGATCGCAGGTGCCACAGTCGTCACTCTAGGATCGACTTTGGCTCTGGGCGGACCTGCGGTGGCAACCGACTCCACTAGCGACGTGGCTGCCAAACAGTCGCTTGTCAACGAGCAACTAGTGGTTGCCCAGCTGGGAACCTCAGGCCTGCCAGAAGGCACCAACTTGATCAACCGGATCGTTGCCCAAGGGTACGATCCGCAGAACCTTGCGGTTGAGACTTCGACCAACCGCTTGCGTTTTCTCGACCAAACCGGCGCACCCCAGATCGAAGGACAGGACGTCCTCTACCCCGTTGGTGGCCAGCCACAAACCACAACCAGCACGATCGCCGACTTCGAAAAGCCGCTGCCAATCGCGCTGCATGCTGAATACGCAACTCCTGACGGTGGCCAACGTGGCGTAAATCCGGATGACATCCCTGGTAAATCCGGCAAAGTCGATGTGACGTACACAGTGACCAACACAACTGTCAAACGGGAGACGGTCACCTACCAGGCCGCAGACGGCACAACCAAATCCAAAGAGCTGCCGGTATTCGCTCCTTTCGTGGGCGTGCTTCAAGCGACCTTGCCAAGCGCTACCCAGATCGACGATCCAGGTGATGCAATAGTGGGTACCTCGTCGACTGGCGAGACAACACTGACGTGGAATCTTGTGTTGTACCCACCGATTGGCAATTACGAACAGAGATTGAACTTCCGCATCAGCGGTGATGATCTCTCGATCCCAGCGGTCACTATGCAGGCTGTGCCGATCTCGAACGGTCAGTCCCCTTCTACCGAGTTCGCCGCCAAACTCTTGGGCGAATCGGTCAAGGGAAGCCAAGGCATGATCGAGGGACTCGACAAAGTGAATTCCGGCCTGCTGGAGTTGGGCAGCGGTGCCAGCAAACTCGCCAACGGTAGCGCTCAACTCACAAATGGCATTGGTACGGCCCAATCGGGAGCTGCAGGCTTGACTAAAGGTGCCAATGCATTGACCGCGGGTCTCGATCAGCTGACTGCCAACCTCAACAAACTGGCAGGACCACAGGGGTTGTCTGCTTCCGCCGAGGCCACTGGGGAGATCGCCAAGGCCGTGAAACAGATCGCTACGAAAGTCGGTGGACCGTGGAACAAGCCGTTGCCAGAACCATTGCCTAATCCGTTACCCAAGGACGTCACGCTGTATCAAATCTTGGAAGTCTTGCAGCGTGGGTCTCGCGTGGTCGCTCAGCTGTCGGCCAGTGTTGCCGCGACTGTTGCCCAAGGTGCACTCGATGCTGACGCGATCAGCGAAGATGCCGAGAATGCGAAAGAGGATGCCGATGATGCCGCGAACCTGATTGATGAGGTAATCAACGACATCTGCCCGGCAGCAGGAGTGGATCCATGCGACAAGCTCAACGATGCTAAAACAAAGGCACAATCAGCTAGCTCTAATGCCAACGCCGCGGAATCTGGAGCTGACGCTCTGGATGGCAAGCTAGCTGGCGCGGCAGCGAACGCGGCAATAGTGGCCGGAGCGACCGAGCTGACTTACCGCCTTATGCCTCAAGTCTTGAATCAAGTGACGGCGCTCAGTCTGGCACTCGATAGTCGCGACCCTAACCAGGCAGGGATCTACCAAAGCCTGATGGCACTTCGCGGTGCCCTCCTGCGAGCTTCGCAAGCTGTGAACGCAATGGCAAAGGGCGCGGATTCTGCTGCTGACGGTGCGGGCAAACTAGCCGGTGGTGCCAATCAACTCGATAACGGCCTTGGGGCTCTGCTGGGCGGCGCAGAGAGCCTTACTGATGGCGCAAATGCTCTGGCTGGCGGAGCAGGACAACTGAGTTCAGAGGGCACGGAACGCATGATGTCCGAGATCATCGAAGCCTCACAGACTTCAGGTCTCGCCGAGGCATATCTCAAGGCAGCCAGCGATCGCGTGAACGAGGCCGCCCCGTACCCAACTCCCGAAGGTGGCGTTTCGCACGTGGCCTATGTGTACTCCATGGCGCCCGTAGCCAATCAACCGAATTCACCAATAGTTCCCATCACGATCCTTGCACTACTCGGAATCGGTGGTGGCATCCTCGCCTACCGGCGCATTCGCACTGCACCCAAACCAAACTCTCACTAAGGTAGTGAACATGGAATTCAACGCCTCTCCGCGCAACACCCTGGGAGTCGAGGTTGAGATCGGCATTGTTGATCAGACCACGCACCAACTGGTATCGCGATCAAACGAGGTTCTCGAAGTGTTACAGGCCCCATATGACGGCGAACACCCCAAAGCCAAGCACGAGTTCTATCAGTCGAGCATCGAGGTCATCACGGGCATTTGCGAGACCGTCGAAGAAGCCGGCCTGGACCTAAGAGAAACGTTCGACGAGGTAGATGCCGTCCTCGAATCCAAGGGTCTGCAGCTTCAAGCAGGCGGCCTGCATCCGATGGCTGATTGGGAGGATCTCAAGGTAACTGACCAGCCACGCTATTTGAACTTTGCTGAACGGATCCAATGGCCTGCCAGGCGCTCCATGTGTCACGGAATCCACTATCACGTGGGCGTCCAATCAGCGGATGCTTCAGTGGCGATAGCGAACTCGGTGGCGGTGCAAATGCCAGAGTTCATTGCCTTGTCGGCTTCGAGCCCGTTTTGGCACGGTTCAGCAACCGGACTTGCCTCGTCACGAACCAAGGTTTTTGAAGCGATGCCAACCAACGATCTCCCACCCAAATTGAGTGGCTGGGACGAATTCACCACCCTCATGGACGTATTGATCAAGGGTGGCGCAATCGAGAGCGTGCGTGAGCTGTGGTGGGACATCCGCCCACATCCAGGGTTCGGAACCGTGGAACTTCGCATGTCAGATGCGATGGGAACCATGCGCGAGGTGCTCGCACTCGCAGCTTTGGCACAGTGCTTGGTCTATGACCTCAGCCGCAAATTCGAGGCAGGCGAAGAACTCCCCTGGTTGCTGCCATGGATCCTAAAGCAGAACAAGTGGCGCGCTGCCAGGTTTGGTTTGGACACCGACATCATCGTCAGTAACGAGGGCGACAATCGCCCATTGCGTGACTTAGTCAAGGAACTCGTCGAGGAGCTTCAGCCTGCAGCCGAGATTTTGGGATGCACCAAGGAGTTGGCAGATGTCCTATTGATTCTGGAACACGGCAATGGGGCGAGTCGTCAACTAGCTGAATACCAGCGAAGCGGCGACCTCAGCACCGTTGCAGACCAGTTGGTTCGCGAATGGCAGACCAACCAGCCCACAGGTTGGTAAGGACTAGTCTTCATCCTTTGAATTTGGAGCCTTTGGCTCTGACTCAACGGCATCTGTAGGTAACGGATTGTCAACCGCGTTCAATTCGTCTTCGAAGTTGTGGATTCCCCGCCTAGCGAATTGATATCCGATCGTAATCGCAATGGCGATCGGAACCGCAGCAATCACCGTAATGCGACTGGCTGTTCCGCCGAACCACATCAGTACGAACACCATCAACAGGAACGCCAAAGTGACGTAGTTGATGTAGGGAGCGAACGGAAGTTTGAAGGATGCTCGCTCGATGATGCCCTCCTTTGCTCGACGCACGTAGTTAATGTGGCTGAGCATGATGAACGACCAGGTGCTCAAAATACCCAAAGCAGCAAAGTTGAGTACGATCTCGAATGCATCTTCAGGAACGAAGAAGTTGAGCACGATTCCGATGAAGTAGAACGTGCACACGAGTAAGACTCCGCCGACGGGCACGTTCCGCTTGTTCATCTTGCCGACGAATTGCGGAGCGGATTTAGCCGCTGACATCGATTTGAGAATCCGAGATGTCGCGTAAAGCCCAGAGTTCACGCTCGACAGTGCCGCGGTCAACACAACGAAGTTCATAATGCTGCCCGCCTGACTAAAGCCGATTCCAGTCAATGCCGTCACAAACGGACTCTCATCCGCAGAATAACTTGAATATGGCAGGACCAAGATCAAAATCAATACCGAGCCGAGATAGAAGATTCCGATCCGCCAGATCACCGCATTGGTTGCTCTGGGAACGATCTTCTTAGGGTTATCGTTCTCACCCGCGGCAATACTGACCATCTCTAGCGCTGCATAGGCGAACACAACCCCAGGCAGAACAACAAGCATGACCCAGAAACCGTTAGGGAACATGCCGCCGTTATCGCTGATTAAGTGCGGGCCGGGCTGATTACCGTCAACTTCGGTTCCTGAGCCCAAAATGTAAACGCCAATGATCAAGAATCCGACAACCGCTGCAACCTTGATAATCGCAAACCAATACTCGAATTCACCAAAATATTTGACAGAGATCAGGTTGACAGTCATCACCAAGATCAGCGCCATCAATGCAATGAGCCATTGAGGAATCCCATTGAAGGCATTCCAATAATTAGCGTAGATCGCTACTGCCGTGACATCCGCGATGCCGCCAGTTGCCCACACCAGGAAGTACATCCACCCCGAAGCAAAAGCACCCTTCTCACCCAAAAATTCGCGGGTATAAGACACAAAGGAACCCGATGCAGGTCGGTAGACAACAAGTTCACCGAGTGCGCGAACCACAATGAAGGCGAAGAATCCAGCCACTGCATAAGCGATGATGAGCGATGGACCTGCAACGTTGAGCAGCTTGCCCGCTCCTAGGAAAAGACCGCTACCGATCGCGCCGCCGATGGCGATCATCTGTAATTGGCGCTTTTTTAGATCCTTGGAGTAGCCTTCATTCTCGATATCGAGAATCTTGCTGGTCGCCGCCGACACTCCATCATGGGCTGGACCGTCACCTTGGATGCCACCGTCTTGTGGGGGCTCACTAGCCATCCGCCTGCTCCTCGCCGTCAAACTCATTTAGTGGGTCTGGCAGTTCGTCCGCCCGACAGTTGGCATTTCCAGGAATATCAACTCGAATTCTGCACCCTTGGGAGAGTATGACACAACTTTACGGGGATAGTTCACTTAAGTAGTGAACTAATCCAACTTTTTGTCTTGCTTATTTCTGCGCCACAATTGCTTGACCTCCTCCCATTCCCGATCACCTTTTTGGCGGAGTTCGTCGTTCTTGACACGCTCCCGCTCGACCCAGTTGTCATAGCGGACCTTCCAACTAGCGAAAAGCTTCATCACTTCTTCCTCCCCGTCGCAAGACATTTGACCAGCGGAAACACTGCTTTAGGCACCGTGAAGCACTGAAACCTACGTTGACCGGCCGCCAAAGCACTAGCCACGCTCGCGCCCGTGAGCTTCTCAGCTCCTTTGGTCACCGCGGCGGTACATGATCGAGCCTTAAGGCAGCTTTTCAACATGACCATGGCGCTACTACGTGCTGCCCAGACAATTCGAGCTGCAAAAATCAGCGCAGGAACCCAGAATCGATTAGTTGTCCGACTCGAGACTTTCCGATATTTGCGTTCAGTGTCTTGAATCTGACGGCTAGCCGCCTGCACCACCCGCTTCTCTGAAGCGGTACGAGCTTGTTTTTGCAGTAGACGCAGATGCGATTTTGCCCGGGCTTTGGACTGGGCAATATCCCGCTTTGCCATCGCTACCGTGAGCCGTCTCGGAGCCGTCCCGGCTCTAGTACTCAACTCATGAGTCTGGCTAACCGTGCGCACTAGCTTGTCTGGCACAGCCGCAGTCGCTGTTCCCGTGGCCGGCGGGCCAGCGACTAGTCCAGCTGTCGCAGCACCAGCTAACGTAATTGCAAATGTGATCTTGAGACGTCGTCTCATATTTACCCCCGGTTTGAGATTCAAATCGCCGAGACGACTTGAGATATGGTTCCGCACCTCACTTTTGCGAGGCACGAATCCACGATCACTCAGATCGGGGGTACAGGGGAAAGTAAATTTCTAGCCTGTGGACAACACGCCAGAAGAAATTGCCTGTGGACAACTATTTTTTGGTTGCAGGCTTTTTAGCAGCAGTCTTTTTGACCGGCGCCTTCTTGGCTACGGTTTTCTTAGCCGGAGACGATGACGTCGTCTTCTTGGCTGCACTCTTACGTTGGCGCGAGGCGGCATGCCGCTCAGCCACTTTAGAAGGATTGGCTCGACGGATTGGCTTGGCATAGTTGCGCAACTCGTCAGCAGCATCAGTTATGCACTGGGCCAATACCTCAATGTCTGGCATCGCGTCTCGATCAGAGTTTAGACCGAAGTACACGCCACCGTTATAGGAAGTCAACCCAATACTGACCGCCTGATTCTTGACCAGCGGCACGACGGGGTACGAACTGATCATCTCAGAACCGTTGAGATAAAGCGGCTGCTGCGGACCTGGCACATTAGTGATCATCAGGTTGAATACCTTCTGACCAATTCCGCTTCCCAGTCGTGCGCCCATTGAGTGCAATGTCGGCGGCGCGAACTCTGCCGCTGCCATAATTGCCTCGGCGCCCAACATGCGCGAGCTCTCTTTATGTTGCGCCATATCGAATGAGATTCGCTGGAGGCGTACAACAGGATCAGGTTCACCAACAGGCAAATCAATGAGGAACTCAGCAACACCAGCCGGACTGACTGCGCCGCTTACTTCTGCATCAACTTGCACGCTCACCGGAACCATGGCACGCACCACAGTACGAACGCCGACCGATTCACCACGAGTCAGAAGCCACGAACGAAGAGCACCGGCGATGATCGTGAGCACCACATCGTTGACTGTTCCGCCTTTATCGCGACGGATCTCTTTAAGCTCATCTAAGGTCAAGTGCGCCATTCCGTAACGCCGTTGCTTGCCGATCTCAACATTAAGCGGACTAGTGGTTGTGGCACGCGCAGCCGTCACTGCCGCAGATGCAATGCCGAACATGTTCTTACCCAAGTTCATCACTGACTTATTGACATCCGAGATACCGAAGCGAACATGGTCCACTGCCTCGGTTGGTGAACGCACAAAGTCCGATACCGCATTAACCATGAGCTCCACCCCGGTCGGTTCCCGCAGCGGTGCCCATTCATCAGTCACTAGCTCTTTATGATCTGGCTCAACATCCAAGATCACTTGCGCGATGTCTACCGCTTCAGAGCTGTCGATCATGGCGTGATGAGTCTTACCTAAGAGCGCAAACCTGCCGCCCTCAAGTCCCTCAACGAGGTAAAGCTCCCACAGGGGCCTAGTGCGATCAAGCGAGCGCGACATGATGCGCCCTACTAGTTCGCGCAGTTGCGCTTCAGTACCTGGACTTGGCAGAGCGGAGCGGCGGACGTGATACGTAATGTCAAAGCTCTCGTCATCCACCCATACAGGGTTCGCGAGGTTGCCAGGGATCCAACGAACCCGCTGCCTAAAACGAGGAGCCAACGCGATTCGATTGCTGATCAGGGTGACGAGACGGTCGTAGTCAAAGCCATTTTCAGAAGGTTGAAAAATCGTCACACTACCCACATGCATGGGAGTAGTGGAATCCTCCACGTAGAACGACGACACATCGCTCGAAGTCAGTCTCTCTGGCACTCTAATATCTTATCTAGTCACAAGTTAGGGTCGCTTAGGCCCTAGCTACGACGACAGTTCCCGACCAAATAAGATGTCGATCTCGCTCGCCGTCTGTTCATAGGTCACATGATGGATCCCAATCATGCCGAAGTCGCGCGCAGCCTCTACGTTGTGCATGAGGTCATCAACAAACACCAGCTCCTGCGGCTCAAGTTCCATGAGGCCTTGGGTGTAGCTATAGATCCGCTCCTCCGGCTTACGCATGCCCACATCGCCTGAGATGACCACGACATCAAACATGCCGTCGAATAGGTGATCAGGATAGGTATTGCCCCACGAGTTCGAAAGCATGCCGGTGCGGAAGCCTGCCGACTTTGTCCGGCGAACGAGAGCATTCATATCTTCGGCATGAGAGAAGCCTTCAAACAGACGCTTCAACAGGCCATCCGCCTCGAATTCCCTGCCCATCTGTTCAGTCAGACCATCAGCCAAATGACGCTCGAAGTGAGGAACCTCGATCTCGCCACGCTCAAGAGCGTGGACTGGATTGATCGCCGCCTCAGTCTCTCCTTGCGGACCCAACCATTGCCGCATAACGCGACCGAAAGCATCGAGGTCGACCTGTTCGTTGTTAGCCCACAGCTGCATCGAATCGTGCATATTGGTCGTGAGCACTCCACCCCAGTCAACAACCAAACCTTGCGCCAATGCACCAGTCGAAGCTGACTCTTGGTTCATTGCTACCTCACAATTCGTAGATCACGCTCAATACGACTTCTATACCCCTCTGAATCTACAAGCTCACTCAGACAAACTCGACTTGCCTTACCAACTGTTCGGCTACGGCATTGAGATCTGCTGCGGCCACCGATCTGGGCGCAACCTCCTTGAACGTGAGTCCGGCAAGCAGCGCCTTGTCCGCAGTATCGAGGTCGTAACGAACCGACACAGCTACTGATCGCTCCACCATTTGAGTCAAGCGTTCACACACTTCGGCGAGTTCACGTGGCTTCAGCATCGACTTACGTACGCGATTGATCACCACTGTCATAGTGGCTTCCGGCGCGAGCTTGGCAATCTGACCGATCAAAATCGAGGATTGGGCGATTGCAATAGGAGAACAATCGATCACTGCCACCAGCGAATCGCCTACTCCCAGCTGTTCGATCACGTCGGTACGAACCTCATCTTGAGCCAAGAGTGAATACTTAAGCTCCCCACTCTCCAACGAAGGAGAGACTGCCACCCAAGGTGAGCCAAGATCAATAACCAGATTCCGATCAAGTCGCAAAATCTGGTCCAAGACTCGCGTCAATGCCACCGGCCTCACTTCTGGCTTTCGATGCGGAGCAGACAAACCGACGAGAACCCGAAATGAATCATCGAGTGCCCTGGCAGTTTGCGCCATTCCTGCAGCCGTCAAAGTACCTCGCTCGGCTAAACGACAAGCACGCAAAAGTCCACCAACATCTTCAGTCAAAGCCAGATTGTCAGAGATCGAAGGCGAGTCAAGATCAAGGTCGATGAGTGTGGTCGACCCGTGCTCGGCAGCGAGAGCCTCAGCGATACCGGTCGCTACCGTTGTCGCACCTGACCCAGCTTTCACGCCAAACACCACAACTTTGCGACCAGGTGAGGAGATTTCTTCCGATAGGCCGTCGCCAGCACCATCGAGAGTAAGCGCGCTCGCATCTTGCGGCATCGAATCGAGGCCCGTCTGACCGTCCACCACTACGCCACGACGCTTGTGAAGTTCCAGAGCCAACCCCATAGCCGACCTGGCTGATTGCTGGAGTTCACCAGGAGCAAGCAGAACAACTGAATCAACACCCCACTGCCTTAACCGCGATTCGCCAACAAGATCCACACACAACCCAACGATGCTGGCGTGTGAGGCAATCCGACTGACGGTGCTTGCATCAAGCCCAGCAAAGTCGGCATCCAAAATCACTGTGCCAGCAAGACCAGCCAGCACGTCCGCCACGACATCGGCTATGTCGACGCATCGTTTAAACGAACCTTGGCCCTCTAACTCGCTACTCAAATACGAAAAGAACTCCGGTTCCCAATCGCTCTGATGGAGCGCGACCGCGAAGTTAACCACCGTATTGCCTGCGTGTCGGCTCGAGCCGGAGCTACCTCCTGATTTACCTGCCGCCGGATGAGCACTCATATCAGCTGGCCACCTTAACAATGTCGAGGACTCCGCCACGCAAAGCTCCGACTAACGCAGGCACCTGATCGGGACTAACACTGAGCACAACCGGAATCTCGCCATTACTAGTTTCCTCAGGACTGACTTCGGAGATGACCGCATTAGCCAAGATCACCTTGCTCGCACGGATGCCACCTGCTGCGTCCCGTTCAGACACATGCACATCAACCCTGTCTCCCCTCGCAGCCAGGGCCGCCCCATGTTCACGCCCCACAGGTATCGTCACAAATCGACTCGAGTCCGTAATATCACTCAAAGCCGCTGCCGGAACAAGTTCGTTGGCACCAAGATCCCGAGTGAGCCGCATGCCCTCGATCGACTGCTCAGATGCAACGTAAGCCTGGATATTGTCGACACTAATTGGCAATTCCACCAAGTCATCGTTCGTGAGAACACTGCCCGAAGCGAGCGGAGACTTCAGACCCCATACCGGCGTCCGCTGATCAGCCGAACCCACGATCCAGGCTCCTAGAATCATCGAGAATGTGATCAGCGCAACCCCCATAGCCAGCTTGGGATCTTTGAGACGCGAACTGGCCCTTGCCCGCAAAGCTGGTGCCGAATTTAGGTTGGATGACGACATTGCGTCGTGAGATTGTTTCGACCTAGACGTCGAATTGGACATAGCAGCATTACTGCTCATTTGAATTCCCCCGAATTGAATAAGCTCAAGATCAACTTTCAAGATCAAGATCTCCGGCAATCTTAGATCATCGGTTTTCCACAAGCACACAGCGCCCAGTTGGCAGAACTGGAGGTTTCGTGCAGAATCGTTGTATGACCCCGCGCTTCATCACCTTGGCAGACGTTGCAGATACTTTGAGCATCTCGGCGGCCCAAGCCTATGCATTGGTGCGCACAGGCGAACTACGGGCAATGAAGGTCGGCGGACGTGGCCAATGGCGCGTCGAGACTTCCGAGCTTGAGGACTATATTCAGCGCGCTTACGCCTCAACCGAGAAATACCTGGCAAACAACGAAGCTGCCACCGAAGACACTCACTAGGGTCACGTCAATCTAATCCGACGTTTTAGTTGGATGCGCCTTCCAGATTTGCTTCAAGAAAACTCATCGACGAGAACAACACAGTCATCGAACCGACATTCTGCCGACTTGGCGAATCGACAAGATCAAAGTCAATATGGTCCGCGGCAACCCTCGCTACTCGAGCCGTGAAGCATCCGAGACTAGAGTGCACTCGAACCCGTTGCTGACTCGTACTCAAGGGTCTTAGAAGTTGAGTGAGCTTTCGGTGTTCCCAAATCTTGCTCTGCCTGGCAGTACGACCCGCCACTTCGGGCAAACCCGAGACACCGAGGACTTTGGCAAGCGGAACGATCACTTGACCTACGACGTTGCCAGATGAGCTGGGCTCCAACACAAGCCAGTCGGGACCAAGATCAACTAAGCGGCTTTCGAATACGGCCAAATCAACATGGCCGCAGGCACTCGCTTGATTGGCCTGGTGTGCTACGTGGACGCACACGACTCGACCTTTAGCCGTCCAGAGTCGATCATCGAAAGTCGTGCGTCCCCATACAACGGCCAGGCGGTCCTCTACTTCGCCCTCTCGCTCCATCGCGTGCTCGAATTCGACTTCGGATGCCAGTGACTCGACAAGGTCCTGTGCGACGTCCATTGGCGTCAACTTAGCTAAGCGTTCGCGTGACGCTTCCATCTGAATCCCCCGATTCTTTTTGCAGCTTGGGAATCGCGGACTTCGATTCACGCTGCTCTCTCCACGATAACTGCGCACCTATCTCAAAGGACAATCGACTTCCTCAGTTCACAATCTCACTATTTCTAATACCCTAGTAATGCAATTTGATGCTGTTTGTTATTGTTTGCAAATGTTTAGCTGTCTTTGTGGCCGCTAAATCGGCACTAGAACATGAATTCAGATCGGGGGATCTATGCCTTTCACTCAATCGTTCGACCAATTCTTCGCCATCGCCGTGATGATGGGGGCCGCCATCTACCTCCTGCGCATTGTCTTGGGTGTGGCACTACTCGTGGTGGGAGCAATTCCCTCCAGGCTCGGCGCTTCAGCCCGAGCCGCGGGGCAACGGGTCACTCCCCGCTTAATTATGAAGATCATCACTGCCGTCACTGGACTTCTTGTGGCAGCAACCGGAATCGGCGCTACAACAGCCTTGGCAGCACCTGACTCATCCAACAGCGCTAGCGCAAACTCACAATCGGGAGAGGCCACGTATCACGGCTTTGACGATCTAGATGACTTGGTTGCTATCGACCGAGGCCCCACCAACACGGCCAACTCCGTCGCATCTAAAGCCCGACCTAAGGCCGAAACCAAAACGAAAACACAAGCATCCGCGAAGCCCAAAGTAATGTCCCAACCACAAACATCTGTGAAAGAAAAGGCCTCAGCAGCTGAGCAAACAAGACAACGGTCGACCGTGATCGTTCGTCAAGGAGACACCTTATGGTCAATTGCGGCCAAGAGCCTTGGCTCGAAGGCAAGCGATGCAGACATCGATCGCGAATGGAGACGCTGGTACAGAACCAATGTTGATGTCGTCGGCTCAAATCCGCATGTCATTGTTCCTGGGATGAAACTGGAGGCTCCGCGAACATGAGTCCCACAAACATCGCCGTTGTCGCTTCTACCGAACCGGTCGAGCGGTCCCGAAACCGCAAGCCGGGGTCAGGGCGACCTGGCCAGCCAAGGCGTAAGCCTCAGATGAGTCCGATTCCAAATATTCGCCTGATCGAATCAGGCATCGTAGCTGCACGACACGGGTCCGGTGAGCTGCAATGGACCGACCACGAATACGAACAGCTGTGTTTCGACCTACTACAAGAGCGGCAAACAGGTCAGACCAGGAGCGCTTCGCAAGCAAGGAAGGCTCCTCTTCCCATCCAGACTTGCACTACCACTGAACTTCGTTTACCCGACCGCACTGCGAATGACGAGCCGACTGAATACCAGTACGATTCTGGCCTATTTCATCGACAACGAACCGTTAGCGCTGAATTACCCGAGGCTAAGCGGTGGTGCGGCCAATTCACTTGTGCCTATATCGAAGTGATCAACGGCAAACGTGGCATAAAGCAGATAGAGAGATGGCTAGACGAACGAACCTCCAGGCAAGTGAAGTCCGAGGTAGCTCATCGGACACGATGGCAGCCAAAAAATTTCACAATCTTCTCGCTACATGTAAGCGAACCCACGGACAGTGTTATCGAAGGATCTTGTGTCCTCAAATCCGACGAGAACTATTACGTCATGACGTTCAGATTCGAAGGCTGGGACAGAAGATGGATGTGTACCCACCTTCGTATTCACGCCTAATTATCTGGCGCCGTGGCAACGCTTGTACTTGCGACCCGAGCCGCACGGACACGGCGCATTCTTTGCCGTACCCGCGTACTCGCCCGTGTCATTCTTGTTGCCCTTGACTGTCTCAATACGTTGAACTGGCTGGTCTCCGCCATCCTCGTCCGGAGCCGAGTACTGCAAGACTCGAGGTTGCGGATGCTCATCTAGGCCAGGCGCATGAATATGTGGCACTGATTCAACAGTTCGAGTTTTAACGACGTCAACCTCGTCCGAAGAAACTTCCACCGCGACATCGTCTGTCTCGACAGACTGAACATCCTCGCCGTCAACCGAAACCTCAACATTGAACAGATAGCCAACAGACTCTTCTTTGATGGAATCCATGAGTCCGAGGAACATATCGTATCCCTCTTTTTGGTACTCGATCAACGGATCCTTCTGCGCCATCGCGCGCAGACCGATACCTTCTTGCAAATAGTCCATCTCATAGAGATGCTCACGCCATTTGCGGTCGAGCACCGACATCACGACGCGACGCTCGAGTTCACGCAGTGCAGGGGCACCGAGTTCTTTCTCACGCTTGTCATAAGCCTCTTGAATGTCGTCTTGCAGTTCTTGCACCATGAACTCTTGGGTTAGCCCACCGCGTCCCCCACCAGAGCTCTCTTCAAGCGCCTCGACAGAGACTCCCACTGGATACATTGTGCCGAGCTGTGTCCAGAGCGCGTCAAGATCCCATTCTTCTGGGTATCCACCTTCGGTGGCCGCCAGCACTGGCGTCTCAACCGAGTCATCCAAGAACGTACGCACCTGGTTCTCAAGGTCTTCACCCTCAAGCACTCGCAGGCGCTCGGCGTAGATGACCTTGCGTTGGCGGTTCATCACCTCGTCGTACTTGAGAACGTTCTTACGAGTCTCGAAGTTCTGCGCCTCGACCTGGCTCTGTGCGCCTTGGATCGCACGCGTCACCATTTTGGCCTCAATAGGCACATCATCGGGAACATTGAAGCGGGTAAGGAATGCCTCGACCATACCTGCGTTAAATCGGCGCATCAGGTCGTCACCTAACGAGAGGTAGAACCTCGTCTCACCCGGGTCACCTTGACGAGCGGAACGGCCACGAAGCTGGTTATCGATTCGACGTGACTCATGACGCTCGGTACCAAGCACATATAAGCCGCCCAGTTCGACGACCTCATCGTGTTCGTCTTCGACAGCCTTCTTCTGACGCTCAACCTCTTCGAACCAAGCTGCCTGGTATTCCTCAGGTTGCTCTACCGAGTCCAAGCCACGCTTCTCAAGCGCCTGTGCGGCTCTGGTCTCAGGGTTACCGCCAAGCATGATGTCGGTACCACGGCCAGCCATGTTGGTGGCGACAGTAACCGCGCCCTTGCGGCCAGCCTCGGCCACGATCATGGCTTCACGATCGTGATTTTTTGCGTTCAATACTTCATGTTTGACGCCAGCGCGATTGAGCATCTTTGACAGAATCTCGCTCTTCTCGACGCTCGTGGTACCAACGAGAATTGGCTGACCAACCGCATTGTGCTCAGCAATGTCCTCGACTACCGCCTCAAACTTGGCTTGTTCGGTGCGATAGATCAAGTCTGGAAGATCCACACGAGCATTAGGACGGTTGGTCGGGATCGGAACTACACCGAGTTTGTAGATCTGATTGAACTCGGCAGCCTCAGTCATAGCTGTACCGGTCATACCGCTCAAAGTGTCATAGAGGCGGAAGTAGTTCTGCAGAGTGATCGTGGCGAGAGTCTGGTTCTCTGCCTGGATCTCTACACCTTCCTTAGCCTCAATCGCTTGGTGTAGTCCCTCGTTGTAACGGCGACCGTCAAGGATACGACCTGTGTGCTCATCGACGATCTTGACCTCACCGTCGGCGATCACATAGTCCTTGTCTCGGCGGAACAACTCCTTCGCCTTGAGCGCGTTGTTAAGGAATCCGACAAGCGGAGTGTTGACGGACTCATAGAGGTTGCTGATACCGAGCCAGTCCTCGGTCTTTTCGACACCGGGCTCAAGGATGCCGACGGTGCGCTTCTTGATGTCAACTTCGTAATCTTCTTCTACGTTCAGTCGCTTGACCAACTTGGCGAAATCAGCAAACCACTTAGGTTCATGATCGCTCGGGCCCGAGATGATCAACGGCGTACGTGCCTCATCGATCAAAATCGAGTCGACCTCATCGATAACGGCAAAATTATGGCCACGCTGAACGAGTTCCTCTTTACTCCACGCCATGTTGTCACGCAGATAGTCGAAACCAAACTCATTGTTCGTGCCATAAGTGATGTCACATGCGTACGCAGCCTTGCGCTGCTCCGGCGGCATATTAGAGGTAATCACGCCAACCGTGAGGCCGAGGAAGCGGTGAACACGACCCATCCACTCCGAGTCACGCTCAGCTAGGTAGTCGTTGACGGTAATGACGTGAACACCTTTGCCCGCCAATCCATTAAGGTATGCCGGCAGGGTCGAGACGAGGGTCTTACCTTCACCAGTCTTCATCTCAGCAATGTTGCCCATGTGGAGTGCAGCTCCACCCATGATCTGTACGTCGTAGTGACGCTGACCCAAAGTGCGCTTGGCAGCCTCTCGAACAGTGGCGAATGCCTCCGCGAGTAGGTCATCGAGGGTCTCACCTTCGGCAAGACGGGCTCGATACTCGTCGGTCAAGCCCCGCAGTTCTTCGTCGCTCATCGCGATGAAGTCATCTTCGAGAGCATTTACTTGGCGAGCAAGCCCTTCAAGCTTCTTGACGGTCTTGCCTTCACCCATTCGCAAAATACGATCTAAAACAGCCACGCGCTCAATCGTACGCGGCAAGTGCGTTCAATACGAACGCACCTGCGCTACTTAGTTGCGGAACTTACAGAACCCGATAGTTCGCCCTTACTGCGAAAAGAACCGAGCCTGGCGAAGCGTGAGCCGAGTAATCCGTCTTTGGCCGCCTTCACAACTGCCTCAGTACGCGTTTTCACTCCCAATTTCTCGTGAATATTGCGCATATGGTTCTTCACGGTGTTCTCGCTAATATGCAGTAGGCGTGCGACATCTCGGTTTGGTAGGCCGTCGGCTACGTGACTAAGCACCTCAAGCTCGCGCCGCGTCAAACCACCGGCAAGCCAACGGGATTCGGCTCTTCGCACCGCCACCGACAATTCATCCATCATGCGCGGGGCAATATCCGCAGGAACAATCGTCCGACCAGCAGCTACTGCACGCACGGTGTCAGCCACTTCAGCAAGACTGGCACGTCTGGACAATAAGTTGATCGAGCCAATTCCCATCAGATCGCCGATCCGAGAACCGTCATCGGGGTCTACAGCAACCATCACATAAACCGACGGCAAAGCCTCATTCAGTCGGTTAACGAAATCGGCGACCTCATCGACCGAATCAGCCAAACCCGCAATCACGACGCTGGCCCCGGTTCGGGCAGTCTCTTGATCCAAATCAGACAAAACATTGGTGGCTACAGTCGCGGTGATTCCGTCGACTCGGTTCAAAGTGTCCGCTAGGCCCTGTTCGTAGACAGGCATGAAGTCAGAGACAAGAACTCTGATCTCGGTTGCCATCGTCTATTACCTCCTGTGGAACCCTTCGAGGCCCGGGCCCAGTTGTTGCGTTCGGCTGGCCGACCTGGTCTTCGACCCCACACCTGCCTGCAGCGAATGTTGCGACTAGTCGACATTCATTCGACTCTCCCGTTAGGCAACCATCTGGGCCGCCCAAGGAGTGCAGGACTTACTTCTAAGCCGCACCGTGATCAGCCTGTCTGCCTTGCCACCAGGGCGAAGCCTTCAGACCTTACGTGGACTGTTTTGCCTGCGACTGGCATCAGTTTGCCCAGATGCGAACATCTGTGCGCAACCACGGACCCAGCCGAACACACGATTAACGCTACCTGGTCGCGGACAAACCCAAGGCCCTGGGGCGCGCGGCCACACTCACTACAGCTTTGACATCAATATCGACTTCCCTTAGCGCCCGTGCGACTTCTCGGACAGTCGAACCTGTCGTCAGGACATCATCGAACACTATGTGGGCAGTTCTCTGGCAAGCAATCGGGCCGGATTTCGCTCGAAAAGCCCCGTGGATGTTTGAGTGTCTGCCACTGGACGATTGAAACTTCTGCGACTGCTTCATCTTCCTAGACTCGAGATGATCATGAATCTCAATTCTTGGAGCAACCGAAAAATCACCTTGGCCGCGCAGAAACCGAAGAGAATCGGTCAGCAGGGAGCCCACAAGATTGCCGCCAAAGCTACGTCTCGTCTTGGCACCAGAAGTAATCGGCACAAATGCCAGAGGCCTTCGATGGTCCACACTCTCAATGGCCCGTTCAACCGCTTTAGCAACCAGAGGAACCAGTAATCGATATAGCTGGGGCGAGCCAGTCCGTTTGACTCCTACTAAACAATCCCGAATGGTCTCACTGTAGATCGCCCCCGCAAATCCGGGAGCCCTCCTGAAGCCTAAATTGACCTCACCCTGAATAGGCTGCACACGACTGAGTGAGCGAGAACAGGAGGAACAAAAGACACCTCCGGCTGCACCACAAGACAAGCACATTTGCGGCGCAAATACATCCAGAAACTTTACAAACTCCCCCGCACGCACCGCAGCCCCCAACCGCTTAGCTAAACGTGTGCTTCAAGAACCCCAACACACGCCTTCATCACTACCCTAAACCGGAATGTCCAATCCCAAGGCCAGTAGAAAGATTCCGATCGCTCCCGGAAGATTGTTCATCATATGTGCAACGACTGCCGTCGTGAGACTCTTGCTCTGCCATCTAGCTAAACCGAATACACATCCCACGCCAAACAGCAACAGGATCCGTTTAGGCTCAAAATGCATAAGCGAAAACACCAATGCTGGAATAGCGATCGAAAGCACAGCACCCATTCCTCGCTTGGCCAATGAACTCAAGAAAAGACCTCGAAAACACAACTCCTCAAAGAATGGAGCCCCGAAAGCAATCGTCAACGCAAAGACCGCTGAGACCACAATGCTGTCCTTGTATTGGGCAGCTTCATCACCTGCGGCTGAAGAAAAATCGCCGAACAACGCCGTCGTGAGGATGGCCAAAACCATGGCCACGATAAATGCCAGAAAGCCGTAGAGCACTCCCAAGCCGATGTCCCGCCAAGAGAACCGCAAACCGAAGTCGATCCGGATGCCGTTTCCCTTGAGATGCGCGGTCACCCACGGCCACAGCCCCATTCCGAGCCACATAAAAGCAGTAAGACTCAGACTGACCCAAGC
>CAUJDH010000032.1 GCA_963169225.1 Actinomycetota bacterium
CGTTAAACCGAAACCTCCGCAATGAATAGATAAGGAACCGCCACACATGGCACGTTTAGTTGGTGTTGATCTGCCGCGCAATAAGCGCATGGCGATCGCTCTCACCGCAATTTACGGCGTCGGCCGCTCACGCGCACTTGAAGCGCTAGCCGCCACAGACGTCAGTCCAGATACCCGCTCTGATGATGTCACCGAAGAAGACTTGGTCAAGCTTCGCGATTACATCCAGGCTAACTACCAAATCGAAGGTGACCTGCGCCGCGAAGTCCAAGGTGACATCCGCCGCAAGGTAGAGATTGGTTCGTACCAGGGAATCCGCCACCGTCGCGGAATGCCGGTTCGCGGCCAGCGCACTCACACCAATGCCCGTACCCGTAAAGGTCCTCGCAAGACCGTCGCAGGAAAGAAGAAGGTCTAAGCCATGGCTGCAGCGCAGGGCGCCAAGAAGGTGCGCCGTAAAGAGAAGAAGAATGTGGCCCACGGTGAGGCACACATCAAGAGCACGTTCAACAACACCATCGTGTCGATCACTGACCCTAGCGGTGCTGTGATCGCATGGTCGTCATCCGGTCAAGTGGGCTTTAAGGGTTCACGTAAGTCGACCCCATACGCCGCACAGATGGCTGCTGAGGCAGCTGCCCGTCGTGCTATGGAGCACGGTATGAAGAAGGTTGACGTATTCGTCAAGGGTCCAGGATCCGGTCGCGAGACTGCTATCCGTTCCCTCCAGGCCACCGGCCTTGAAGTTGGCGCTATCGCCGACGTAACCCCTGTCCCATTCAACGGCTGCCGCCCGCCCAAGCGCCGCCGCGTCTGAGTCTTAGAAAAGTTTTAGAGGAGAGAAAATGGCTCGTTATACCGGACCAGACTGCAAGCGTTGCCGTCGTGAGAAGACCAAGTTGTACCTCAAGGGTTCCAAGTGCTTCTCGGCTGCATGCCCGCTAGAGAAGCGTCCCTACCCACCCGGCGACCACGGTCGAGGCCGCGCCAAGGAGTCCGAGTACTTGCTCCAGATGCGTGAGAAGCAGAAGTGCGCCCGCATCTACGGTGTGCTCGAGAAGCAGTTCCGCAATTACTACGAAGAGGCCAACCGTTTGCAAGGCAAGACTGGTTCGAACCTTTTGGTGATCTTGGAATCGCGTCTGGACAATGTTGTGTTCCGCGCTGGCCTCGCCAAGTCGCGTGACATGGCTCGTCAATTGGTGCGTCACGGCCACATCTTGGTCAATGGTCACAAGGTCGACATTCCGTCGTACCGCGTCAACCCGAAGGACATCATAGAGGTGCGTGGCAAGTCGCGCGAGATGACTCCGTTCGCCGTTGCTTACGCCGAGTCCGAAGAGCACAATGCGCCGTCGTGGATCGAGGTCATCCCGAACCGCTTCCGCGTCCTCGTGCACCAGTTGCCAACCCGTGAACAGATCGACACCCAGGTGCAAGAGCAGCTGATCGTCGAGCTGTACTCGAAGTAATCAGTCGTACAAGAAAACTAAAAAGTTATATCTATCTAGGCGTCAAATAGCGGATGCCTTAGAGAGGAAGTGCCGTGCTCATTGCACAACGACCAACATTGGTTGAAGAGTCAGTTTCAGATACGCGTTCGCGTTTCGTTCTCGAGCCACTCGAGCCGGGATTTGGCTACACGCTAGGTAACTCCCTGCGTCGTACGCTGCTCTCGTCGATCCCCGGTGCAGCTGTTACCAGCATCCGGATCGAGGGTGTGCTTCACGAGTTCTCGACCGTTCCCGGTGTGACCGAGGATGTCGTCGAGTTGATCTTGAACATCAAGAGTCTCGTGGTGTCGTCCGACAACGACGAGCCTGTGACCATGTACCTCCGCAAGGAAGGTGCTGGCGAGGTGACCGCTGCTGACATCAGCCCGGTTGCTGGAGTTGAGGTTCACAACCCAGAGCTCCACATTGCCACTCTTGGTGATGGTGGCAAGCTCGAAATTGACTTCACTGTTGAGCGTGGCCGTGGCTACGTTTCGGCCGCGCTGAACAACCAGCCAGACCAAGAGATCGGTCGTATTCCAGTTGATTCGATCTACTCGCCGGTTCTCAAGGTGTCGTACAAGGTTGAGGCTACTCGTGTTGAGCAGCGCACCGACTTCGATCGCCTTGTGATCGACGTTGAGACCAAGCCATCGATGACTCCGCGTGATGCTGTTGCTTCTGCAGGTAAAACCCTGACCGAGCTGTTCGGCCTCGCCCGTGAGCTCAATGAAGAAGCCGAGGGAATTGACATCGGTCCGTCGCCAGCTGACACGTTCATGGCTGAGCAGATGTCGATGCCAATCGAGCAGTTGGACTTCACCGTCCGCTCGTACAACTGCCTCAAGCGCGAGGGTGTTCACACCGTTGGTGAGCTCCTCGGTCGTTCCGAAGCAGACCTCATGGACATCCGCAACTTCGGTCAGAAGTCGATCGACGAAGTCAAGGCGAAGATTGCCTCGATGAACCTGTCACTCAAGGACAGCCCTCCCGGATTTGATCCGTCGGTTGCGGTTGCCTACTTCGATGAGTCCGATGCTGCCTACCCTGAGGATGAGCAGCTCTAAGTCGGCCTAGCTGACTACCAGCCCTTTTGACCACTTTGCGGTGAGCGATCTTGCCGCGTAGAACCTAGGAGAAGAAATGCCTAAGCCCACGAAGGGTGCCAGGCTCGGCGGAGGCCCAGCGCACGAGCGTCGGATCCTCGCCAACCTTGCAACGCAGCTGTTCGAGCACGGTGCAATCACGACGACCGAGGCCAAGGCCAAGCGGGTTCGCCCACTGGCCGAGCGCATGATCACTTTCGCCAAGCGCGGAGATCTTGCTGCCCGCCGCCGCGTCTTGACTGTGATCCGTGACAAGGATGTTGTGCACACTCTGTTCACCGAGATTGGCCCAAGCTTGGCCACGCGTCCAGGTGGCTACACCCGGATCACCAAGCTCGGACCACGCAAGGGTGACAACGCGCCGATGGCTCGCATCGAGATCGTTGAGCCGTTGAGCGAAGAGGCGATCGCCGAGGCAGAGGCCGCTACCAAGCGGGCTGCTAAGGAGAAGGCTGCCGCTGAGAAGAAGGAAGCCAAGAAGGCTGCCGAAGCAGAAGCTGCAGCAAAGACCGAAGAGGCTGGCGACGAGGTTGCCGAAGGCGATGCCGGTGAGACTGCAGGCGATGACGCAGTTGAAGCCGATATTGCAGACGGTTCTGGCGAAGCTGAAGCTCAAGCCGACGAGGCCGAAGCTAAGGCTGAAGAAGCCGCTGACGAAGCTCCCG
>CAUJDH010000033.1 GCA_963169225.1 Actinomycetota bacterium
TCCGCTCAGCGAGGCTCGTGGGGATGGCTCGGAGAATAGCTTGTACGAATTTGGCTAGGTCTGGTGTGCCCTCGAGGAGGGTGGCCACTTGGCTGCGCGAGCGGGCGATCGATTCATCCATCGCATACATCAGGAGTTCCGCTTCGTTTTTGAAGTAATGCATGGCAGTGGCTTTTGGGTACCCGGCTTCCTTTGCCACGGATCGGATGCTTACTCCGCCAATACCTTCCTTCTCGATGATGCGCCACAAAGCCGCCGAGATTTCTTCTCGGCGGGCTTCATGATCAACGATCTTTGGCATGTTGTTGATTCTAGTGGTTATCGGACCTCGACGTTGAAGGTCTTGTAGTCGCCGTCGCTGTAGTCGACGTTGATTTCGTGTCCGTTGACGGTCGCATGAACCTTGTCGCCATCGCTGACCTTGGTTTCGGTGATGTCATCTTCGCTGGAGCCGATTCCGATCCAAGGCTTGCCGATGTTGGGGTTCTTGGCGGCAATGTAGATCACGGTTCCGTCCTTGAGAGTCAGCTTGCTTTCCCAATCAGGGCAGATTGCGGTGGTGCGTGTGAAGTGGAATGTGGAGCCGATTCCAATGGTGTCGTGTCCGCGCTTGTCGCCTTTGGTTGATAGGTAGTCGATGGTGGCGCTCGAGCCAGTGTGGTTCGTGATGTTCATTTCTACCGACTTGTTACCTACCCAACCGTCGACTTCTTGACTGACGCTGGTGCTGGTATTTGTATTAGTGATTTCTGCGGCCTGCGATGGGGCTGCGATTCCGACTGTGATGGCTGCTGCGAGCAGCCCTGCGCCGATGATTCCGAACCGTGCTTTGCGGGAACGTGTGTTCATTGTTCTCAACTCCTTGTAGTTGTTTGTTTGATAAATGAGTTATAACCGCCCACTGTCTGAAATAAACATGAGGTGAGAATATTTTTTGATTTTTTTTGGAGTGACAACGATTGGCCCCGACCGTTGCTGCAATCGGGGCCAATCGTTGGTGCTTCGGTTTAGTTGATGGCTAGCTGATGGTTACCTCGAACTGCTTGTAGGTGCCGTCGGTGAGGTCCACGTGAACTTTGTGTCCATTGATCGTGATGTCGATCGGATCCGAGTAGTCAGACATCGTGTACTTCACGCCATTGATCGTGATACTGGCTTTGCCGAACTCTGGGTTGTAGACGTCGTAGCTGATGGAAGTTCCGTCCGAGAGATTGAACCTTCCTTGGACGTCGTTGCCTGCCATGCTCTTAGCTGTAATTGAGTGGCTTCCGCCGGCTGCAACGGTCTGCTTGTGGTATTTCCCGCTGGACTGTTGGGTCCAGGTGAATTCTGCGTCACCGCTGGTTTGATTGTTGAAATCCAACTTGACGGTCTTAGTGAAGATCGTTGCTGGTTGTGCCTCTTGGCTGACGCTAGTACCGATGTTGGTGTTTATCGGCTCTGCGGCCTGCGAAGGGGCAGCGATTCCGACCGTGATTGCTGCTGCGAGAAGGCCTGCGCCGATGATTCCGAAACGTGCTTTGCGTGAATTGTTGTTCATTGTTCTCATCTCCTGATTGTTAGTAATAAATTGTTTATTTTGGTTCTTGTCTTGCTGACGATTGAGTTATAACCGCCCACTGTCCGAAATAAACATGAGATGAGAACTTTTTTGATTTTTTTGTTTTTTCTAGCTAGACCGGCTGTGAGCAGGACTTATGGCGTGTAGCCGGTGGGTGCCATGTGCTTTGGATCCCAGCCTTGGACCTCTTCGGGAGTGCGCGGGCCAGGGCCGATGTATTTGGCCGACGGGCGCACCAAGCGGCCGGTCTTCTTCTGCTCAAGCACGTGGGCGCTCCAACCAGCAAGACGGGCGCACGTGAACATCGAGGTGAACAAGTGTGCCGGAACCTCTGCGTAGTCGAGCACGATCGCAGCCCAGAACTCCACATTGGTCTCTAGGATGCGATCAGGACGACGCTCCCGAAGTTCGGCAAGGGCTGCTGCTTCCAAGGCGGCTGCAACTTCGTAGCGTGGAGCATCGAGCTCCATGGCAGTGCGGCGTAGCACGCGAGCGCGAGGGTCTTCGGCACGGTAGACGCGGTGGCCAAAGCCCATAAGGCGTTCGCCCGAATCGAGGACACCTTTGACATAGCCTTCGGCATTGCCACTGCGTTCGATCTCCTCGATCATGCCTAGCACGCGGCTTGGGGCGCCTCCGTGAAGCGGACCGCTCATGGCGCCCATAGCTCCCGAAATTGCAGCAGGGACGTCAGCACCGGTTGAGGCGATAACGCGGCTAGTGAAGGTCGAAGCATTCATGCCGTGTTCAGCTGCTGACACGAAGTAAGCGTCAACTGCTTGAACGTGTTTGGGGTCAGGTTCTCCGCGCCAACGAACCATGAACCGCTCGACGATTGTCTTAGCTTCATCCACCCGGGCTTCGGGGACCATCGGTGTTCCTAGGCCGCGCGCGGCTTGCGCTACGAACGACATGGCCTGCACCGAAACACGTGCGAGGTCGTTGCGGGCTTCTTCGTCGGAGATGTCGAGAAGTGGTTGCAGTCCCCAAGCGGGAGCGAGTTGAGCGATCGCGGACTGAACGTCTACGCGGACATCGCCAGAGTGAACGGGAATCGGGAACGGTTCTGCCGGCGGCATTCCGGGGTTGAATTCACCGTCGACGAGAAGCCCCCAAATATGGGCGAAAGAAACTCGCCCGACGAGGTCTTCGATATCGACTCCGCGATATCGAAGGGAGCCGCCGTCTTTATCTGGCTCAGCAATTTCAGTTTCGAAGGCGATTACGCCTTCTAGTCCGGGTACGAACTCTGACATCAATCCACTCCCGTGGGCTCGGGGCTGAGTGGCTGGTCTAGCCGGTTCAGCAGAATTACGCGGCGAGGCTTGGGTTTCGCTTCACGCACGGTCTAGTTCGTTAATGTTGTCCTATTGGCAAGCGCGATGTGACACTGGGTGGTTTTTAAGTACCCGAGAGTGTGATTTTGACGCTTCCCTGCCAGTGATTGATTCCCGATTAAGAACGAGAGAAGATCTGACTCCAGAACGATTTCTTAGCAGTTTCAGGCTCGGGTGCAGGCTCAGGCGAGAACTCAAGAGATGACTCGACCTTTGAGGCACGAAGATCAACTTGTACTTCTGCGGCGAGTGCCGGGTGTCGGTCCGTGTCTGGTGCTTTACGAATCGCTGGACGTGCCGATGATTCGGTCATTTGTCCTCCGAGGTTGTGAATCTATAGGTGGGAGTCAGGTTAGCTAACGATTCCGGTTTGTTGGTCAGGTCGACCGTCTTGGCGATTTCTTGGGTACTGGCTTTTTTCTTTTTGGTCTTATTTTTCTTCAACTTTTTCTCGCTTGAGGCCTCGGTGGGTTCGGTTCTGGGAGTGGAATCCGAAAGATTCACGGTAGTAGTGGTGACATTGACGACCGTCTTGCCAACGAGCCTATTGAGTAGGAGTCCAAGTGCCTTCGAGATATCGGCTGCCCCATTGCTTTTCCACATCTGAACCGGGATCTGGGCACCTTGTGCTTGTGGCACTGCTGAACGATCGGGCAGGCCACCGAGCACAAGCTTGCCGAACTCTTTTTGCAGATCTGCCATGTGCTCGCGGTGGTCTTCGAGGGTGTTGCGCATTCGATTGACAACGATGCCAGCCGGTTTGAGTTCCGGGTTCCCATGTTCAGAAACAACTTGGACAGCTTCGATAGCTTGGGCAGCTCCCTGGACGGCAAAGAATGTTGGTTCCGTTACGACCAATGCGGACGTGGCCGCATATAGGGCGTTGCGGGTGAGTTCACCGAGAGAGGGCGGGCAGTCGAAGAGAACTAAGTCGTAATTGGATGCCACTCCATCGAGTGCGGTCCGCAACCGTAGTTCGGATCCGGTACCTGGCGATTGTGAACGGTGTTCCAATGCCGGTTCGCTGGCGATCAGGTCCAGTGTGCCTTCCCATGAACTGGGGACGATAGCGTCTGCAGCGATTCCGGGGCGTCCGTCGTACAGGACATCCGAGGTAGTGAACTGGGCAGACTCAGGATTCAAAGTCGCGGTGGCATTGGCCTGTGGGTCTAAGTCGATGACGAGAACCTTGAGGCCCGCGGAGGCTGCTGCACCGGCCACACCGAGGACGACACTAGTCTTGCCGACACCACCTTTGAGGGACAGCGCGGCGACTATTTGAGTAGTGGACTCAGGTGCCGATTCAGGAGCGGGTGTAGCTGAGGGCGAATGTGACGCATGCGACATTTATCAAGTCTTACAAGTGAGTGCGCCAATTCGTTGTTTCGCAACGCAATAGTTAGGCAGATTTGAAACTGTGGTTTAGCCGACCAGCGAGAG
>CAUJDH010000034.1 GCA_963169225.1 Actinomycetota bacterium
GGTGAACCTCGTAGCGTCCTCGTCAGTGGCTTTGCATACTGGTTTTTGCTGAAGGTTGTAGCCTTTATCCAGCACAACGTCGACTGTCGCCATCGATAGATGAGTAGGCATTAAAGTGTCAGCGCCACCCATCACAAGTCCTTTGACCTGAGCCGCAGCGCAACCGCTCAATGCCAAGATGCCGATCAGGGTGAGAGCCGTAATTTTGACCGCGTGGCTGAAGCTTCGATTGTTGGTTTCGGTCATCTCACACCTCCTTCTTGGAGTTCGCTAAGAGCTGAGCTTGCGCCTTAGCAACGACAGTTTGGACCGCAGCATCAGAGATAGTCTTGGTGTCGAACGGTGCTTTGATCAGTAGCTCGGTGTTTCGATCCAGGCGCGAACCGGTAAGTACGTCAGGTTCGTAGGCCATTGCGTTGGCCGATAGCTCCCGGCTGAGGGATGCAAAGCCAGCTTGCGAATAGTCGCCCTCGCGCCAAGTGATAGGCGAATCGTGATCGATCGTTGTTGCGAAGATCGATAGCGTGCCATCGCGGTTGTCGATGAAGTCGAGCACCTGTTGCTGCTGTGGGAAATCTACGCAAGAGGCGGTCGTGATCTCCCAGAATCCGTGGCCGTCTTCCCTCGGATGAGCGATGATCGTGTTCATGTGGGTATGACCGTTGATCCACGCGATCATATTCGGATACTTCTTGAGCATGTCCACAAATTCGTCACCTTCAATCAGTGGTTGCTGTGGACCGTAAGCGTATTGAGCTGTGTTATTCATCGTCATGCTGTTGTGGTGGGAAGTCACGAGGGCGAAGATGTTTTGTTTCTGAGTTTCGGCGAGACGAGCCTCTAACCAATCAAACTGGTCTTTGGGCAAACTGCCATTGGCGCCGCTGGCAAAGTTGCACGTGTCGAGCCCAAACACGCGCAGATACGGAGCGAGGTCCGCTTCCCAGTAAGTGGTGTTGTTATCGACATTGGCTTGGGTGAAGCCGTGACCGACCGGGCCGGGAGAAGCTGGAGATTCCAGGTGCGCCTGCATGAACTCGGTACGAGTAAACGGAGTTCGACCTGAGTCTGCGGCAACGGTATGGAGGCCTTCCGAGCGCGAGAATTTTGTGTGAACCTGCAACATCATTTGTTCAAAAGAACTCGTTCCCAATCCCCACCAGTCGACCATTTGCGTCGCCATGGGCTGCCAGGTGGCAGCTTTTCTCTCACCTGTGGCGTAGGCGGCCAAAGACGGTTGAACGGGAACATTGCCCATAAACAAAGCGTCGTGATTGCCGTAGGTCGTGTACCAAGGGCACGGCAAGCCTGGCGACTTGACGGTTTGGCTGACAACTTTGTCCAGCATGTCAGGAAGCGTGGGGAACCCGAACTCGCCATAAGAATCTAGGTGAGGGAACGGGGGTTGGTAGGCGTAGGTTGCGCTTTCCCAAGCCTGAATGCCCTGGTACTGGCCATCAAGGCCCGAGTTGGGGATGACGTCTTTGCCGTCAAGAATCTTGATGTACCAATCTAGTTCGTGGCCGCCCTTGGAGTCAGCCGCGTCGCCAGTGTTGATCGCCGCCAACATGGGGGCGCCAGTAACAGGACTCGTCATTGATGCACGAACCGCTGTCACCATTTGCGCGAGCACGTTGACTGTCATCGTCTCTTGGGGGCGAGTGGCGTCGCGCATCGCTTTGGTTAGTGCGGCTAACGGCTCTAGGCGACCTGGTGATTGGGCATCAATCAGGTGAATGTCGCTGAAGTGTCCGAGGTAGGCGAGTGAGCGACGTTGTTCGTCTGACACTTTCGATGCTTTGCCGCCGACCAGGTCGGTGCGAGTCACATAGGACTCACCGGACCCGGCAATTAGCTGGCGATACTTATTTCGAACTACAGGTCCGAGTTTGACGGTTTCGCGCAAGGTCGTGGGTGCATCCGTGTTTGGCTTGAGTGGTGCCGACAATGTTGCACCCAGAACGTGTTTGGGTATGGCTAGAGTGCCTGCGAGTGCAGTCGTGAGGGCGATGAACGACCGCCTAGTGAGCTTGGACATGTGACCATTTTGTCGGTTGTATCCGATGGTTGCCAACTTTCCAACGAGCGCAGAGTGTTCCGCGGGGATGTCCTGGGTGACGTCGCTGGCGTTTATCAGTGTTCAAACCCGATAGGCTGAAGAGGTGAGTACTTTGAATGAGGCAGATCCGGCGTTGTCTGGTGTCCAAACAAGTGGGGAACCTGGCGCTTCGCCCTTTGGCACGATTCTGACCGCCATGATCACGCCGATGAACGATGACCTATCGGTGGACTACAACGGTGCGGCCAAATTAGCCAACTATCTTGTTGATCTTGGCAATGACGGGCTCGTGGTGAGTGGTACTACAGGTGAGTCACCGACCACTACTGATTCTGAAAAGCTGGGCCTCCTGGAGGTTGTCCTCGAAGCTGTTGGCGACCGTGCTCGCGTCATTGCCGGAGCCGGTACTAACAACACTGCGCATTCGGTTGAACTTGCGACTGCGGCCGCAGATGCTGGCGCGCACGGGATCCTCGCTGTCACGCCGTACTACAACAAGCCGCCGGTTGAGGGTGTGATCAAGCACTACGAAACTCTGGCGGAGGTGTCCGATCTGCCAATCATGCTGTACGACATCCCGGGGCGTACCGGACTTGCCTTGGAGCCAGAGACTCTTGTCCGGCTAGCTGAGATCCCGCAAATCGTGGCGGTTAAAGACGCCAAGGGTGATCTTGAATCAGTGGTAGAAGTCATGAGTGCGACAGACCTGCTCTGGTACTCAGGTGATGACGGACTTAATCTTGCATTCCTATCGATCGGGGCTACCGGGTTCGTCAGCGTCACTGGGCACTTGGTGGCAGATCGCCTCCGCGCTATGCGTGAAGCGTTCCTGGCTGGTCGAGTCGACGAGGCCAAGCAAATCAATGAGTCACTGCAGCCGGTAAGCACCGGAATCTTTCGGTCCCAAGGTGCGATCATGACGAAGGCGGCGCTAAACGAACTCGAGCTTCCTGCCGGTCCGATGCGTCTCCCGCTTGTGGATGCGACGCCAGTAGAAACTGCGCAGTTGATCATCGACTTGGCCGAAGGCGGCGTGCAAGGGTTCACGCCGTGACCGAATCGCTTACCCAGCTTCGGATGCCAGATCGCTCCCGATTGGGCGAGCCGCGCAAACTCAAGAAGGACACGCTGCGGATCGTGGCGCTGGGTGGTCTTGGCGAAGTAGGCCGCAATATGACGGCCTTCGAGATTAACGGCGAGATCTTGGTAGTCGACTGCGGAGTGCTGTTCCCTGAACGCACACAGCCCGGTGTTGATGTGATTTTGCCTGACTTTAGCTACATCCGCGATCGTCTGGATGACGTAGTTGGGCTTGTCCTAACCCACGGCCACGAAGATCACATTGGCGCTGTGCCGTATTTGTTGCGTGAGCGTGAGGACATTCCTGTTTACAGTGCCAGTCTCACTTTGGCATTGGTAGGTGCGAAGTTGCGAGAGCATCGCATCAAGGCGCAGACCCACGAGGTTGCAGCCGGTGATCAAATCACCATCGGTGAATTTGCAATCGACTTCATCAATGTCAGCCACTCGATCCCTGATGCGATGGCGCTTCACATTACGACGAAAGCCGGGACACTGATCCATACCGGCGACTTCAAGATGGACCAGTTGCCACTTGATGGTCGTATTACTGACTTGAATGCCATGGCTCGCTTTGGTGATGCGGGCGTCGACTTATTGCTCGTAGATTCCACTAATGCTGAAGTTCCCGGCTTCGTGACTCCTGAACGCAATATCGGACCTACTCTCGAGATGATCTTCGACCGGGCACCTGGTCGATTGATTGTCAGCTGCTTTGCCTCCAATGTGCATCGAGTCCAACAGATTGTTGATGCTGCTGTTTCTCATGGCAGGCGAGTGGCATTTGTCGGCCGTTCCATGGTGCGAACGATGAACCTGGCTCGCGACCTGGGTTATCTCAAGATCCCTGGCGGCACACTCGTGGCGAGCGACAACCTTGATGAGCTTCCCGACGATCAAATCGTGCTGGTGTGTACCGGCTCGCAAGGTGAGCCCATGGCGGCGTTATCGCGTATGGCTCGCGGTGATCACAAGATTCAGTTGGGCCAAGGCGACACCGTGATCATGGCCTCGTCGATGATTCCCGGCAACGAGTCGTCGGTGTACGCGCTGATCAATGGGCTGATTCGAACCGGTGCTGAGATCATCCACACTGGTAACGCGCTCGTGCACGTGTCCGGTCATGCGGCAGCAGGCGAGCTGATCTACCTATTCAACATCGTCAAGCCGCACAATGTCATGCCCGTCCACGGTGAGGTACGCCACCAACTCGCCAACGGTGCGTTGGCCGTCAAGACCGGCGTGGATCCCGAGTGCATTGTGCTGGCCGACGACGGCACCGTGGTCGATTTGGCAGCGGGTAAAGCCGAGATCGTGGGTCAGGTCTCGTGTGAACACGTGTTTGTTGACGGTTCCAGCATTGGAGAACTTGACGAGTCCCAACTTCAAGAGCGGATGACCCTTTCAGAAGAAGGCTTTGTCTCGATCTACGTCACAGTCGATTCCAAAAAGAAGGAGATTGTCTCGGGGCCGACTGTGCGAGCCAAGGGATTCGCTGAGTCTGACGACGTCTTTGACGCAATTGTTCCGAAGATTACTGAGCGGCTTGAGGAAGCGTTGGCAGACTCGGTGACCGACTCGTATCAACTTCAGCAGGTGATCCGGCGCACCATCGGTCGATGGGTGAATCAAAAGCATCGCCAGCGACCCATGATTGTGCCCGTTGTTGACGTGGTGTGACGTTAAACCGCGTTAGTTGGGCCCGAGCGACACTCTGCGACTCACCTTTGGAAATCGCTAGGTCGCCGCATTCGGTAGGTATTGTCAAAGAATGGCCACCGGTACGCCCACATCACGTTCTAGTAAGAGCGGCTCAAAGACAGGGAGCGCGCGAGGATCGTCGCTTCCCAAATCGTCGCGCGCCAGTTCTTCGCGCTCGGGTGGTTCGCGGTCAAGTTCTACGCGTTCTGGTTCTAAGTCTTCTTCTCGTTCGTCAGCATCCAAGAGTCGCAAGCCCACGCAGGCACGCAAGGCACCTGCTAAAAAATCGTCGGCAGCCAAGCAAAAGGTCGGCGGTCCGCAACCGAGTCAGAGCACTGTAGTTATTGCCGCAGCGGGCACCTATCGCGTCCTCGCCGCAATTTGGATGGCGTGTGCGCGTAGTTTCGGAGCTTTTTTCCGGATCGGCGTGCGATCACAAGACATTCCCAAGGAATCTCGTCGTGACGGATGGGGCTTCGGCGCCTTGGTAACCGCGTTATTCGTGGTTTTCGGAGTGTGGTTCCAACTGGGTGGTCCACTTGGTGAATTCGTCCGATTCGTGTTCCAAGGTGCTATCGGATCTTTTGCCTATTTGTTGCCGCTGGCATTGATCTATGTAGCTACTCGTCTCTACCGAGAACCCGAACGCGGCGTGCCTAGTTCGGCTGTCTTCGGCGGAGTGATTCTGTTCATTAGCCTTCTAGTGTTGTGGCAGTGCCTACGTGGCGCACCTAGCCCAAGCATGGGGTCAGGGGCTGTTTACGGTGGTGGCGGCTACATCGGATGGTTCATTGCATCGCCATTTGTGTCGCTGTTTGGTTCTTTGCTCACTGGAATCTTCGCAACTGTCGGTGCTGTCATCGGCATTCTGCTTGCTATGCGAATTGCTCCCTCCGAGGCGTTGGATCGGCTGCGTAGCCGGCTCACCACAGGTCAGTCGGGTACCGGACAAGGCAACCATGCTGAGACTTATGTGGACCTTTCAGACGCCCAGTTCGTCGATGACGAAACTGGCGAGTTTGTCGACGGTGAGACAGGCGAGATTGGCATCGACAATCCCGTTGCGACGTCGGGTCCAGCACCTGGTCGCGCAGGTGCCAACCGTCAAGGGGGTTCGAACGCAGGGTCGTTCTTCCAACGGATGGCTGTCAAGTTTGGTCTGGTAGAGGCTGAGCCTGAGATCCCCACCGATTTAGTAGGTAACGAGCCATTCGCTACCGGGCTAGCAACCGATGCGGTGGCAGAAGCTGCCGAGGCCGCTGCGGTTGCCGCAGTCGCTTCCGAGAGCCTGGACACGACGATGACCGATCTCGCCCCAATCGTTTCCGACGAGCCCGAACCGGTAGCCCCTGAACCCCAGCCAGTTCCGCGCGGCGAACAGCTGTCTTTGGCTGGCGACATCATGTATCAACTGCCGCCAGTGTCGATGCTCAAAACTGGACCTGTTGCCAAGAAGGCGACCAAGGCTAACGAGCAAGTGGTCAACGCGTTGCGCAAGGTATTCACTGATTTCGAAGTGGATGCTCAGGTTGTCGGGTTCACTCGTGGACCGACGGTGACACGTTATGAGGTCGAACTTGGCCAGGGCATCAAGGTCGAAAAAGTCACAAACCTCACTAAGAACATCTCCTACGCAGTTGCTAGTTCCGATGTGCGGATCCTCTCGCCGATCCCAGGAAAATCCGCGATCGGCATTGAGATTCCAAACTCAGACCGTGAAGTCGTCATGCTTGGCGATGTCTTGCGCAGTCCAGCTGCCGCTAAAGACCACCATCAGATGCTTGTTGGTATCGGCAAAGATGTCGAGGGTGGCTCGGTGTGTGCCAACCTCACGAAGATGCCGCACATGCTGATTGCCGGTTCTACGGGTTCCGGTAAGTCGAGCTGCATCAATTCGTTGATCACTTCGGTCTTGCTTCGCGCGACACCGGAAGAAGTGCGCATGGTGCTGGTCGATCCTAAACGTGTGGAACTGTCGATCTACGAGGGTGTCCCGCACTTGATCACGCCGATCATCAAGAACCCCAAGAAGGCAGCCGATGCCCTCGCCTGGGTCGTCAAAGAGATGGACACTCGCTTTGATGACATGGAGAACTTCGGTTTCCGTCACGTCAATGACTTCAACAAGGCGATTCGTGCCGGTCAGGTCAAGTTGTCGCCGGATTCTGAGCGCACCCTTAAGCCATACCCGTACCTGTTGGTGGTTGTGGACGAGCTTGCTGACCTCATGATGGTGGCCCCACGCGACGTTGAGGACTCGATTGTGCGAATCACACAATTGGCTCGTGCCGCGGGTATTCACCTCGTATTGGCAACTCAGCGCCCGAGCGTTGATGTCGTAACTGGCTTGATCAAAGCAAACGTGCCGAGCCGGTTGGCGTTTGCCACATCGAGTTCGACAGACAGTCGCGTGATTTTGGATGCAGTCGGTGCCGAGAAACTCGTCGGTCAAGGTGACGGATTGTTCGCCCCGATGGGCGTCAACAATCCGCTACGAATCCAGGGAGCCTTCGTATCAGAGACAGAGACGCGGGCGGTTGTAGAGCATTGCAAGAAGCAATTGGCGCCCGAGTACATCGAGAATGTCACCGCCCCGAACGCAGGTCGTCCTGTTGTCGCCGAAGACATTGGCGATGATCTCGATGAACTGTTGCAGGCTGCCGAACTCGTGATCACCACTCAACTCGGTTCGACCTCTATGCTGCAGCGCAAACTTCGGGTTGGGTTCGCCAAGGCTGGCAGGCTCATGGACTTGTTGGAGTCGCGCAGTGTGGTGGGTCCGTCGGAAGGTTCCAAGCCACGCGAGGTTTTGGTCTCGGTCGACGAGCTCCCGGCAGTGCTGGCCGAACTACGCGGCGAGGCGTAGCTACTAAAGCGTGAGTTACGCTGGAGTGTGAGCAAGCGAGTTTCTGTAGTCACCCTGGGATGTGCCAGGAATGATGTCGATTCTGACGAGCTTGCCGGTCGCCTCAAATCTGATGGTTGGATCCTTACCGAAGACACTGATGGTGCTGATGCTGTTCTCGTCAATACTTGCGGCTTTGTGGAGTCGGCCAAGAAGGATTCCATTGACACTATTCTTGAGCTAAGCGACGGGACCAAACCCGTAGTGGCCGTGGGCTGCCTAGCTCAGCGCTATGGCCGTGATCTGGCTAGAGAGTTACCCGAGGCCGCGGCAGTTCTAGGCTTCGACACTTACGACCGGATCGGGACTTCGCTGGACCAAATCGTGGCGGGGGAGTCGATCGAGTCTCACGAGCCAGGAGACAGGCGTAAATTGCTACCGATTACGCCAGTTGATCGGCAAGATTCTACTGTCGCCACTCCTGGACATGAGGGGCACCGAGTTCGGCTAGGGATTGGACCGACCGAGTCACTCAAGATTGCCTCTGGCTGCGACCGACGCTGTACTTTTTGTGCGATCCCTAGTTTTCGCGGTTCGTTTGTTTCGCGTCGGCCTAGTGATGTGCTCGAGGAGGCTCGCTGGTTGATTGACGAAGGTGTGCGAGAGCTATTGCTTGTGAGCGAGAACTCCACGTCGTATGGCAAGGATCTCGGCGACCTTCGGTTATTGGAAACCATGCTCGGTGAATTAGGTGCGCTGCATCCTGAAGTTCGTGTTCGACCTTCGTACTTGCAGCCGGCCGAGATGCGGCCTGACCTCGTCTCGATCATTGCCGATTCGCCTGGTGTTGCAGCGTACTTCGATATGTCATTCCAGCATGCGAGCCCAACTGTTTTACGGCGCATGAAGCGCTTTGGTGGTTCCGAAGATTTCTTGCGGCTTGTCACGCAGATTCGCCAAACCAACGCCGAAGCAGGTATCCGCACCAATGTGATTGTCGGTTTCCCAGGTGAGACCGATGAAGAATTCCAGGAGTTATTGGATTTCATTTCCGAGGCTGAGCTGGATGCAGTCGGAGTCTTCGGCTATTCCGATGAAGATGGAACAGCAGCACTTGAACTCGAGAGCAAGATTCCTGACGACGTCATTGCCGCGCGGGTAGAGGAAACCGTCGCGCTTGTTGACATCGTGAGTGAGGGTCGGGCTGCTGCGCGAGTGGGTACTACGGTTGACGTCTTGATTGAGGAAGTTGACGAAGATCAGGGTGTTGTGCTGGGGCGTGCAGAGCATCAGGGACCCGAAGATGGTGGTGTGACCGTCTCGATTGCCGATTTTGGAGCCAGGGCGCAAGTTGGGAAGATCATCCGTGCGGAGGTTCGATCCAACGAAGGAGTCGATCTTTTCGCTAAATTACTAAGCGATGAACAAATCGGAGCCACCAACTAACGACGCCACCACTTCCGCTGGTGAGGTGCAGTCGCGCAGTAGTGGGGCAACATCTGAGGAGATTCGAGCCAGGCGTGAGGCTCAAAATCAGGCTATGCGTGCCAGGCTAGCTCCCAAGCCGGACCCAGTGTCGCATCCGCCGACAGGTAGCAGGCTGTGGAACATCCCCAATATGCTCACCATGCTTCGCCTGGTTTTGGTGATTCCGTTCGCAATCCTTGTGTTTTGGCATTTTGGCGAGACTGGCCCACAGATCTGGGCTGCCGCGATATTCGCGGTGGCGGCTGCAACGGACTTTGCGGACGGTGCACTTGCACGCAAAATGAATATCGTCACGACGTTTGGCAAAGTAGCGGACCCGATCGCTGACAAAGCCCTCACGGGGATCGCACTCATTGCGCTTAGTGTGCACGGTGCAATTCCGTGGTGGATCACGATCGTCATTCTGGGCCGTGAGCTTGTCGTAACTGCTCTCAGATTCTGGGTGATCAAATACGGAGTGATCTCGGCCAGTCGCGGCGGTAAAGCCAAGACGGTGGCACAGTTGGTGGCTATTTTCCTGTACTTGCTTCCACTTGCTGGGTTCTGGGCTGACTTACGTCTCGTTATCTTGTGGATCGCACTGTTACTTACTTTGGTTACCGGAATCGACTATGCGGTTCGTGCGATCAAGCTGCGCCGCACCCACGGAGAGAGTGCCAAGTGACCGAGTTCAGTGGTCTCGCCAAGTTGCTCGAGGATCTGGCTGAAGCCGGGCAAACAGTGGCGGTGGCTGAGTCGCTTACGGGCGGTCTCTTGGCTGCCACCATTGTCGAGGTTCCCGGAGCTTCACGCGTTTTTCGCGGAGGAGCAGTCACCTATGCAACCGACACCAAGTCGGAGGTGCTTGGTGTTGATCCAGCCTTGCTCGCCGTCGAAGGACCTGTGCATCCAGAAGTGGCGGCGCAGATGGCGGCCCTCGTCGCTGCTCGATTCAGTGCCGACTTCGGATTGTCGTGCACCGGGGTGGCAGGGCCAGAACCTCAAGACGGCAAGCCCGTTGGCCTCGTGTACATCGCAATTGCGACCGGAGATGCCGAGAGTGGCAGTGTCGAGGTGAGGGAGCTTCGTTTGGCGGGTACGCGCGATGAGATCCGTAGCCAAGTAGTGGATCAAGCCCTCGAGCTACTTGCCAGCGTGTGGGAAGATCTGGATAGCTCAACGGGTTATGCTTAGACGGACTGCGAGAGAGGACTCGAATGATCGCAATGAGAACGGTGTTAGGTGGCGAACTGCGGCGACGTCGTGTTGCTCAGAGCCGTACGCTCCGTCAGGTTGCGACCGAGGCTCAAGTGTCGGTCGGTTATCTTTCTGAAGTTGAGCGAGGCCATAAGGAGGCATCTAGTGAATTGCTTGCCTCGATTTGCCGGGCGCTGAGCCTGCCATTGTCTGCGCTGTTCACTTCGGTTGCCCAGGAGTACAGCGCCATAGAAGCCGAGTTTGCTCGGGCGCAAGGGGTTACTCCGCTGCGTTCGACGGCTTCTCATTCGCTCGCAACAAACCAGGCTCCTGTCTCCGAGGTTGAGGTTGCCCCGGCACAGGTTTCCTCCCGCAGCGCTGCTTAGTTAGCTTGCTGGACTTTCGACTGCCCGTTTACGATGCGCCGTACTGATTTTTGGGAACGACTCAATTCAGTTCTTGGTGAACCCTATGCCGAATCTTGGAGCCGGGACCACGTACTGGCAGAACTAGACAGCCAAACTGTTGCCGAAGCATTCGATAATGGATGGGACACGAAAGCAGTGTGGCTAGCAGTACATCGCGAACTGGAACTTCCGTTTAACCTTCGTTGAGTGCGATTGTCACTTGAACACACCCTTGGCTTTTATGCGTGAATTTCATCTACGACGTACGTAGAATACGTAGGTGACTGCCTCCAAGTCGAAGCGCCCGCTGATCGTTGGAATCTGCCTGTTTGTGGTCTTCGCCATTGTCTATGGCACTGTCTTAGTTCTTTATGCGAATTCTGGTCGTAGTGATGTCGCGCATATTCCAGCTAAAGTTGACAATGGTGTCGAAGTGCAGATGGAGCTCGTGGACGTCGATACATTGCGCAGAGAAATTACGATGCGCATTGCCGTCCTTCCGGTGGGTGATATGGATTTGGCCAATAGGCCTAGCACCAACAAAAATCAACCTGCCGAGCTTGGCTTCGCAAAGCCCTTGCGAGTCACTTTCTGGCAGAGTCCGCAGGCAGATTCGAATTCTCATGTAGATGCAGGTGTAGGTCAAGCATATGTCGTTTCGGAGGTAAAGTTCCTCGTTGATGGCACTCCAGATACGTACCCGTTGGATCGCTATTTTTATGGGTTTGGAACGGAGGTGACGCAAGAGGGAGAAGAACCGCGTCCGAGTGCAAAGCGACAGCCGGCACCGATGTTATCGATTCAGGAGTTAGGTGCAGACGGCAAACCTGTGGCACCTACTGGGGAACAGTTCGATTCGAAGAGTCCGCATTTCATCAATATTGGGTTGGATCAGCCGCCTGAAGGGACTTCGGGCTGGACTGAGGTCTGGAATATCGAAACAGTCGGTTCCTCTCTGTGGATGGACACGACCTTTAAGCGGTCTGGTGGCACTCTAGGGTTCGTGGCTGTGGTTATGATCCTGATGGCAGTTTTGGCTGTAGCGGCGTTGTCGGTTTCAATCCGTGTTTTCCGCAAGCCAGGAACTATTGAAGCCACCATGGCGAGCTGGCAGGCTGCACTTTTGTTCGCCTTAGTTCCGCTCCGCAACTTCTTGCCAGGTGCACCACCTATTGGTGCCTGGATTGACGTTCTTGTCTTCTATTGGGTGATCCTGGCTCTTATGTTCTCTATGGCCCTGTTTACCTATACCTGGTTGCGAGACAAGGGCCATCTGCCTGGTGAGAAGAAGTCAAAAGTCTCTTGAGAATCTTTCTCAAAAAAATCGTGTCAAAACATGAAATCGAACATATGTTCGGTTTATAGTCGTACTGACGACGCACCAGTTGGATAGGCACAAGTGGTTGATCCTTAGGGACTCTATTTGGTGAAATAATTTCAAATAGTTATCCACAGGGTTTGGCTGATGGTGTGTCGTCCACAGGCTAGAAAACTGAAGATCAGAATGTCCGTCCCGCGAGTTAGTGTCAACGCGACATACACACGAGGCGCCGGCCTCATTACGAAAGGCACATCATGGCTAACAACACGAATAGTCCTGCAGACCGCGAACGCGCGCTAGACACTGCTCTCGCCCAGATTGAAAAGAACTTTGGCAAGGGTTCAGTTATGCGTCTCGGAGACGAGACCAAACCACCAGTAGCAGTCATTCCTACAGGTGCGATTGCTCTTGACGTTGCGCTGGGAATAGGTGGACTTCCACGTGGTCGCGTTGTGGAGATCTACGGACCAGAGTCCTCAGGTAAGACGACAGTCGCTCTGCATGCCATCGCGCAGGCCCAGGCGCAAGGCGGTGTTGCAGCTTTCATCGACGCTGAGCATGCCCTTGATCCTATTTATGCCGCCAAACTTGGTGTCAACATCGACAATCTTCTTGTCAGTCAGCCTGATACGGGTGAGCAGGCGTTGGAGATTGCAGACACATTGATTCGTTCTGGTGCAGTCGACATCCTTGTGATCGACTCGGTAGCGGCTCTCGTTCCTAAGGCAGAGATCGAAGGCGATATGGGAGACAGCCACGTTGGTCTACAAGCTCGTCTCATGAGCCAGGCTTTGCGTAAGATGACCGGTGCTATCAATGGCTCGGGAACTACCGCGATCTTCATCAATCAGCTCCGAGAGAAGATCGGAGTCATGTTCGGAAGCCCCGAGACCACGACTGGTGGAAAGGCACTCAAGTTCTACTCATCGGTGCGACTAGATGTTCGTCGCATCGAGACCCTCAAGGATGGAACCAATCCTGTTGGTTCGCGAACTCGTGTCAAGGTTGTTAAGAACAAAATGGCTCCACCGTTCAAGCAGGCTGAGTTCGACATCGTCTATGGCGAAGGTATCTCTCGTGAGGGCAGCTTGATCGACATGGGTGTAGAACACGGATTGGTTCGTAAGGCGGGAGCTTGGTTTACCTACGGAGATGACCAACTTGGCCAAGGTAAAGAGAACTCTCGAAACTTCTTGAAAGACAACCCTGACCTGGCTGACGAACTCGAGCGGCTCATTAAAGAGAAGCTCGGCATAGGAATTGCCGCAGAAATCGAGGATGACCTCAGCGACATCATCCTCACGGATAAAGCCTCGTCCGACCTGTAGGTCGTTAGCGTGGCACCACTTAAGACTCGAAGCCGGTCAGCAGTCAGCGATCTCCAAGAAGCGCCGACTGCTGACCAGGCTCGAACAATAGTTCTCAATTCGCTCAATTACTCTGCCAAAACGCGCAAGCAATTGCATGATCTCTTGGTTGACAGAGGGGTAGAGCAAGACGTGATCAAAGAAGTGCTCGACCGATTCGAAGAGGTGGGGCTAGTCGATGATCGTGACTACGCACACGAATGGGTTCGTTCCAGGCATACGTCACGGGGTCTATCTCGCAAAGTTCTCAAGCAAGAGCTGAATCAACGGGGAGTCGACCCTGACTACATTGACGAGGCACTAGAACAAGTCACTCCTAATACTGAGATCGAAGCGGCAACCACATTGGCGACTAAGAAGTTGCGGTCAATGCGCGACGTTGCGCCTGCCGCACAAACTCGTCGATGTCTCGCTGCTCTGGCTCGTCGTGGCTATGGGTATGAAGTAGCAGCCTTGGCGATCGAGCGTGCTCGCATAGAGTCCGAATCCGCGGATTAGGCGACAACCCGTGGGTCGTATCCTTGAGAGATGAGTTCGCAAGTCCGCACATTCGAGGTTAAGACCTTTGGTTGCCAAATGAATGTGCACGACTCTGAGCGTATGGCTGGCCTTCTAGTTGAGGCTGGGTACGAGGAGAACCAATCCGGCGATCCTGATGTCATAGTTTTCAACACATGTGCAGTTCGTGAGAATGCCGACAATCGTCTATACGGAAACCTAGGAATGCTGCGGCAGCTCAAGGTCGCCAATCCTGACTTCCAAATCGCGGTTGGTGGGTGTCTAGCCCAGAAAGATCGAGCTCAGATTATTGAACGAGCCCCTTGGGTCGATGCAGTATTCGGCACTCACAATGTGGCAGCCCTGCCTGTGCTCTTGGAACGTGCTCGGATTAACGGTGAGGCGCAAGCCGAGTTCGCAGAGCAGCTGCAAGATTTTCCATCCGCATTACCGACCAAGCGCGACAGCCTCTATTCGGCGTGGGTGTCGATCTCAGTCGGTTGCAACAACACTTGTACCTTCTGCATCGTTCCGTCTCTGCGCGGCAAAGAGAAGGACCGCCGTCCTGGTGAGATTTTGTCCGAGATCAAGGCTTTGGTCGCCGAGGGAGTTGTTGAGATCACACTGCTTGGTCAGAACGTCAACGCTTACGGAGTCGAGTTCGGAGATCGACAAGCGTTCGCCAAGCTGCTGCGTGCATGCGGAGAGATCGAAGGTCTAAGGCGAGTTCGTTTCACCAGTCCGCACCCACGTGACTTCACCGATGATGTGATCCAAGCAATGGCCGAGACTCCGAATGTTATGCCTCAATTACACATGCCTTTGCAATCAGGCAGCGATACGGTGTTGGCTCGAATGCGTCGTAGCTACCGATCCAAGAAGTACTTGGACATTATTGACCTTGCCCGCCGCGAGATTCCAGGCGTAGCGATTTCAACCGACATCATCGTGGGTTTCCCGGGTGAAACCGAAGAGGACTTTCAACAAACTCTGGAGGTAGTGGAACAAGCCAAGTTCGACGCTTCCTTTACTTTCGAGTACTCGCCACGGCCAGGGACTCCGGCGGCCGAGTTCGACGATCAAATCGACCCGCAAATTGTCAGTGATCGATACATGCGTCTTGATGTCTTAACCAAGCAGCTCGCATGGGATGGCAATAAAGCCATTGTGGGTGACCAGGTTGAGGTGCTGGTCCATGAATCGCATGGCAAGAAGGATGACTCCACTGGCCGATTGACCGGCAGGGCGAGAGACAACCGACTAGTTCACTTCAATGGGGACGGTCAAGATATCGAGCCCGGTGATTTCGTCGTTACCGAAGTGACCCGTGCTGCTCCTTATCACCTACTAGCCGACGGAGCTCCAATCTCCGTCGACCGGTCTGCACGTGAATTCGCCGTCAGCTGTGGCGCAAGTTCAGGTGGTCAAGAACCGGGTGCAGTATCGATGGGAATGCCGTCTTTCCCAGGTGCTTGAGCCTTTTCTGGTAGTTCTCTTAGTGTTCCCGCTCGAAATCTGCAACAAAATAGGCAACGCCATATGGATCCTCAAAATGGAGCTGTCGAAGTTTCCAACTACTCCCAAACTCTTCAACCCATCCGCCGACAGACTTCCACGGTATGACCCCAGCCACCCAAAGTTCTTCGGCTAGTTCCTGATCGAGCATGGCGAGTTCAGCGAGCTGCGCGCTTTTAAAGATTTCACTGACTCTGCGGTCGAATGCTTCAGCTCTGTCATCGATATAGCCAGGTGCCTTTTCGGTGCGCTTGGCAGTTCCATCGCCCATGACAAGTAGCACAGTCGCGTCATTTGGCTCAGCGCTTAAATCCATAGGTAGAGCAGTTGTTCTAGGGGCCACACGACTTAGTAGGTAGTTGGCGACTTCCACGGCTTCGTCCGTACCTAAGACGGCAACCGTATTCGTTGCCGCAACTGCTTCCGATAAGGCGTCGTCAATTACCGTTCGTAGCTCGTCGAGTTCAGTGGCGGCACCGTTGGCTATTGCCGGATCAATGAGTGGAGGCATTGGCAAGAACACAACACGTTCAATCACGATGCCTCTTCCTGTCTTGACGACTGCTTACCTACACAGTCCAGCCTAGCTTCTTGGCAGTCTCAAGAGTCCTTAGCCGTGCGCACAAGCCCGCTGCGGTATGTGGTCAGATAGTGAGATGGACAATTCCCGCTCTCCAGGAGTTGCTGGTGGTCCCAAGCTCGTAGTCGTGGCAGGCCCAACAGCCGTGGGAAAGTCAGATCTCTCGCTAGGTCTCGCTCGCGCCCTTGATGCCGAAATCGTCAATGCCGACTCGATGCAGCTATACAAAGGGATGGATATCGGCACCGCTAAACTCCCTGAGTCTGAGCGCGAAGGAATTGAGCATCACCTGCTTGATATTTGGTCAATCGCCGACGAAGCTAACGTCTCTGAATACCAACGCTTGGCCCGGGCGCAGATCAAAGCGATCCACGCAAGAGACAAGTCAGCACTCCTCGTGGGAGGGTCGGGTCTGTACATTAATGCAGTGATCGACAATCTGGATTTTCCAGGCACCGATCCGGAACTGCGAGAGCAGTTATACGCCGAATTAGAGTCCGTCGGTCCCGAGCCCTTATATGACAGGCTCAAAGAGCGCGATCCTAAGGCAGCCGAATCGATGGAACCCAATAATGCTAGACGGATCATCCGTGCCCTAGAGGTCATCCAAATCACGGGTCAGCCGTATACCGCGAAGCTGCCTCGCGCCGACCGTCACTTTGATTGCACAGTGATCGGACTCAGGAGAGACCGTGGTGATTTGGATGGAAGGATTGAACGCAGGATAGACCAAATGTGGAGAGATGGCTTATTAGACGAAATCGCTGAACTTCGTGAGCAAGGACTTGATGCTGCACCGACTGCTTCCAAAGCACTTGGCTATGCCCAAGGTGCCGCGCAGCTTCGAGGCGAGCTGGCCGAAGAGGCCGCCAAGATAGAAACGGCGACAGCCACTAGGAGATTCGCCAGACGCCAACTTTCGTGGTTCAATCGCGATCCTAAGATGACCTGGCTTGATGTGTCCGATGAATCAGGGGAGCGAACAGTGGGTGAGCTCCTGGAGCTGGCACTAGGCGTGGTTGATCAACGCGAGCAGACCCCGTAGGCTTGAAAGATGCCCGCAACAAATCAACCGTTGAGCTTTGTCAAAGGCCACGGAACAGGTAACGACTTTGTCGTAATCCTGGACCGTGAAGGCCAGATCGAGCTGCCCGAAGAGCGAGTCGCAGCAATAAGCGACCGCCGATTTGGTGTGGGTGCAGACGGGATCCTGCGCGTAGTTCCGGCCAAGTACATAGCAGAGGCTGCGAGTGAACCAGCTGACGATCTGTGGTTCATGGACTATCGCAACGCCGACGGATCAATCGCTGAGATGTGCGGCAATGGTGCTCGTGTGTTTGCCAAGTTTCTGTTGGACAACGAGCTAGTTGACACTGAAACCACTGACGGTGCCGGTTCTTTCCAGTTCGAATCGCGTGCTGGAGTTCACGATGCTCAAATCGGTACCGACGGCATTGCGATCAATATGGGTCCACCTTCGCCAGGTCCTGCTGGTTCATCAACCGAAGGACAAGCTTCGGACATCACCGTGACCGTCGGCGAACGTTCCTGGCCAGCTCAAGCCTGGTGGATGCCAAATCCACACGCAGTCGTAATGGTCGATTCGTTGGATGATGCCGGTACTCTCATGGACGCGCCAAAAGTCGATGCGGGTCCGCTGTTTCCCGATGGCCAGAATGTCGAATTCATGGTCGATACAAGTACGGATGCCGAGCAGCTTTCAAGTTCGATTCGAATCTTTGAACGTGGAGTTGGTGAGACATTGTCGTGCGGTACTGGCGCGTGTGCCGCAGCCTTGGCTTTGCGTGAATTGCACGGCGTCGCTGGCCCTGGAGATGTAGCTGTTTCGGTCCCCGGTGGGGAAGTGTGCGTCAAGGTCGACGACGAAGGTGATGTGTGGCTTATCGGGCCAGCTGAGTTCGTTGCAGAAGGAACGCTCTACCTGTAGGACCGGACGAAACTGGGGCCTGCAAGAATCGAGAAGAGGTGAAGAACCATGGCTGACCAATTTTTAGCCGATGACGACGGCGTCTACGCTGCGCGAGTGCGCAAAGGTGTTGGGGTAGTTGGAGGCGCCTTCTTCTTGACGCGCGACCTTCGCAAGGCCGGCGGACAGGTGGGGCTTCCTCCTTGGCCGGCATATTTTCTTGGTCGTTGCGGTGTTTTGGGTCAAGCGAATCCTGACGTGGTGGCATCAATCGTTGGCTTCTTTCCGCTTGATTTTGTGGAGGACTGCTGGCTTCAAGTGCAGCAAGTTGACCTTGATCAGGGCATGGAAGTGTGTCTAAGCGCGCTTGATGAGTGGTCCAACAACACCCTCGGCGGATTCGAAGGAGTAGAGCGGTTGGGTGAACTCGCTGGCAAAGCCGCGCGTGAGGCATCTCCTGTTGGTGCGCCACTATTCGCAGGGTGGCGTGGCATGCCGGAGCGCCCAACGCCAGAGGCAAATGCTGTCCAGTCGCTCTTAGCTTTGCGTGAATTGCGCGGTGCAATGCACTTGTCGGCAATTCTGGCTGCAGACATAACTCCACGCGAGGCGATTATCCTCGGCGGTGGCGGTGCATCAAACGCCAGCTTCTTTGGTTGGGAAGATCTAGAGGTTGCCCCTGAGCGCGAGAGTCAAGCGGCAAAAGCACGGAGCGAAGCCGAGCGACGCACTGACCGAATGGCGGCGCGAACCTGGACCGCGCTTGGGCTTGACGAACAAGCTGAGTTTGCTTCGCTTCTCGACGGCGCGCTCGACCATATGAACATCGACTAGCAGCGAATAGCACAACAACATGTCTCCCGAAGATAAAGAGCTCAAAGAATTAGGCGATCGATCTGGGGTGGAGGTCGCCCTAGACGAAGCGACCAGAGATGATCGTGACTCTCTGCGTCGCGTTGCCGGACTATCGACTGAACTTCACGATATTTCCGAGGTTGAGTACCGTCAGCTTCGACTGGAGCGAGTCGTCCTGGTCGGCGTGTGGACTTCCGGCACGGCTGAACAAGCTGAGCGTTCATTGGAAGAACTGGCGCGCCTCGCTGAGACGGCTGGCTCTGAGGTGCTTGAGGGTTTGGTGCAACGTCGGCGTGCGCCCGATGCCGCTACCTATATCGGTTCGGGTAAGGCAGCCGAGCTTCGCGATGTTGTTGCGGCTGTCGGTGCTGACACGGTTATTTGCGATGGAGAGTTGTCGCCTGCACAGCTGGAGCACTTAGAGAAGGTCGTCAAGGTCAAGGTTGTGGATCGCACCTTGTTGATCCTTGATATTTTCGCTCAGCACGCCCGGAGTAAAGAGGGCAAGGCCCAGGTCGCGCTTGCGCAAATGCAATATATGCTTCCGCGATTACGTGGCTGGGGTGCTGCGTTGAGTCGACAAGCTGGTGGTACCGCGACCGGTAATGGAGGGATCGGAAGCCGCGGTCCCGGTGAGACTAAGATCGAAATCGACCGTCGCCGTATTCGTTCGCGAATGGCCAAGCTGCGACGTGAACTTGCCGATATGGCTGATTCGCGAGATGTGGCCAGGAGTTCCAGGCGGGAATCCCAAACTCCGGCTGTATCGATAGTTGGCTATACCAACGCGGGTAAGTCCAGCTTGCTCAATCGGCTGACTAAGGCCAAGGTTTTGGTGCGTGACGAGTTGTTTGCAACGGTGGATCCAACTGTCAGGCGGGCGAAGACTCCTGGTGGTCGTGAGTTCACTATCGCTGACACCGTTGGGTTTGTTAGACACCTTCCGCACCAACTCGTCGAATCGTTCCGCTCCACCATGGAAGAAGTTCTGGAGTCTGACCTGCTAGTGCATGTGGTTGATGGCTCTAGCGACAATCCCGGTGAGCAGATTGCCGCAGTGCGAGAAGTCTTAGCTGAGATTGGGGCGAACGATCTGCCGGAGATTCTGGTCGTGAATAAGGCGGATGCGATTAACGAAGAAGAGCTCGCAGTGCTTCGCCATCAGGAGCCACAGTTACTTCTTGTGTCTGCTCATACCGGCCAGGGCGTTGATGAATTGATGGACACGATCGAGGACCAGTTACCTCATCCGGCAGTCGAGGTTCGAGTGACGATTCCCTATGACCGTTCAGAGCTGGTGGCGCGGATCCATCGCGAGGGTGAAGTGGAGCAACTCAGTCACACCGAAGCAGGTACTGAAGTTCTTGCTCGAGTTGGTCACCGTTTAGCCAACGAACTGCAAAATCTGTAGCACAATAGGGAAGATGCCCATCTCACTCTCGTTCCTTGGCTTCATCGCTCTCGCGATGTTGGCCATTGTCGTGCTTATTGCGGGAGTCATCATCGGCATCCTGGCCGCTCGATTTATCACTCCCGTGCGTGAGCGAGTGTTCCTTGAATCTGATGATGCAGTTTTGCCAAGTGTGCCCAGCCAGGATGGCGTCTTAGAAATCATCACCGTGATCGACAATGGCGAGTGTGTTCTCTACCAATCGCCGCATGTAGCCAAAATTCTTGGATTTGAACCGGGGCGATGGATCGGTGGTCGCCTCGTTGAGATGGTGCGTGACGAAGATAAGGCTTCAGTAGCTGAGGCATTGGCATCCGTCCGTGAGACTGGCCGTCCGCAGACAGTGATGATTGATTTGCGTAAGTCTGATGGGGCTTTTTATCGCTCAGAGACGCAAATCCTGGCGAATGAATCGGATGGAACTGCAGCAGGGTTTATTTGCATCAGTCGCGATTCGAGTCGCTGGCAGAAGGGTAAGGCCCCTGCTGCACCAATCGCGAGTGAGACAGACGAGCTAACCGACTTGCCGACGCGGGCAGCTCTCCGTCAGTTCACAGCGGAGTCGTTGAAGGGGGCGCCACCTGCTCAAGTGTCGGTCTTGGCTGTCGACATTGACGGATTTGGCGCGCTCAATGACATGCTGGGTTACGAACTTGGCGATGACATTCTCCGTCGAGTGACCGCAGTAATCAATCGCAGTGTTCGGCCTTGGGACGTGGTGGCGCGGATTGGTGCCGACGAGTTCGCGATCCTCATTGTGGGTTCTAACACGGATCGTGCAGTGGGAAGAGTTCACGAACGGTTGCAGCGTTCTTTGGCGGGAGTTGTGGTTGAGGACGGTCGAGAGATCCGTTTGACGGTGAGCATGGGCTATGCGGTCAACACGCTGGGTACTGAGTCTGCTGAGGAGTTGCTACGAAACGCTGAGGTGGCACTGACTCGGGCACGCAGTGCGGTCCGTATCGACATTGTTCGATTCGAAGCAACCATGCACGATGCAATCGTTGAGCGAGTGCAGGCGGAGCATGAATTGCGGGAGGCTCTGGCTCTCCGCCAGCTTGAGTTGATGTATCAGCCGATTGTGCGGCTCAGTGATTACCGAATCATCGGGGCTGAGGCTTTGGTGCGATGGAATCACCCGGAACGTGGGTTGTTAGCTGCCGGTGAGTTTGTGCCATTGGCAGAAGAAATGGGTTTGGTTCACGAATTGGGTGCCTGGGCACTTCGTCGAGCATGCCGTGACGCCGCGGATTTTCGGAGTCTTACCCAAGAAAGTGATTTCAAAATTTCCGTCAACGTATCCGGTCAGCAGATTGACAGCGGGTTGGTCGTAGCGGTCCAAAATGCGACTCGTGACGTCAAGTTGGATCCCACAGGGCTGGTTCTCGAGGTTACTGAATCGGTCTTGGCTGAACGTCCCGACGAAGCAGCTCAGGTATTGCAGCGGATTCGTGCGGCTGGTTGTAGGGTCGCTCTTGATGATTTTGGAACTGGGTA
>CAUJDH010000035.1 GCA_963169225.1 Actinomycetota bacterium
GCCTGTCCACGGAAGAAGAGCACCTTATGACGCAAGAGTGCATCCCGGATCAGGTCGACTTCCGAGTCGCCCATGGGTGCACAGAGATCCACACCGGTCACCTCAGCGCCAAGGTTTGGGCTGAGCCGACGCAGTTCGAGACCTACATTTACCTGCGATGGTGCCATCTCTGTAATAGTCATGGATTAAACTGTACCAAATAAGTGAGTATTATTCTTCACCTATTTAGTGTGATTTTAACAACCGATGCAAATGAGTGAAGATGAGAAAAAATGAAAATCGAAAAAGGTGTAAATGCTCCCGGCACTTATGCACCGGTCAACAAACTTCAATCGGTTCGGAAATCAAAGCGAGCTTTGATTTCACTCACCTCAATCGTTTGTAGCCCCGACGGGATTCGAACCCGCGCTACCGCCTTGAGAGGGCGGCGTGCTAGGCCGCTACACAACGGGGCCCTAGCTAACTGCGTCACAAAGGTATGGAAGATGACCCAGTTATGGCTGGGGTACCAGGACTCGAACCTAGACTAACTGGACCAGAACCAGTCGGGCTGCCAATTACCCCATACCCCAATGACTTCTGACTACTATATCGGCTCAGAAATCACTGCGCGACAGCAGCTAGGCGTTCCATCGAGCGCTCACGACCAAGCAACTCCATCGACTCGAATAGCGGCGGCGAAACCCGGCGACCGGTGATCGCCACACGCACGGCGCCAAACGCCACACGCGGCTTCAACTCAAGCCCATCGATCAAAGTCTGACGCAGATTCGACTCGATTGACTCGGTCGACCAGTCCTGCATCGTCTCAAGTCCTTTCATCGCAGCAGTCACCACAGCACGACCTTCGTCGTCGAGCATTTTGGCGGCATCATCAGGGTCAATCTCGAACGGCCGACAACCAGGTTCCCCGGCAAACAGGAATCCGAGCATGCCACTGGCTTGACCGAGGGTCTCCATGCGCTCGCTAATGAGCGGCGTCGCCACTCGAACCATCGAACGCTGCTGCTCCGTTGGTTCAGCTGGTAGCACGCCGTCCTTGACCAAATACGGAACGATTCGATCAGCTAATTCATCTACAGGCAGCGCACGAATCCAGTCGCCGTTGATCGCTGTGGCCTTCTTCAAATCGAACCGAGCTGGACTTACGTTGACCTTGGAAATCTCGAAGTCACGCGCCAACTCCTCACGCGAGAAGAACTCGACATCGTTACCAGGCGACCATCCGAGCAATGCCAGATAGTTGACGAATCCCTCAGGTAAGAATCCCGCGTCAATGTAGTGCGAGAACGAGGCCTCAGGGTCACGCTTGGAGAGCTTCTTATTGCCCTCACCCATAACGTACGGCAAGTGCCCAAATTCGGGCATTGCACCGGATCCAACGCCCAGCTCGATGAGTGCTCCGTGCAATGCCAACTGACGCGGAGTCGACGACAAAAGGTCCTCACCTCGGAGCACATGCGTGATCTCCATGACGGCATCGTCAACCGGGTTCACCAAGGTGTACAACGGATCGCCATTGGGGCGGACGAGCACGAAGTCCGGCACCTGCTCACCTGCCACCGTCATCTCACCTCGAACCAAGTCGTTCCAGATCCAGTCTTGCTCTGGCATCCGGAAACGAATGACATGCGTCCGACCCTCAGCTTCAAACGCCGCGCGTTCCTCGTCGCTCAAGTCACGGCAGCGTCCGCTGTATCCGGAGACGCGACCTTCCTTGCGAGCTAGGTCGCGCTCGGCCGCCAATTCGTCGGCAGTGCAGTAACACTTGTAGGTTTTGCTGGCCTCAGCTAATTTGGCGAGCACGTCTTGGTAGACCGCACCACGCTCAGACTGACGGTACGGTCCGAAGTCGCCGCCAATCTCAGGACCTTCATCCCAGTCGATGCCGATCCAACGCAGCGAATCAAGCAGCGCCTGGTACGACTCTTCGCTGTCGCGCTCGGCGTCAGTATCTTCGATCCGGAACACGAGGGTACCGCCGTTATGTCTAGCGAATGCCCAGTTGAACAGCGCAGTGCGCAGCATTCCCACATGAGGATCGCCAGTTGGCGATGGGCAAAATCGTGCGCGAACCTTTGTGTTGGCATCCGACACTTGAGACTCCTTCTTTAGGGAACTGTTCTTAGGCTATTCGACTGTGACCGGATTGGTGAGAGCGCCGATTCCCTCGATCCTGACGGTGACCGAATCACCGTCGGACAAGGGCCCGATCCCTGCAGGTGTTCCCGTCAAGATCACATCTCCGGGTTCCAGTGTCATCACCGAACTCGCGTAGGCAACCAACTCGGCGACACTAAACACCATCTGCGTCGTGACACCAGCCTGCTTGATCTCGTCGTTGACCTCGGTACTCACACCAACTTCTTCTGGATGCTCACCGGTCAATTCGAGCCCGGTCTCGACCCATGGCCCGATCGGACAAAACGTGTCGAACCCTTTGGCCCGCGACCATTGTCCATCGGATTTCTGTAGATCGCGCGCCGTTACATCATTGGCGCATGTGTAACCAGCGATCACACTGCCAGCGTCGGCAGCCGCAACGTTGCGACACCGCTTTCCAATCACGACTGTCAGCTCGCCTTCATAATCGACTCGCTCACTCACGTTTGGCAGAACGATCTCATCGCCAGGACCAATAACAGAACTCGGTGGCTTCAGGAACATGAGCGGACTCGAGGGCACATCTGAGTCCATCTCGGCAGCATGGTCGACATAGTTCTTGCCGATGGCCACAACTTTGCTAGGCACAATGGGAGCCAGTAGCTCGACTTGACCTAGATCCCACTTTTGGCCCGTCGGTTGCGGAGCAAGCCCAGAGACAAGAAACGGATCTGACTCGAACTCAGTCACCTTGAGCCGCGATAGTTGGCTACCGTATCCACCTGGCTCAACCGAACCCCAACGAATACGGTCAACGTTGTCTTCACGCTGACTGAGAATCTGTGCAACATCTGGTCTGACGCGATACCGAATCAGGCGCACAAGCTACTCCCCTACACCGAGACCAGCGGAGTCCGCCTGGTCGTCAGAATCATCGGCTTGGCGAAGCAAGCCGTAAGTGATGGCATCTTCTAGCGCCATCCACGATGCTTCGATTACGTTCTCGTGCACGCCAACCGTGGTCCATTCTTTGTTGCCGTCATAGGTGTCGATCAGTACGCGGGTGACAGCACCGGTGCCTTTGACACCCTCGACGATACGCACCTTATAGTCCACGAGCTCGAGATCCGCGATCTGCGGAAACACTCGGGCGAGCCCAGTCCGCAACGCAGTATCTAGCGCATTAACCGGCCCGTTTCCCGCACCCTGAGCCACGACCGACTCATCACCGACCGTCAAGCTCACGACCGCTTCACTCGTAACGTTTCCGTCACCACCTTGCTCAACGGTGACCTTCCAATTGTCGACCGTGAACTTGCGTTGCGAACCGTCACGAGCCTCGCGTAGAAGCAACTCGAACGAGGCATCCGCAGCCTCGTAGGTCCAACCCCTGGACTCGCGATCCTTGACTACCTCAACGACCTCAGTAAGCACCTGCGGTTCCTCAGCAAGATCAAATCCAAGCTCCCGCCCCTTGAGTTCGACGGATGCCCGACCAGCCATCTCGGTAACAAGCACACGCATATCGCTACCGACAATGGCCGGATCGATGTGGTTGTAAAGTTCGGGATCAACCTTGAGCGCACTCGCGTGGAGACCCGCCTTATGCGAAAACGCCGACAAACCGACATAAGCACGGTGAGTATCGGGCGCCAGATTGGCGATGTCGGCGATCGCATGCGAGATTCGCGTCATCTCTGCGAGTTGCTCGTCATCGATCACATCCATACCGAGCTTGAGCTTGAGATTCGGCACAACTGAGAACAAATCCGCGTTGCCGGTGCGTTCGCCATATCCATTGGCCGTGCACTGCACTTGAACCACACCAGCCTCAACAGCAGCTACCGAGTTGGCGACAGCACAAGCCGTGTCATCTTGGCAATGGATGCCCAGCGGGATCTCAGTCTGCTCAGCTACTTCCCTCACTACTCGATAGATTCCGCTCGGCAGCATCCCACCGTTAGTGTCACACAGGACACCCACCTCGGCACCCGCTTCATGGGCCACGGTCAAAAGTGCGGGACCGTAAGCCGAATCGCGCTTATACCCGTCAAAGAAGTGCTCACAATCGACGAACACCCGGCGTCCGTTTGCCACTAAGTATTCAACGGTCGAACGAACCATCTCGAGGTTCTCATCCAAAGTCGTGTGTAGCGCATCTGTCACATGCCACACATCGCTCTTGGCAACAAGCGTGATGGCAGGAGTATTCGCAGCCAAAAGCGCAGCAACTTGGTGGTCATCCTCAACATTCAAACCAGCCTTGCGAGTGGCACCGAATGCAACCAGGATCGAGTTCTTTAGCTCGAGTTCACTTTGTGCCCGTTCAAAGAACTCGGTGTCCTTAGGCAATGCTCCTGGCCATCCGCCCTCAATGAAGCCAACACCGAAGGAATCGATCAACCGAGCAACAGCGAGTTTGTCGGTAACGGAGTACGAAATGCCCTCACGCTGCGCACCATCACGCAACGTCGTGTCGTACACCTGGAAGGTGCCAGGCGCGAGTCCCGCACGCGGCGGGGTTTCCAGTCCTGCACTGGAGCTTTTATCTACGGTCATGTCACATGCTTTCGAGTATGCGAGCCAGTCGTCTCTGATCTGGCTCAGTTGAACGGAGTGGGATGTCTGTGTGATGGACGCCGTCTCGGGACGAATAGCCTCGGCGACAACCGAGCGCTAAGCGCCCTAGCTAATTCGGTGAATCCAGCCGTGCTTGTCTTCCACTTTTCCGTTCTGGATACCAGTGAGCTGCTCACGCAATTGCATCGTGATTGGACCAGCCTCGCCATCGGCAATGGTCCACGAGCCCGAATTGGCTTTGACGGATCCAACTGGAGTAATCACGGCCGCTGTACCGCAGGCGAAAACCTCGGTGATCTCGCCACTTTCGCATCCTTGACGCCAATCGTCGACCGAGACTTGACCTTCTTCCACTTGATAGCCAAGATCAGCTGCCAGTTGTAGCAGAGCGTCGCGGGTTACTCCTGGCAGTAAAGACCCTGTCAGGGCAGGAGTTTTGAGCCGGGCGGTTTCACCTGAACCATAGACAAAAAATAGGTTCATTCCACCCATCTCTTCGACGTACTTGTGTTCGGCTGCATCCAGCCACACCACTTGGTCGCAACCCTGCTCGATAGCCTCAGCCTGCGCCACCAGCGACGCCGCATAGTTGCCTGCACACTTGGCTTCGCCAGTTCCGCCCGGCGCAGCCCGCACGTAGTCTTCACATAACCAGACCGAAACCGGCTTAACGCCTCTAGGGAAATATGGGCCAGCTGGCGATGCGATGAGTAAGAACAGGTACTCATTAGCAGGTCGAACGCCAAGCCCGACCTCGGTCGAGAACAAGAACGGACGTAGATAGAGCGAACGATCCTCTCCAGCAGGTACCCAATCGGCGTCTACCTCAAGAAGCGCGTCGATCGCACCCAGAAAGTACTCGTCCGGGAGTTCCGGCATCGCCAACCTGGCTGCCGAACGTCTAAAGCGAGCCGCATTCTGATCGCCACGGAAAGTCGCTATCGAACCGTCATCATGGCGGTAGACCTTTAGTCCCTCAAAAATCGCCTGACCGTAGTGGATGAAGTTCGTAGCAGGATCCAAGGCGATAGGGCCATAAGGAACAACGCCAGGATCGTGCCAGCCACGCTCAACGTTCCACTTGACCCGCGCCATGTGGTCGGTGAAGTACTGCCCAAAACCAGGGTCAGCCAGCATCTCATCGCGAATATGTGGAGCAACCGGATTGTGGTTGCGATCCACCGGGAACAAGTCAGTCATAGGACTATCTTAGCCAGCGACGGCTTGAGCTAGTGCATCACCGATCTCCGAGGTCGAACGAACCGAATCGCCGCGGCTGGCAAGGTCAGCGGCCACAGCCTCCTCGATCTTGGCACCAGCACCTGTAAGGCCCAGATGGCTCAGCAACATAGCAGCTGACATGACTGCAGCAGTCGGGTCCGCCTTGCCTTCGCCTGCGATATCCGGAGCAGAACCGTGGACCGGCTCAAACATGCTCGGGCCGGTACCTGTGACGTTGAGGTTGCCTGACGCTGCGAGGCCGATTCCACCGGCTAACGCAGCACCAAGGTCGGTGAGAATATCACCAAACATGTTGTCGGTAATGATGACATCGAAGCGGCCTGGATCGGTCACAAAGTAGATCGTGGCAGCATCAATGTGGCAGTAATCCACCGTGACGTCTGGGAAGTCCTTAGCGACTTCATTGGTGACGCGCTGGTATAGGTCACCAGCGTGAACAAGCACGTTCGTCTTGTGAACGAGTGTCAGCTTCTTGCGTGGGCGAGCCTGTGCACGTGTGAAAGCATCTCGAACGATCTGTTCCACTCCCGCCCAGGTATTGATGCTCTCCTCAGTCGCTACTTCGCCTGGGGTGTTTTTGCGCAAGAATCCGCCAGCACCGCAATACAGACCTTCGGTTCCTTCGCGGCACACGATCATGTCAACCGTCTCAGGAGTTGCTCCATTGACCGGAGACGTAACACCGTCGAGCAGTTTGACGGGACGTAGATTGACTGACTGTTCAAACTCAAAACGCATCTTGAGAAGCAGCCCACGTTCGAGCACTCCCGGCGGAACGCTTGGGTCACCGATAGCACCCAACAAAATCGCGTCCTGAGTGCGTAGCTCTTCTAAGGTTTCGTCCGGCAATGCCTCACCTGTGCGGTGGTACTGACGGGCACCCAAGTCATATTCGCTGATCTCGAATTCAGTACCAGCTGCGTCCGCATCTGCAGCGACAGCGGTCTTGAGAACCTTGAGTGCTTCTTCGGTGACTTCAATCCCGATTCCATCGCCCGGGACAACAGCAAGTTTGATCGTTTTAGCCATAAGTATCAGATTACGTGTCCCCCTAGGGAGTAAAGCGCGCGGCCTGGCACACATGAGCTAAACTAGAACCCTTATGTCATACCGGCGTCTCCTCCTTAGCCGCCGCGACAAGGTCTGAAAACCGGCCCACTTGTCGCGGTGCTTCTTGACGCGTACGTCGTCGGTTATCTGCCGGTAACGACCAAAACTTTTTCGTCTGAGGAGACTTCACAATGAACAGCCCCTATGAAGAGCGCACTGCTCAAAAACCATCAGGTATGCCGATCCATCGGTATCAACCATTTGAACCCATCAAGCTGACGGATCGCACCTGGCCCGACAAGGTCATCACTGAGGCGCCTCGCTGGTGCGCGGTCGACCTGCGCGATGGCAATCAAGCCCTGATCGACCCTATGTCACCTGCACGCAAACTGCGCATGTTCCAGCTGCTCGTAGATATGGGCTACAAGGAGATCGAGGTTGGGTTTCCATCAGCTTCGCAAACCGACTTCGATTTTGTTCGTCAACTGATCGAAGACGACTTGATCCCTGACGACGTCGTAATTCAAGTTCTCACCCAGTCACGCGATGCGCTGATCGAACGCACCTTCGAGTCGATCCGCGGTTCCAAACAAGCAATTGTGCACTTGTACAACTCGACGTCGGCCTTGCAGCGACGTGTGGTGTTCGGCCTGGATCGTGATGGCATCAAGGACATCGCCACCCACGGCGCGCAACTGGTGGCCAAATACGCCGAGAACATGGGCGACACCGACGTGTTCTTCGAGTACTCCCCTGAGTCTTACACCGGCACTGAACTGGAGTACGCCGCCGAGGTATGTAACGCGGTGACGGATGTATGGCAACCAACAAGTGACCGCAAGGTGATCTTGAACCTGCCCGCTACCGTCGAGATGGCGACACCGAACGTCTACGCCGATTCGATCGAGTGGATGAATCGTAACCTCAACAATCGCGAGAACGTTGTGTTGTCCCTGCATCCGCACAACGATCGCGGCACAGCAGTTGCTGCTGCCGAGCTGGGGTATATGGCCGGCGCCGACCGCATAGAGGGATGCCTGTTTGGCAATGGCGAACGCACTGGCAATGTCTGTCTGATCACCCTGGGCATGAACCTGTTCAGCCAAGGGATCGACCCTCAAATCGACTTCAGCGACATCGACGAGATCCGTCGCACAGTCGAATACTGCAATCAACTGCCAGTCAACGAGCGGCATCCTTACGGTGGCGACTTGGTCTACACGGCCTTCTCTGGCTCGCACCAGGACGCAATCAATAAGGGCTTGGCTGCCATGGAGGTGGACTCTGCCGCCGAGGGCGTGGATGTCGATGACTTCACCTGGCAGGTTCCTTACTTGCCGATTGACCCCAAAGATGTCGGCCGCACTTATGAGGCCGTGATCCGCGTGAACTCGCAGTCCGGCAAAGGTGGCGTCGCCTATGTCATG
>CAUJDH010000036.1 GCA_963169225.1 Actinomycetota bacterium
ATTGGTGGCACTGCTTCGCAGCGCGCCACCTTGAAGTCCTTGGGTCTCAAGCGAATCGGCGCATCGTCGGTCCGTCAAGACACCCCAGAGGTCCGCGGAATGATTCGTGCGGTTTCGCACTTGATTCGTGTTGAGGAGGTCGACTAGATATGGCTTCAGAAAGTGGAAACCCACTTAAGGTTCACCATCTACGTCCTGCCGAAGGTGCCAAGAAGTCCAAGGTTCGCGTTGGCCGTGGTGAGGCAGGTAAGCGTGGTAAGACCGCAGGTCGCGGTACCAAGGGAACGAAGGCTCGTTACCAGGTGCCTGCAGGTTTCGAAGGTGGCCAGACGCCGTTACACATGCGTCTGCCTAAGCTTCGCGGCTTCAAGAGCCCAAACAAGGTTCCTTACCAAGTCGTGAGCGTTGCTGCTCTCGACAAGCTGTTCCCGAACGGTGGCGACGTGAGTGTTGCTGACCTCGTGGCAGCAGGCGCCGTTCGCAAGGGCAAGCCCGTCAAGGTGCTAGGTTCAGGCGAAATTTCCGTCAAGGTGAACGTCTCGGCTAACGCTTTTTCGGAAAGTGCCAAGTCCAAGATCGAAGCTGCTGGCGGATCGGCCACAGAGGTATAAGCTAGCCAAATGTTCACAGCCCTCGCGACTGCATTCCGTACCCCGGATTTGCGCAAGAAGATCTTTATTGTCCTAGGTCTTATTGCCATTTACCGTCTCGGAGCTATGGTCCCAACCCCGGGCGTGGACTACACCTCGGTGCAGAAGTGCCTTAACCTCGTTCAGGACAACTCGCTTTATGGCTTGATCAACCTGTTCAGTGGTGGCGCGCTATTGCAGATCAGCGTGTTTGCACTCGGCATCATGCCGTACATCACGGCCAGCATTATCTTGCAGCTCTTGGTTGTGGTGATCCCACGCCTTGAAGCTCTCAAGAAGGAAGGCCAGAGCGGCCAAGCCAAGATCACGCAATACACGCGTTATTTAACCTTGGCACTTGCGATTTTGCAGTCCACGACTATTTTGACTCTTGCGCGAGAGCCAGGTCGCCTGTTTCAAGGCTGTAACGAGCAGCTGATCCCGAACCAGAGTCTGCCGGTCATTCTCGCGATGATTGTTGTTCTGACTACTGGTTGCATGATCATCATGTGGTTCGGCGAGATCATCACTGAGAAGGGCATCGGCAACGGAATGTCGTTGCTGATCTTCGTGTCGATTATTGCCACGATGCCTGGCCAGTTTGCCAACGTGTTCACCTCGAGCGGACCGCTGATTCTTACTGGCGTGGTCGTGATTGGTTTGTTGGTGGTCGCCGCGGTCGTGTTCGTCGAACAGGCGCAGCGCCGTATCCCGGTCCAGTACGCCAAGCGGATGGTTGGTTCTCGTCAATACGGTGGTGCTTCGACCTATATTCCGTTGAAGGTCAATATGGCTGGTGTTATTCCGGTCATCTTCGCGGCCTCGTTGCTCTACATTCCACAGTTGATCGTTCAGCTGACTGGATCGCAAGATGAGTGGGCTCAGTGGATCTCGCAGAACCTGACGACGGGCACCGAGCCGCTGTATCTGGTTTGCTACTTCTTCCTCATCATCTTCTTCTGCTACTTCTACGTGACGATCACGTTTGACCCGGTCGAAGTTGCCGACAATATGAAGAAGTACGGCGGATTCGTCCCAGGTATTCGTGCCGGACGCCCAACCGCCGAGTACCTCAGCTATGTGCTGTCACGCTTGACGTTCCCAGGTTCGCTTTACCTGGCAGTCATTGCAATCATTCCGTTCATTGCCTTTGGCGGACTCGGTCTTGGTCAGTCGTTCCTCTTCGGTGGTACCAGCTTGCTGATCATCGTCGGTGTCGGACTCGACTTCGTCAAGCAGCTCGAGTCGCAGCTGCAGCAGCGCTCGTATGAGGGCTTCCTCGACAAATAAGAGGAGTTCCACCCAGTCGCATTGCTCGGGCTACCTTGGTCTGCGAGAGATGGCGATTTCTACTAGGGTTGTGGTCGTTGATCGCGCGCCAAAGTGCGCGGCACTCACGACGAAAGGTACGTAATGCGACTTGTATTGATGGGCCCTCCTGGCGCAGGTAAAGGAACGCAGGCCAAGTTTGTTTCTGAGGCGCTGAACATTCCCCATATTTCGACCGGAGAGATCTTCCGCAAGAACGTGACTGAAGGCACCGAGCTCGGTGTTAAGGCCAAGGAATACATGGATAAGGGCGAATACGTTCCCGACGAGGTCACTAACTCGATGGTGGCAGCACGGTTGGCCGAGCCAGATGCCAAGAATGGTTTCTTGCTCGACGGTTACCCGCGTACCCTCCCGCAAGTGAGCGAGCTTGACGCGATCCTGGATGGCCTAGACACCAAGCTCGACAACTGTGTCGAGATCACCGCCAATACCGATGAGGTTGTTCAACGTTTACTCAAGCGGGCCGAGCTTGAAGGCCGCCCAGATGACACCGAAGAAGTGATCCGCAATCGTATGGTCGTTTACGCACGCGAGACCGAGCCGCTTGCCGCTGTCTACGAAGAGCACGGAATCTTGCTCAAGGTTGACGGTATGGGCGAGGTCGATGAGGTTACCCAGCGTTTACTAGCCGCGCTCGGTCACTAGTTCGTCACCGAGGTAGGTCACCCATGCAGCGCATAGTTCCCTGTTTGTGGTTCAACCGAACGGCTGCTGAGGCCGTCGCGCATTATCGGCGTGCGTTCAGCGGCTTTGAGGTGGTTACCGAGCATAGGTATCCAACCGAAGGCTTGCCCGACTTCCAGAAGGATTTTGCTGGCGAACTATTGACGGTCGAGTTTGAGATTGACGGATACCGGATCGTTGGCATCAATGCTGATGATCATTTTCGCCCCAATCCGTCGGTCTCGCTCTTCGTTAACTTCGATCCGTCGGTGGATAGCCAAGCTCGGGAGCATTTGGATGAGACGTGGGCGGTACTCGCTGAGGGTGGGCGCGAACTCTTGCCACTGGGTGAGTACGACTTTAGCCCGCACTATGCGTGGGTCGAAGACAAGTTCGGGGTTTCGTGGCAGTTGATTTTGACGAACCCTGATGGTGAGCCCCGACCCAAGATCATTCCCAATCTGATGTTTGGTGCTGGGGTTCAAGGCCGGGCGAAAGAAGCCATCGACTTTTACACCAATGTGTTCGACGGCAAGTTGGGCAATATGTTCACTTACCCGGAAGGTGTGGGTGTGCCTGGTGAAGTCATGTATGCCGACTACCAACTACTGGATGAATGGTTCGCGAGCAATGATGGCCCAGGTCAAACCGAGTCGTTTACTTGCGGTGTTTCATTGATGATCAACTGCGACGATCAAGCCGAGATTGATCGCTATTGGGAGATGCTAAGTCGCGTTCCCGAGGCTGAGGCATGTGGATGGTGTGCTGACCAGTTCGGCGTGAGTTGGCAAGTGGTTCCACGTGATGTCGACAAACTGATGAGCAACCCTGAGGCATATCAAAACATGATGAGAATGAAGAAATTCATCATCGCGGATTTGTAAGTCTCAGACTGCAAAAGCGCTACCTGTAACAAAAGTTGCGGCGGAAAACTTGGCTATAAGCTGAGAAATCCGCCGCGACTTTCGTTAGGTGCGAGAGATCGCCAACTCGTAGAGTTCGGTGGCTTTGGCGACGCAGTCGGGCCAGCTAAACGGTGGCACAGTTTCACGGTTGTGACGGGTGATCTTGGCACGCAAAGCATGGTCGGTTGTGAGTCTGGCGATGGCTGCGGCCATTTCGTGATCATTGCTTGCGAGCAAACCTTCTTGGCCATCGGTGACGATCTCGCTCACTCCGCTCTGCGCGAAGCCAACTACTGGCATACCAGCGGTTCGAGCTTCGAGCGCAGCAATGCCAAACGATTCCAAGACTGCCGATGCCACAAACATCGACGCTGTGTCGTAGGTCTCGCGAATTTGATCTTGAGTTTGGAGTCCAGGTAGCTCGACCCAATCCAGTTCGTGCTTCTCGATTGCGCGTTCGATCTTTCCTCGTTCTGATCCTTGGCCAATTAGCAATGCGCGCATGGGAATCTCGGGTGGAACTTGTCTGCGGGCCTCAGCCAACATCTCAACGAGTGGAACCATCCGTTTGCGGTGACTCAGGCGTGCGACCGAAACGATGGTGACTGGATCGCCTGCTTGGTATTCAGGCACAGGGTTCGTGTCGCGCCAACGCTCGACGTCGATCCCATTCGGCAGCACATAAACTTGTTGATCATGTCCTAGCGCACCTTGGATCGCAGGTACTGCCGCATGACTAACAGTCGACCACACAACATTGGAATGCTCCAATGAGCGAAGTGGGAACATCAACTTTTGAGTGATTGCGTGCTGCGGCCACATGGAGTGAACCGAAACAACTGCTGGCAATTCCATCTTGTTAGCGGTGCGAAGCGCTGGCCAAGCAAAGGGCGAGATCAGTCCGCCGTGAATGTGGACCACATCGCAGTTGCCGTCGAGCACCTCGCGTAGTCGCTTGCCGATGTGCGGGGTGACTGGTAAGTCGCCTGGTAAACGCACTGCTAGTCGATGGATTGGTACGCCGTTATCGGTCTCACCCGGTATCGAGATTTCGTTTTCGTTAGCAGGCGTCGCACTGATCACGAATGGTTCAAGACCGGCTGCTAGCTCGGCTTGAGTGAGTCGGCGGACTTGAGTTTCGATCCCACCGGTTCGAGGCAGGTAGCAGTCACTGATGTGTGCGATGCGCATCGCCTCACCTGCTCTCGTCCGGGCCGTATGTTTAGGGGTAGTAGTCGTTCGGTTCGCGCTCAGCGTCGTATTGCGAGAGACTAAGCGCATGCCTCAGACCGTTGTCTTCTTGCATGCTCACCCAGACGATGAGACCTTGCTGACTGGCGGCACGATTGCGCTACTAGCGGAGCAAGGTGTCAATGTTGTGGTGATCACGGCGACTGATGGTGCTGCTGGTCTAGCCTCCACTGACGCTGTGGCTGATCAAGATCTCAGCCAAGTACGTAGCCGTGAACTTGATCTCGCTACCAAAATCTTAGGGGTCAGCGAGGTCATTTCGCTTGGCTATGCTGACTCCGGGCTCGATGGTCAGGGAAGCTCGTCGATTAGTGGTCACGTTGTCGAAGGGGCAGCGGCTCCGTTCGTTCAAGTCCCGCTTGACGAGGTGGCCGAGCGAGTGGCCGCCTTGGTCGTTGAACGTGACTCCATTTTCATAGTGGGCTATGACCCATCAGGTGGCTATGGGCATCCCGACCACGTGCGCATCAGTGAACTCGGTCGTGCTGTTGCTGAACGAACTGGTGTGCGACTTCTCGAGGCTAGCCTGCCGCGGGAGCCGTATGCGGCCGTGGCGAATGTGATCGCGAACGTAGCGAGGTACATAACGCCGCTACGCAAAGTCGATGTGTCGTCCTGGGAGCAAGCCTATTTACCCAAGAGTGAATTGTTCTTGCGCGTTGATGTGCGTGAGCAGGCAAAGCTTAAGCGAGCCGCGCTCAAGGCGCACGCGTCACAAGCAACAGGTGGCCCACGAACTATCTCGATGATGCGCGCAGTTCCCATCGACTTATATAAGAGGCTTTTTGGTGTCGAGTGGTTTGCCTATCCGGTATGGGCTGATGGCCTATGGGAGTACCAGTTGTCCCATAAAGACCGTTCGCGTACTTCCTTCATCGATTTCGTCCGTGAGGCTCAAGAAGCGACCAGATAGACTGAGCTAGTGATTAATCCACTTCGAAAGCGTCGTAGCCGATACGAGATCAAGACACCTGAGCAGTTCGTCAAGATGCGTGAGGCTGGTCTTGTAGTGGCGCGTACCTTGACTCTCCTAGAGCGTGAGGCGAAGGCTGGTGTCACCACCAAACAACTTGACGATCTTGCCAAAGAACACATTTACGACAGTGGCGCCACGTCAAACTTCCTGGGGTATCACGGATTCCCAGGCGTGATTTGCACGTCGATCAACGAACAAATTGTGCACGGGATCCCAGGCGCACAAGTGATCGAGGAAGGCGACCTGGTGTCGGTTGACTGTGGTGCCGTTGTTGACGGTTGGCATGGCGATGCTGCAATTACTTTATTGATTGGTGAAGTGGCCCCCGAGGTGGCAGCGCTGTCCGAGGCAAACCGCGAGGCGCTGTGGGCTGGGATCCGTGCAGCCCGCGCTGGCACTAAGCTTGGTGACCTCGGTCAAGTTATAGAGGATGCAGTTCGCGCTGCAGGTGACTACGGAATCGTCGAGGACTACGTTGGTCACGGCATAGGCACTGCCATGCATATGGACCCGAACGTGCCAAACATCGGATTCCCCGGACGTGGTGACGAACTAGAGGTTGGGATGGCGATCGCGATCGAACCGCAACTCACACTTGGCGAATACGACACAGTGACCCTCGACGACGACTGGACGGTAGTCACATCCGACGGTTCAATCGCCGCCCATTGGGAGCACACGGTTGCGATTACTGAAGACAGACCTTGGGTCCTGACCGCTGAAGACGGCGGTACCGAGATCCTTCAATCAGCCTAGTCGCTGAAAACAGTCGCTCATTGTCAGTTTAAGTTTGTCACCTAATTGGGCGACACTTTCGATTTGCGTCGATCACCCAAAGCAATCAAGAGTAGTTCCATCGATAAACCACCTTTGACTGAATAGGGGAAGCCGTAGTGAACCGAGTATCGCGAGCGTTGGTGGCTCTCACTGGAACGCTGACCTTAATCGCTGGACTTCTCATGTCTGGCACGCTGGCTCAGGCAGCTATCGTTAACTATTCGGTGGATCTCTCGGCAGTTGACACACTTGCTGATGGTCAAGAGGTCAACTCCATCAGCACTGCAATGAGTGCAGATGGCAAGAAAGTCGTTGCCGGATGGTCAACGTCAGGAGGTGCGCAAAAACGGGCATATGCAGTCGCTGGGTCCGTGTCGGGTGCAGAAGTCACTTGGGGTGCACCTATTGAGGTGGCCGGACCGGTTAGTGACATCGTGGATATTCAGCTCGTCCTCAACCAGACTGGATCGAGAGTATTCGTTTCGGCAGGTGCTGACTCTGACGCAGTACTTGGTTTTGCCGACGTCTCCGGTAATAGTTTGCAGAACTATGAATCCATTCAATTCGAGATGAGTGACGGAGGCACGATACAAAGCCTCAAGGCCGTCATCAACCATGACTTCAATCTCGGCACCGTTCTCGGAGGTTTTCCAGGTGTAGTGAGGGCATTTTCGTTCGGGGTAAATGGCAGCAACTTGATTTCGCCTACCAGTGTTGCGAACGCCTATTCAGGTGCGGCTCAGCAGATCGACCTTGTCCAAGATTCAACAGGAGCTAAGGCAACCGCGGTTTTCTCGACTGGGACGAATGTTCAGTTGCGAGCCATCAAAGTAACTTCGGGAGTCGCAGAGCCCTCGGTCTCTTTCGGTGAACGTCAAACAGTGTTCTCAGGTGACACTTCAATAGACGTCGCCTCAAGTTCTAATGGTGACGCCACTTTGGCATGGATTTTAGGTGGCGAAGCACGGGTCGTATCGACAGTGTTTGGAGCGAGCGATATCACTGTTGGTGTAATTCAGCGGGTTTCTCGTCAGGGTGATCTCGCGTTCCGTACCCCGAGTATTTCTCGGTCTTCTGATGGTAAGACCGCACTTATAACCTGGATTTCCATAGCGAGCGGCGAGAAGGACGAAGTACTGGGTTCCGCTGGAACAGTGAGTGGGACAACTACGTCTTGGGCGAATCCCTTACATGTGTCCGGGGTTGGTTATTCACAAAACCAAACAAACGCACTATCTAGTGACGGGAAGTCTGGCGTCGCTGTTTACCTACTCGGGAACAGTCCGTCCAATCGCCGTTTGCATGTGCGACCTGTTTCGGTGGAAGGCAAGTCCAGCAAGTGGGGAGCTGTTGCTGCCTTATCTGAGGGATCATCGAACGTCACACAAGCCGTTGCGATGTCTTCGACAGTAGGCGTATCTATGGTTTGGCGGTCAGGTAGCTCGGGCAATACGCCGGTGCGTGCCCAAGTCGGTTTACTCACGTTCCCGACGCCTCCGAGCCCAACTCCAGCTAAGCAAGCTCAGGTGCCAACCAAGAACTGTGTCGTTGTTCCTAAGAAGTTGCCTCGTAAGGGAACTCGCGTTCTCATGAAGCCGAATTGCACGACCAACGCCCAGCAAAAGGTGAAGCTTAAGGTGCGGGCCAACCTGAGGCAGCGGGGTGAAGTTACGTATTACAAGGTGTATCGCGTGAAGTCGGGTAAGTACAAGGGTCAAACCAGAATTCGTACCTACGGATACAAGATCAAAGCCAACATCAAATGGAGCGCCTCTGCAAAGGGCAATTACCGTGCTTACAATCAATCGGTGACACGTAAGAACTAGTTGAGATTTGATCGTATTTTCACGTTGAGGGTCTGGGCGTATCGTGCTCGACCCCCAGCGTCGTCAGTGACTAGGCAGTGATTCCGCTCACCCCAGGGTTCACATAATTTGGGTTATCCCGTAGACTTAGTAGTCGGGTTTGGGGGAGTTTGTCGCCAGCCCGAAAAACCACTTCACAATTAGGAGAGCTGGACGCCGTATGGCCAAAAA